>JBBILG010000030.1:7746-19082 GCA_037445085.1 Methylobacillus sp.
ACCCCCGCGGTTTCCACCCGGTAGGCCATCTGGGTGGGGGTGTAGGCGTCTATGGAACCATCCTGCAGATTGTCGGACATCGCCAGATCCTTCTTCCATGGGAAAAATGGCGCGTATTATAAGTGAACTCGCAGCGCGCAGAAGGAAGCCGATCCATGAAAAGACTGTTGGCCGTCTGGCTGCTTTGCCAGGCCGGTGGGGTGCTCGCGGCCACCCCGCTGCCGCCCGTGGATCCCGGCAACCCGATCTACGAGGTCAGGGTGGAGCCGGGCGTGGGGTACGAAGACGTGGTGGACAGCCTGAAAAGCGCCGCCGCGGGCAAGAATTTCGTCAGCCCGGCGCATTTCCCCATCGGCGAACACATCCAGCAACGCGGCATCCCCCTGCGAGGGGTGATGGAAGTCTGGACCTATTGCAGCCTGGGGCTGGGCGCTGAAATTCTGCTCGACCACCCCGAGTTCTCCGTATTCGCGCCCTGTCGCATCGCGCTCTACGAGCGGGCAGGGCGGCTTCATCTCGCCCTGGACCGGCCGACCTATGCGCTGCGCCACATCAGGCAACCCACCGAACGCGCCCGCAAGGCGGCCCAGCAACTGGAAGAGACACTGATCTGGATGCTGGACATGGCACGCCGGGGCGATTTCTGAGACAGTTCCGAGGAACCCGTATGGCCGTTCCCCCTGCTCATAGCCAAATCCGGCGACAAGCCGCTCCACCTGCCGCCGCGCATGGCAAACCGTCACGGTCTCGTGGCGGGCGCCACCGGAACCGGCAAGTCCGTCACCCTGCAGGCCTTGGCCGAGCAGTTCTCGCGCGCCAGCGTGCCGGTATTTTGGGATATTGCTTCAAAGGCGGCCCAAGAGTAGTATCCATTGAGCGGAGATCCGCAGCGAAAGGCTTCGCTGATTGATTCTACAATCCAATTGACGTGAAAGGGGCAGAAAATGAAAACAAAACAAGGGCTTGCGATGCTGGTCGCAGCCGCCGTTACTGATGTTCGCGGCAGGCGCCGTCCAGGCGGGGTGCAGGGATGTTTCGCGCGCGGCTTTCGAGGATGCCGCCGATGAGGCGGCCATCGACACCGACCAGTTCGGCTTCGGCCTGCCGATGTGGGCCACCATGGTGGATGAGACCGGCCTGGTCTGCCATGTGTATTCAACGGACGGGTCGCCCAATACCGGCGCTCTGGCAGGCAACAAGGCCTGGCTGGGCAGCCGCCTGATTTCCGCGCAAAAGGCCAACACCGCCAACGCGTTCAGCCTCGACGACCTGTCGATCCCCAGTGGTGCCGTGTATGCCGCGGTACAACCGGGTGGCAGCCTGTACGGCTTGCAGCACAGCAATCCGGTGGATGCCTCCAGGGCCTACGGTGCAGCCCCAGCCAAAATGGCAGGAATTCCGATTTTCTCAGGAACAAGCGTTTCGGTGGCGTGAACGTGTTCGGCGGCGGAGTGGCGCTGTACAACAGCGGCGGCGTGAAAGTGGGCGCGGTCGGCGCCTCCGGCGACACCTCCTGCCGCGACCACGCCTTTGCCTTCCACCTGCGCGCCAATCTCGGGCTGGACAACGCGCCCAACAACGACCGGCTGACGCTTGTTGATAGCCCCCCGGATGCGCTGTTCGAACACCCGGCTTGTGGTGTGGGAGACCCGGTGAACGACATCAGTGTCACCAATACCGCCCCCTGATAGAAACCAGGGCTTTGTGCAGGCATAGGATCGGCCTCGATCGCTTGTGCACTCGCATCAGCACTGGAACCAGACCCCCGCTATCGGCGGGGGTTTTTTCTGCCATAATCCCGGCAATAGAACCGATCAACGGAACCCCTGCCCCATGAAATCCAGGCACTCCGGTTTTACCCTGCTCGAACTGCTGGTCGTGATGGTGATCATCGGCCTGCTGGTCGGCTATGTCGCCCCGCGCTATTTCACCCAACTGGGTAAATCCGAGATCAAGGCCGCGCGGGCGCAGATCAGTGCGCTGTCCAAGGCGCTGGACCTGTATCGGCTGGATACCGGGCATTATCCGCCGCAGGAGGCTGGCCTGCAGGCGCTGGCGACTGCGCCCGAGGGTGTGGGCGGGTGGCAAGGCCCTTACCTGGAAAAGGCGCTGCCGCTCGATCCCTGGGGCCAGCCCTACCAGTACCGGATTCCGGGCGAGCGCCGGGAGTATGACCTGTTCTCCTACGGCAAGGACGGCAAGCCGGGGGGGAGCGAGGACCATGCCGATATCTACAACGATTGAATCCGGCTGAACATGCAATACCTGCTCAGAGTCATGCGCCCGGATGCGGCCCCGTCGCCCCTGCGGCTGGAAGCGGCGAACGTCGATGAGGCGCGGCGTCTGGCCGAGCAGCAGGGGTTCACCGTGCTGCGCATCGAGCAGGGCGGCCTGGCGGGGCTGCAGGCGCGTCGCGGCGCTTTTCCGTTGCTGTTGTTCTGCCAGGAACTGCGTGTGCTGATCGAAGCGGGCCTGACCTTGCCGGAGTGCCTGGAAACCCTGGCGCAAAAGGAAGAAAAAGCCGAGACCCGCGCGGCGCTTGCCGGGCTGCTCGAGAGGCTGCGCGAGGGCAGGACCCTGTCGGATGCGCTGGCGGCCCAGCCGCGGCATTTCCCCGGACTGTTCGTGGGTGCCGTGCGCGCCTGCGAGACCACCGGCAATTTGGCCGAGGGCCTTTCCCGCTACGCGATGTATCTGGAACAGGTGGATTTGCTCAGGAAGCGCATCGTCAGCGCTTCGATCTACCCTGCGCTGGTGCTCGCGTTCGGGTTCGCGGTTCTGGCCTTCCTGCTAGGCTACGTGGTGCCGCGCTTCAGCCGCATCTACGAGGCGCGTGCCAGCGAACTTTCGCTGCCTTCCGAAGTGCTGCTGGGCCTGGGGCAGGCTGTCGAGCAGCACGGCCTGCTGATGCTGGCTGGAATGGCGGTGCTGCTGGGGGCTGGCGCGGCCATGCTCGCCCAGGCTGCCGTGCGGGCGCGCATGGCCGCATGGGTCACCGAATTGCCATACCTTGGACGACGGCTGCGCATCTATCATCTGAGTCGGTTCTATCGCACCTTTGCGATGCTGTTGCGCAGTGGCATTCCCGTGGTCACCGCGCTGGGCATGATCAACGATCTGCTCGGGCATGCCTTGCGCCAGAGCGTGGACAGGGCCAGGGGCATGATCAGCGAGGGGCGTCCGTTCTCGGATGCCATGGTGGCCTGTGGCCTGGCCACCCCGGTCGCGGTGCAGCTGTTTCGCGCCGGCGAGCGCTCCGGGCGACTGGATGTCATGATGGAGCGTGCTGCGGCGTTCCACGAGGAGGAAATGCTGCGCTGGGTGGATGCCTTCACCAAGCTGTTCGAACCGCTGCTGATGGCGGCGATCGGCATATTGATCGGGCTGATCGTGCTGCTGATGTACTTGCCCATCTTCGAACTGGCGAGCGGCCTCCAATGAGCGCCCCCATGGATTTGACCGACAGTGTGGCGGCTGCCGTGCGGCGCGCGCATGCGGAGGCGGCACAGACGCACCGGCGGGCCATCGAACTGCTGGAGGAGGTGGACGGGCTGGCTCCCGCGGAACTGGTGGCCGGGCTCGCCAGGCTGTATGCCTACGTCCCCATGGATCTCGACGGCATGCTGGCCTGCACACCCGCCTTCGACCGTGTTTCTTACTCCGAGGCCTTGCAGCGCGAGTGCGTGGCGTTGCGCGCAGAAGGCGGGCGCATGCTGCTGGCGTTTGCCGACGTGTTCGACGATGGTCTTGCGGCCTGGGCGGCCGAACGCATGGGCGGGGCTTTCGCGATGCGGCTCGCCCATCGCGCCGACGTGGCGGCCTACCTGGCCAGGCAGGAAGAATCGCTGCATGCGGTGGAAACCGCCCTCGGCGCGGCCAGCAGCGAGGGGGCCGCGGCCAGCAGCGCCGAAGAGCTCTCGCTGCACAGCATCGAGGGCGATGCCAGCCCGGTGGTCAAGCTGGTACGTTCCACGCTGTATGACGCGCTCAAGGCCGACGCCAGCGACATCCATCTGGAGATGCTGCCCGGCGGGCTCGCCATCAAGTACCGGCTGGACGGGGTGATGAGCCAGGTCGGCGCGGTCAGCGAGCAGGCCATCGCCGAGCAGGTGATCTCGCGCGTCAAAGTGATGGCCGAGCTCGACATCACCGAGCAGCGGGTGCCGCAGGACGGTCGTTTTCGCGCGGTGTACCGCGGCCGTGACGTGGACTTCCGCGTGTCGGTGATGCCCAGCATTCACGGCGAGGACGTGGTGATCCGCGTGCTCGACAAGCAGGCCCTGGCCGACCACGTCAAGGGCCTGCGGCTCGACTACCTGGGCTTCGACGAGACGGTGATGGCGGTGATGCGCCGCCATTTCCTCAACCCCTACGGCATGGTGCTGGTCACCGGGCCCACCGGCAGCGGCAAGACCACTACGCTGTACGCGGCGATCAGCGAGATCAACCACGGGCTGGACAAGATCATCACCATCGAGGACCCGGTCGAGTACCAGCTGGCGGGCGTGCTGCAGATCCCGGTCAACGAGAAGAAGGGGCTGACTTTCGCGCGCGGACTGCGCTCCATCCTGCGCCACGACCCGGACAAGATCATGGTGGGCGAGATCCGCGACCAGGAAACGGCGCAGATCGCCATCCAGTCCGCACTGACCGGCCACCTGGTGTTCACCACCGTGCACGCCAACAACGTGTTCGACGTCCTGGGTCGCTTCATGCACATGGGAGTCGACCCCTACAGCTTCGTCTCCGCGCTCAACATCGTCATCGCCCAGCGCCTGCTGCGCACGGTATGCCGCAACTGCGCCGAGCCAGTGCCGCTGGACGCCGGGCTTGCCGAGCTGGCGGGGGCCGCACCGCCGGAACATGCCCGCCCGCTGCGCGGCAAGGGCTGCGGTGCCTGCCGCGGCACCGGCTACAAGGGACGGCGCGCGGTGGCGGAAGTGCTGACGCTGGACGACGAACTGCGCGAGCTGATTGCCGCACGCGCCGCAGTGCGGCAGATCAAGGAGCACGCGCGCAACCAGGGCACCCGCTTGCTGCGCGAGGCGGCACTGGAGATGGTCTGGCGCGGCGAAACCACCGTGGAGGAGGTCAACCGTGTCACGGCTCTGGTCTAGCCCGGCCACGCTGGCGCTGGCGCCCGAGGGCATCGCCATGAGCCAGGGCGGCAAGTCCCGTCTGCTCATGCAGGGCGAGGCCTCGGACTGGAAGACGCTGCTCGATGCCTTGCGCGACATGGCGCAAGGCTTGGCGATCCGGCGCGCGCGTATCATCCTTTCCGCACCTTACGTGCGCTATGCCGTGCTGCCGCCGCAGCCCGCCGTGGTCGCTGCGCGGGACTGGCAGGCGCTCGGCGCGCATGCCCTGCGCCAACTGTACGGGGCCGTCGCCGATGACTGGGTGGTGCGCGTTTCATTGCAGGGCCATGGCGCGCCGGCAGTGGCCTGTGCGCTGGAGCGCGCGCTGCTGGACGAACTGCAGCGCTTGGCAGGTGACATGCGTTGGCGGCTGACGTCGATCGAGCCGGATCTGATGGCGGTGTTCAACCGCCATCGCCGGCAGTTGCCGGCCACCGCCTGGCTGCTGCTGGCCGGGCCGCAACGCCTGCTGCTGGCTGAACTGGCCGCAGGGCGCTGGGAGCGATTCTCCCTGGCGCATCCGCTGGCCGGGGAGGAGCCGGCATCCGCCGCAGCGCTGCTCGAGCGTGCCGCGCGCCGGGACGGAGCGCACAGCCCAGGGCTGCTGGCTTGCTTTGGTGACGAGACCTTGCTGCCCGTCACGTATCCTGCCGGCATGAGCCACGTTGGCCTGCAGCGGGCGCCGGGCACCTCGCCCTTGCAGCTGGCGGAACTCTAGACATGAAGCGGCTGGAACTGGATTTCTCGGATGATCGCGCAGGCCGCCGCCGCAGCGTTGGCATCACCGCGCTGCTGCTGGTCTGCGGGCTGTTTGTGGTCGCAGTCCAATGGCATCGGGCGGTGGATAGCCGGAGCGCCGGACTGCAGTCGGCTTCTGAGGCGGCGGGCCAGGCCGTCCTGCCAGCCGCGGCCGAGTCCGGCCAGCGCGAGCTGCTGGTCGCGAACGAGGCTGCGCGGGCCTTGAACAGGCCGTGGGGGGAGTTGCTGGCTGCGCTGGAGCAGGCGCAGGACAGCCGCGTGCAGCTACTCGTGCTGCAGCCCAACCCGCGCAAGGGCGAAGTCCAGCTGAGCGGGGAGGCGGCAAGTTTTGCGGCACTGGCGGAATATCTCTCCAGGTTGCGCGCCCAGGCCGTTCTTGGGGAGGTGGTTCTGAACAGCCAGCGGCCGATGGAGGAGGACGGTCGGCAGGCCCTCGCTTTCACGCTGACGGCGGAATGGGCGGAGCATCCTGCGCCATGAACAGGCTCCGCTGGATGCTGGCACGCTCGGCCGAGCGGCTCGGATTGCCCGCCCTGCTGGCGCTCGTACTGGCGTGCGCCCTGGCCGTGTACCTGGTTCTGGTTTTGTGGCCGGCGCAGCAGCGCCTGGCCGAACTGGAGCGCCAGCCGCAACCGGCTCGGGCGCGGCCGGCGATGGTCCTGCCGCCGGCCCCCGTGACCTTCCTGCAAGGGTTTCCTGCGGCCGATGCGTTCCCGACGCAACTGCAAGCCTTGTTCGACACGGCAGGCGCGTACGGGCTTGCGCCGGGAGAAGTCAGCTACAAGTGGGAGCGCCGGCGTGACGAACCCCTGCAGCGCTGCCAGGTAAGCTTCGTCCTGGACGCCCCGTATCCGGACACGCGCGCCTTTCTGGACGATGCGCTGGCCGCATTGCCGCACGTGGCGATCGATGCGCTCGGGTTCAGCCGCGGCAGCGTCCGGGAGGAAACAGTGCGCGCCAGCATTCGCCTGACTTTTTACCTGGTGCGGCCATGAGCGCGCCACCCGCATGGAGCCGCACGCGCTGGCTGGGTGTCGCGCTGGCCGTGACGCTGCTGCTCGTCTGGCAGGCCCCGGCGCCTGACCGGCCGGCCGAGCCGGTGCAGCCGCATGGCGCCGAGGGGGCAGGTGCCGATCTTGCGCCGCAGCTGGAATTGCTGGGCAGGCATCCGGCGGCAGAGGCCTATGTCGACCTGTTTGCAGTGCGCGAGGCCAGGCCCGATCGCACGGCGCAGCCACCGCTTGCCGAAGCGCCGCCGGCACCGCCTCCGCTGCGGTTCAGCTTTGTTGGCCGGATGGTCGAGGAAGGGCGCACCAAGCTGTTCCTGCAGGACGGGCAGACGCTGCACGTGGTGCAAGAGGGCGACATGCTGGGGCGGGATTACCGGCTGCTCAGGCTGGAGGGCGGCCGCATCGAACTGCTATATTTGCCGTTGAACATGACACAGACCATGAACGTTGGGCATCGCCTTGAATAAATTACGAATGCAGTGGATACGCGTGGGGGTGCCATCGCTGCTGGCACTGGTGGGGCTGGTGGCGTGCGACACCCTGGATGGCTTCGTGAAGAAGGCGGATAGCGCCAGCGTGCAGGCTGGTAGCGCCGCCGAAGTTGAAGGCCGAGCGCAGGCGGTGCGCGAGCGCGATGCCGAGGTCTACCGGCTGGTGCGCCTGGGTGACGCAGCCTTGGGCTCCGGTGACTTGGCGACGGCAGAGCGGGCCTATCTCGATCTGCAAGCCTTGTCTCCGGGAAACCTGCGGGCCGCCGAGGGCTTGAGCCAGGTCGCGGCGCGGCACCGGCATATCGAGATGTTGCAGCAGGCAAAGCCGCTGCTGGGGCAGTCCGAGGATGACGAGGAGCGCGCAGCGGCGCTGCTGCGCGGAATCCTGGTAGAGAACCCTGACAACGTCGAGGCGCGCGGCCTCTACAAGGGCTTGCTGGGCAAGCAGGAGGCCCGCCGCATCGAGAGCATGCGCAAGCGCCTCGCCTATCCGAATCCTGTCACGCTGGAGTTCCGCGACGTCGGGCTCAAGGTGATCATCGAGGCGCTGGCGCGCGGCACCGGCGTCAACTTCATCCTCGACAAGGACGTGCGCAGCGACCAGAAAGCCACGCTGTTCGTGAAAAGCGTTGGCCTGGAGGATGCCGTGGACATGCTGGCGCAGAGCAACCGGCTGCAGAAGAAGGTTCTCAACGAGAACACCGTGATCCTCTACCCCAACACCGCCAACAAGCTGCGCGACTACCAGGACCTGGTCATCCGCAGCTTCTTCCTCGAATATGCCGATCCCAAGACGGTGGCTGGCATGCTCAAGTCCATGCTGGGCATCAAGCAGGTGCAGACCGACGACCGGCTGCCGATGATCGTGATCAAGGACGTGCCCGAAATCATGGTGCTGGCGGAGAAACTGATCGCCTCGCAGGACGTCGCCGAGCCCGAGGTGATGCTGGAACTGGAAGTGCTTGAGCTGCAGCGCACGCGCGACCTCAATCTTGGCGTGACCTGGCCGACCCAGCTTTCGGTGCTGACGGCCGAGGATGCCGTGCTGACGCTCGACGCCCTGAAAAAACTCGGCAGTGCAGACATCGGCGTGACCCCCAGTCCGGGCCTCAGCTTCAAGGGTGTGGACGCCAACGTCAACCTGCTGGCCAATCCGCGCGTACGGGTCAAGAACCGTGACAAGGCGCGCATCCATATTGGCGACCGGGTGCCCATCATCACGTCCAACGTGTCCTCCACCGGGGTGATCTCGGAGAACGTGCAATACATCGATGCCGGCCTCAAGCTCGAGGTCGAGCCGACCATCAGCCTGGGCGGTGACGTCAGCATCAAGCTCAGCCTGGACGTCAGTTCCATCGGTGCCTCGACCACCACCAAGAGCGGTTCCGTGGTCTACCAGATCGGTACCCGCAGCACCTCGACCCAGCTGCGCCTGGCTGACGGCGAGACCCAGGTGCTGGCAGGCCTGATCAGCGACGAAGACCGCAAGAACGTCGACAAGATCCCCGGGCTGGGCGATATCCCACTGATCGGCCGACTGTTCTCCAGACACGGTACGGAAAAGACCAAAACCGAGATCGTGCTGGCGGTAACCCCGCGCATCATCCGTGCCAGGAGCGCGCCCGAGTCGGCCCTGGCCGAGTACTGGTCAGGCAGCGAGAACCAGGCCGGCCGCGTACAGACGGCCCCGCGCCTGGTGCCGGGCCAGCCGGTGACGGTGGCGCCCAGGCCGGCCGCCGCGGCACCGGCGCGCCCCGCCGGAGAACGGGCGCCGCGGCCCCAGGGGCTCAACGTCCCGCTCCCGGCCGGCATCGCCTCGCCGCTGGAGGATGGCCCCGGTTCTCCTGCCGAACCGGACGAGGAGCCCGCGGAGTAGCCGTCATGGCAATGCATACCCGGCGTGTCTCCGGTTTCTCCTACATCGAGATCGTGATCACGGTGGCTATCCTCGCCCTGCTGGCGACCGCCGCCGTGCCGGCGGTGGAGCTGGCCGTGACGCGCCACAAGGAGGCGCAGCTGCGTCAGGCGCTGCGCGAGATTCGAGGCGCCATCGACGCCTACAAACAGGCCAGCGACGAAGGGCGCATCCCCCGCGAGGCCGGGGAGTCCGGTTACCCGCGCCGGCTCGAGGATCTGGAGAGCGGGGTGGTCGATGCCCAGGATGCCGGCCGCAAGTCCATCTACTTCCTGCGGCGCCTGCCGCGCGACCCGATGCATCCGGCCACCGACGATCCGACGCCTGCCGCGCAGACCTGGGGCAAGCGCAGCTACGGCAGTCCGCCGGATGCGCCGCGCGAGGGCGAGGACGTGTTCGACGTGTATTCACTGAACACCGCGAAAGGGCTCAATGGCATACCCTACAACCAGTGGTAAACCGGAGCGGGGCTTCACCTTCGTCGAACTGATGGTGGTGATGGGCATCGTCGCCCTGCTGCTGACGATCGCCTTGCCGCGCTATTTCGATGGCCTGCAGCGGGCCCGCGAGGCCGTGCTGAAGGAGGACCTCGCCGTGATGCGCGACGCCATCAGCCACTACTATGGCGACAAGGGCGTCTATCCGTCGTCGCTGGAAGCCTTGGTCGAGCAGCGCTACCTGCGGGCAATTCCCGAGGATCCGGTCACCGAGCAGCGCGATAGCTGGCTTGTGCTGCCGCCGCCCGACCTGTCGCCCGGCGTGTATGACGTGCGCAGCGGCGCCGAGGGAGTGGCCAGCGATGGCAGCGCCTACGCGGACTGGTAGCGGTCGGCAGGCCGGCTTCGCCTACATCGCCCTGCTAGCCGCGCTCACCGTGCTGATGCTGGTGCTGGGCATGGCGGCTGCGGACATCGCCCAGTCGGCCCAGCGCGAGCGCGAAGCCGACCTGCTGTTCATCGGGCGCCAGTACCAGCGGGCCATCGGCAGCTACTATGAACGTTCTCCGCATGGCAGCCACCAGTACCCGCAGCGGCTGGAGGATCTCCTGCAGGATCGGCGCCACGCCAAGCCCATGCATCATCTGCGCAGGATTTTCGTAGACCCGATGACCGGCAGCCGGGAATGGGGGTTGCTGCGCAACGAGCAGGGACGCATCGTGGGCGTGCACAGCCTGTCGCGCCGGGTGCCGCTCAAAACCCATTTTGACTTCGCATTGCAGCAGAGTTTCGGCGACAGGCCCATTTTGAGCTATGCGGACTGGACCTTCGTCTACCATGCGCAGGACGGCAGTGCCGATCTGGCGGGCGCGGACCTTGCCGATGACGTCGGGGATGCGGGCGCAAACGCGGTCGAGAGCTCAGACCAGACGGAGGTGCGCGATGAGCCGGTCGCAGAGTGAGCGGCGAGCGATCAAGCCAGCGCGTCGATGATCGAGCGGATGTAATCGGCGCGCTGAGCCATTCTGACAGGCGCGATCCTGTAAACTGAAAACCAGCCGTCCTGATCACTCAGGCGGCTGTCGCCCCTGGGTCATTCTTCATCGCGCACACCTGGGTAAATTTAAACGCGCGCCGACAGTTATCAGCCCCATCAAGAACGATGGGCAGAAATACCAGCCAGGCGACACGCTGGACTTGACCGAAGACCAAGCCGCCCCCTTGCTGCAAGGCGGCGCAATCGAACCGCTGCACGCCCCGTTTGCCGCTGGCAAATTGTCCGTCAACCTCACGCCGGGGGCATGATCATGGCCGAACTGAAAAACATCGTTTCGCAACTCAAGAGCGCAGCCAAGGAGCTGCTTGGCCAGGTGTCTGATATCGATGCCAAGATTGCCGAACTGGGCCGGCAGCGCGACGCGCTCACCGGGGGCGTGGTATCCAAGGATGATTTCCTGGGCTACCTACGCGCCCACTTCCAGCGCAAGGGGGCTGGTTTCGAGCGTGGCATTCTGAATGCCATTGATAGCCGATCGCGCGACTTGCGGCGGTCACGTTTTTTCGGACAGTCGGCTAAGCTAAGGCTG
>JBBILG010000031.1:0-3053 GCA_037445085.1 Methylobacillus sp.
TCTGGTCGGCAGCATCAGCGACGCGCTGGACGGCTACATCGCCCGCCATTACAACCAGGGCACGCCGCTGGGTGCCTTGCTCGACCCGCTGGCGGACAAGCTGCTGATCGCCTGCGGCATCCTGCTGCTGGCCTGGCAGGGGCTGTTCCCGCTATGGCTGATGGCCGCGGTGCTGCTGCGGGACTTCGTCATCATAGGCGGCGCGCTGCTTTACCGGCGCCTGACCGGCAGCCTGGAAGTGGCGCCGCTCTTGATCAGCAAGGCGAATACCGCGCTGCAGTTCGTGCTGGTGCTGGCCATCCTGGCGCACGCCGGCGGCATCGCCGCCATGGCGCCGCTGCTGACGCCGCTCGTGTGGCTGACCTTCGCCACCACGCTGCTGTCGGGGATCGAATACGTGCGCATCTGGGGTGGGCGCGCCTGGCGGAGACGCTAATCGGAAGCGCCGGCGGCCGCCGGCGCCCCGGACGGCCTGGGCACGACCTGATAGAACATCTCGTCCTGCCGGATCATGCCCAGCTCGTTGCGGGCACGCTCCTCGATCGCGGCATAGCCGGCCTTGAGGTCACGCACCTCGGCCGCAAGCGCGTCGTTGCGCGCCTTGAGGGCTGCGTTGGCCTCCTTCTGCGTTTCGATCTGGCGGCTCAGGTCCCACACCCGCAGCCAGCTTCCCTTGCCCAGCCACAGCGGGTACTGCAGCAGGACGATGAGGGTGAGCAGGAGCAGGGTCAGCCAGCGCATGCGGGCGGGCCGGCGGCGCTCAGCGGATCAGGTGGTAGAAGGCGTCGCGCCCCGGATAGCTGTTCTCGCCCAGTTCCTCCTCGATGCGTAGCAACTGGTTGTACTTGGCGGTGCGCTCGGAACGCGACAGCGAACCGGTCTTGATCTGCAGGGCGTTGGTCGCCACCGCGATGTCGGCGATGGTGGTGTCCTCGGTCTCGCCGGAGCGGTGCGAAATGATGGAAGTGTAGCCGGCGCGCTTGGCGGTCTCGATGGCGTCGAAGGTCTCGGTCAGCGTGCCGATCTGGTTGACCTTGATCAGGATGGAATTGGCCACCCCGCGCTGGATGCCTTCCTTGAGTATCCTGGAATTGGTGACGAACAGGTCGTCGCCCACCAGTTGCACCGAATCGCCCAGGCGCTGGGTGAGCAGGCTCCAGCCGTCCCAGTCGAACTCGCTCATGCCGTCCTCGATGCTGACGATGGGATACTTGTCCACCCAGGCCGCAAGATAGTCGGCGAACTGCTCGGAGCCTAGTTGCAGCCCCTCGGCCTCGATGTGATAGCGGCCATCCTTGTAGAACTCTGAGCTGGCGCAGTCCAGCCCGATCAGCACGTCGCCGCCCGGCTCGTAGCCGGCTGCGGAAATCGCCTCGACGATGAACTGCAGAGCCGATTCGTTGTTCGGCAGGTCGGGTGCGAAACCGCCTTCGTCGCCCACCGTGGTGGCGTAACCCTTCTTGTGCAGCAGCTTCTTCAGGGTGTGGAACACTTCCGCGCCGCAGCGGATGGCTTCACGGAAACTCGGCCGGCCGGCCGGTATGATCATGAATTCCTGCATGTCGATGCTGTTGGAAGCGTGCGCCCCGCCGTTGATGATGTTCATGAACGGCACCGGCAACTGCATGCGGCCGGCGCCGCCCAGGTAGCGGTACAGCGGCAGGCCGGATTCCTCGGCGGCGGCGCGGGCGCAGGCCATGGACACGGCGAGGATGGCATTCGCTCCCAGCCGGCTCTTGTTGCCGGTGCCATCGAGATCGATCAGGGTGTGGTCGATGAAACTCTGTTCTTCGACGTCCAGGCCGATGATGGCTTCGCAGATTTCGGTATTGACGTTTTCCACCGCGCGCAGCACCCCGCGGCCGAGATAACGCTCGTCGCCGTCGCGCAGTTCGATTGCCTCCTTGCTGCCGGTGGAGGCGCCGGAGGGAGAGGCCGCGCGGCCGATGATGCCGGATTCCAGCAGCACGTCGGCTTCCACGGTGGGGTTGCCCCGCGAATCCAGGATTTCGCGCGCCACTACGTCTACGATTGCACTCATTGCTCGTTCCTTTTCCAGTTAGAGTGGGCTGCATGGATTACGCCCCGCGGCCCTGCGTGCTTCAAAATTCCCGCTCGATGAAGCCGTGCCTCTTGACGACGCCATCGATGTCCAGCAGGGTTTCCAGCAGTTCCCGCATCCTGGACAGCGGCCAGGCATTGGGGCCGTCGGACAGCGCCTCGGCCGGGTTCGGGTGGGTTTCCATGAACACCCCGGCTACGCCAGCGGCCACCGCCGCGCGCGCCAGCACCGGCACGAACTCGCGCTGGCCGCCGCTCCGGTCGCCCTGCCCGCCCGGCTGTTGCACCGAGTGGGTGGCATCGAACACCACCGGGCAGCCAGTATCGCGCATCACCGCCAGCGCACGCATGTCCGACACCAGGGTATTGTAGCCGAAGGAGACGCCGCGCTCGCACACCATGATGGTGTCGGCGCCGCCGTTGGCGGCACGCGCCTTGTCCACCACGTTTTTCATGTCCCACGGCGCCATGAACTGGCCCTTCTTGATGTTGACCGGCAAGCCCGTGGCCGCGCACGCCTGGATGAAATCGGTCTGCCGGCACAGGAAGGCCGGGGTCTGCAGCACATCGACCACGGCCGCGACTTCCGGCACCTCCGTTTCGTTATGCACGTCGGTCAGCACCGGCACACCGATCTGCCTCCTCACTTCGGACAGGATGCGCAAGCCATCCTCCAGCCCCAGGCCGCGGAAGCTCCTGGCGGAACTGCGGTTGGCCTTGTCGTAGGACGACTTGTAGAGGAAGTTGACGCCCAGGGAGGCACACATTTCCTGGAGCCGGCCAGCGGTATCCAGCGCCAGTTGTTCCGACTCGATCACGCAGGGGCCGGCGATCAGGAACAAGGGCTGATCCAGCCCAACTTCAAAACCACACAGCTTCATGCCACCCCCCTCCATGCCGGCCCGCGAGCGCCTCCGCGGTCGCACGTGCCGAGGCTCCGTGCCGCGGCGCTGCCACCGGCGATGAGAAAAATTCCCTGATCGCGGCCGGCG
>JBBILG010000031.1:3074-15250 GCA_037445085.1 Methylobacillus sp.
CACCGTTTCATTTCCTGCCTCCTTCCCTGTGTTCGATCGCCGCTTGCACATAGGCCTTGAACAGCGGGTGGCCGGCACGCGGGCTGGAGGTGAATTCGGGGTGGAACTGGCAGGCCACGAACCACGGATGCGCGTCCTGCGGCAGTTCGATCATCTCGCACAGGTTTTCGGTCGGTGTGCGTGCGGACACCACCAGCCCAGCCAGCTTGAGCTGGTCCACATAATGGTTGTTGAATTCGTAGCGGTGGCGATGGCGTTCGTTGACTTCCTTGCCGTAGATTTTCTCGGCAAGGGTGCCGGGCACGATGGGGCACTTCTGTGCGCCCAGGCGCATGGTGCCGCCGAGGTCGGAATTCTCGTCGCGCATTTCGACCTTGCCGGAAGCGTCTTTCCACTCGGTGATGAGGCCAACGACCGGATGCTCGGAATCAGCATCGAACTCGGTGCTGTTGGCTTTCTCCAGCCCTGCCTGGTGGCGGGCGAATTCGATCACGGCGAGCTGCATACCCAGGCAAATCCCGAGGTAGGGCACCTTGTGCTCGCGCGCGTAGCGGATGGCGGCGATCTTGCCCTCGGTGCCGCGCCTGCCGAAGCCGCCCGGCACCAGGATGGCGTCCATGTTGGCGAGCGCGCTGCAACCGTGCTGCTCGATTTCCTCGGAATCCAGGTAGTGGATGCGCACCCTGGCGCGGGTGTGCATGCCGGCGTGGATGAGCGCCTCGGTGAGCGACTTGTAGGATTCGGTGAGATCGACGTACTTGCCGACGAAGGCGATGTCGACCTCGTGTTTGGGGTTTTCCAGCGCGTCGATCAGCCTGTTCCAGGCGGAGAGGTCGGCCGCCCGCGCCAGGATGCCGAGCTTGTGGCAGACGATCTCGTCCAGCATCTGGTCGTGCAGCATGCCGGGGATCTTGTAGATGGAATCGGCGTCGATGGCGGAAATCACCGCTTCCGGCTGCACGTTGGTAAACAGCGCGATCTTGCGCCGCTCCTCGTCCGGGATCGGCCGGTCGGCACGGCACAGCAGGATGTCGGGCTGGATGCCGATCTCGCGCAGCTCCTTCACCGAGTGCTGGGTGGGCTTGGTCTTCAGTTCGCCGGCGGTGGGAATCCACGGCAGCAGGGTGAGGTGCACGTAGCAGGTGTTGCCACGCCCTTCCTCGATGCCCATCTGGCGGATGGCTTCCAGGAAGGGCAGCGACTCGATGTCGCCCACCGTGCCGCCTACCTCGACGATGGCGACGTCGGCGCCCTCGGCGCCGCGCTTGATATTGTGCTTGATCTCGTCGGTAATGTGCGGGATCACCTGCACCGTCTTGCCCAGGTATTCGCCGCGCCGTTCCTTCTTGATGACGGATTCGTACACCTGGCCGGTGGTGAAGTTGTTGCGCCTGCCCATGCGGGCGCTGATGAAGCGCTCGTAATGGCCCAGGTCGAGGTCGGTTTCGGCGCCGTCGTCGGTGACGAACACTTCCCCATGCTGAAAGGGACTCATGGTGCCGGGATCCACGTTGATGTAGGGATCCAGCTTGAGCATGGTGACCTTGATGCCGCGGGATTCAAGGATGGCGCCCAGCGATGCCGCGGCGATGCCCTTGCCCAGGGAAGAAACCACGCCGCCGGTGACGAATACGTATTTGGTCATGAGGATGGGTCGAATTGTGGCGGACGGGAGGCGATTTTACCCGAATCGGGGGGGTGCCACAACGCAGCCGGCGCCCGCCGGATCACTTGCCGGCCCACCCGGCATAGCCCCGGAACTGCCGCATCACTTCCACCATCTCCGTCTCGCTCAGCAGTACCGGATCGCCTGCCTGCAGCGCGCGCCAGTACAGCTCGCACAGGGTTTCCACCTCGCGCGCGAGGTCCAGCGCGGCGGCGAGATCGCGGCCGACGGCAATCATGCCGTGATTGGCCAGCAGGCAGGCGCGGCGCCCCTGCAATGCTTCCAGCGCCGCTTCCGACAAGGCCTGTGAGCCAAACAGGGCATAGGGTGCGCAGCGGATGTCGCTGCCGCCGGCTACGGCGACCATGTAATGGAAGGCCGGCACGTCGCGGCGCAGGCAGGCGAGTGTGGTGGCGAACGCGGCGTGGGTGTGGATGACGGCGCCCACCTCGGGGCGCGTCCGCAGGATGTCGCGGTGGAAACGCCACTCACTGGAGGGCGGGCGGGTGCCCTGCGCCCGTCCGGCGAGATCCATGGCCACCATGTCCTCCGGCATCATGATCTCCACCGCCATGCCAGAAGGCGTCACCAGAAAGCCGTCGCCATCGCGCACGCTGACGTTGCCGGCAGTGCCGCGGTTGAGCCCGCACGCCACCAGGGCGCGCGCCGTGGCCAGGAGTTGCTCGCGCAGAGTCATGCCCCGTCCTCCCTGGTGAACAGGGCGGCGAGCTGCTGCGGCCGGCACAGGCCGCGCTCGGTGAGGATGCCGGTCACCAGCCGCGCCGGGGTGACGTCGAAAGCCGGATTGGCGGCAGGGCTGCCGGGTGGCAGCAGTTCCACCGTCACCACTTCGCCCGTCGGCAGGCGGCCGTCTATGCACGCCACCTCGGCGGCATCGCGCTCCTCGATGGGGATATCACGCAGGCCGTCGGCCATTGTCCAGTCGATGGTGGGCGAAGGCACCGCGGCATAGAACGGCACGCCGTTGTCGAAAGCGGCGAGCGCCTTGAGGTAGGTGCCGATCTTGTTGCACACGTCGCCCGTCGTCGTCACCCGGTCGGCACCGACGATGACCGCATCCACCCGGCCATGCTGCATCAGGTGGCCACCGGCGTTGTCGGCAATCACGGTATGCGGCACGCCGTGCTGGCCCAGCTCCCAGGCGGTTAGCGCCGCCCCCTGGTTGCGCGGGCGGGTCTCGTCCACCCACACGTGCAGCGGGATGCCGGCGTCGAAGGCGCGATAGACCGGCGCCAGCGCCGTGCCCCAGTCCACCGTCGCCAGCCAGCCGGCGTTGCAGTGCGTGAGGATGTGCAGCAGACGCCCCTTTTCCACATGGAGCTTGTGCAGCAGAGCCAGCCCGTGCTCGCTGATGGCCCGATTGAGCGCGACATCCTCGTCGCAGATGGCGGCGGCTTCACGCCAGGCGGCATGGCAGCGCTCCGCCATGGCCACACCGGCCAGCCGTCGCAGCATGCGCTGCACCGCCCAGCGCAGGTTGACCGCGGTGGGGCGGGATGCCAGCAGCGCCCGGGCAGCCCGTTCCAAGGCGGCATCGTCGGCCGCATCCCTCAGCGCCAGTGCCATGCCATGGGCGGCGGCGGCGGCGATCAACGGGGCGCCGCGCACCTGCATGGTGCGGATGCCGTGCACGACATCTTCCAGGGTATGCCACTGCACCACGGCAAAATGATGCGGCAGGCGGGTCTGGTCGATGACGGCCACTGCATGACCCACCGGCCAGATGGTACGGTAAGGGATACCGCGGATGTTCATGCACTCATCCACAAAATCTGTGGACAATTTTGTGAATAGCTGTGACTTGGAATTGTAACTTCTCCGCACATAAGTGTTTTTTCCAATCGCCCAAAATTTGTGCTGATGTATTTTATTTTGATATTCAAGGAGTTATAAATCATCCTCACACTGGTGCGGGGTTTCACGCCATTATTCAAGTAATACTTGAACTCGTGTGCATAACTCGGCCAGACGCGGCACCGCCTCCAGCGCGCTGCGCGTGGTGCCAGCCAGCACCGCCGCCGTTTCTTCGCCGCGCAGCTCGGCCAGCACCCGGCCGATGCGCGGCAACTGCTCCGGACTGTTGCGGGCGCGGCCGCCCAGCCATTCCGGCGGCATATCGGGCGCGTCGGTTTCCAGCACGATGGCTTGCAGCGGCAGAGTCGCCGCCAGTTCGCGAATGCGCCGCGCGCGCGGCCAGGTCATGGCGCCGCCGAAGCCCAGCCGGAAGCCCAGCCGGATGAATTCCTGCGCCTGCTGCAGGCTGCCGTTGAAGGCATGGGCGATGCCGCCGCGCACCCGGATGCGGCGCAGGTGCTTGAGCACTTCGTCCTGCGCGCGGCGGATGTGCAGCAGCACCGGCAGATCGAACTCGCGCGCGAGCTTCAACTGCTCGACGAAATAATACGCCTGGTGCGCCCGGTCCAGCCCCGGCACATAGTGATCCAGACCGATTTCGCCCACCGCCACCGCCGCCCCGCGCGAGAGCAGGGCGCGCAGCGCGTCCAGGTCGTCAGGCCGGGCATGTTCGACATACAGGGGATGAATGCCCAGCGCCGGGGCGCAGCAGGCATGACGCGCCGCCAGCACCAGCACCGCATCGAAATTGGCACGTTCCACCGCCGGCAGCACCAGCAGGCCGACGCCGGCCGCTCGCGCCGCCGCGACCACGGCATCGCGGTCGGCGGCGAATTCGTCGGCGTCCAGGTGGCAGTGGGTGTCGATCAGCATGTGCCGGCTTTCCCGGCCGGCCGGGCGCGCACGCGAATGTCGCGCCCGACACGGCCAATGTCGAGGAGATCGAGCCGGATGCGCCGTTCCATGTCGGCGAACGCGGGCAGGCCGAACATGCCGCGCGCGGCGTCGCCCAGCAGGATGGGCGCATAATAGAGCAGCAGTTCGTCCGCCAGGCCCTGTTGCAGCAGCGCGCCGTTGAGCACCGCACCGGCCTCCGCCAGCACCTCGTTGATTGCGCGCGCCGCCAGCGCCTGCATGAGGCTGGCGAGGCAGACACGCCCGTCGTGCGCCGGCAGTTCCAGCACTTCCGCCCCCAGCGCGCGCAGCCGCGCGGCGCGCTCCTCCTGCCCGGCGAGACAGGCAATCAGGGTGGATGCGCCCTGCAGCACCCGCGCCTGCGGCGGCGTGCGCAGCCGGCTGTCCACCACCACCCGCAGCGGCTGACGGCCGGTCTCGGACTTGCGCACGGTGAGCCGGGGGTCATCCGCCAGCACGGTGCCGACGCCGGTGAGGATGGCACAGGAACGGGCACGCCAGCGCTGCACGTCGCTGCGCGCGGCCGGGCCGGTGATCCACTGGCTCACGCCGTTGGCCAGTGCGGTGCGGCCGTCCAGGCTGGCGGCGATTTTCAGCGTGACCCAGGGGCGCCCGCGCGTCATGCGCGCGATGAAGCCGGGGTTGAGCGCACGCGCCTCGGCTTCCAGCAGGCCATGGGCGGCGACGATGCCGTGGCGGCGCAGCAGGGCAAGACCGCCGCCGGCCACCTTGGGGTTGGGGTCCCCCATGGCAGCCACCACGCGCGCGACACCGGCCGCGAGCAGCGCCTCGGCGCAGGGCGGCGTGCGGCCGTGATGGCTGCACGGCTCCAGGGTGACGTAGACGTCGGCGCCGCGCGCGGCCGCCCCGGCCATGGAAAGCGCATGCACCTCGGCATGTGCCTCGCCGGCACGAACGTGCCAGCCCTCGCCCACCACCCTGCCGTCGCGGACGATGACACAGCCGACGCGCGGGTTGGGCGCGGTGGTATACAGGCCGCGTTCCGCCAGGCGCAGGGCGCGGGCCATGTAGCGGTGGTCGGCGGCGGTGAACATTCAGCGCCGGTCGCGGGAGAGGTACGCGCCGGCCAGTACCGGTTCCGGCAGCTCAGCGGACACGCGGTGCATGACCATGTCAGGCGGAAAGGTCACGCCTGGCGGTGTCGAGGTCGCGCAGGGCGTCGTGGAAGTCGTCCACGTCCTGGAAGCTGCGGTACACCGAGGCAAAGCGGATGTAGGCCACCTTGTCCAGGCGCTTCAGGGCCTGCATCACATTCTCGCCCAGTTCGCGCGCCGTCACTTCGCGCTCGCCGCGGCTCAACACCATCTGGACGATGTCCTCGATGGCACGGTCCACCTGCTCGGTGGGTACCGGCCGCTTGTGCAAGGCGCGGGTGAAGGAAAGGCGCAGCTTGTCGCGTGAGAAATCCTCGCGCTTGCCGTTCTGCTTCACCACCTGCGGCAGTTGTAGGTCGGCGGTCTCGTAAGTGGTGAAACGCTTCTCGCAGGCGGGGCAGCGCCGGCGGCGGCGGATGCTGTCGCCTTCGTCATTGACCCGCGAGTCGATGACCTGGGTATCAGGAGCGCCGCAGAAGGGGCATTTCATGATGATGCAGAGAAGGGTGAAGGGGGGAGGGGGAAAACCCGCTCCCTCCCCCGGCAAGGGGAGGATTGGGGAGGTGGCACCCCCCTCTTTCCCCTTTACTCCAGTCAGGCGCCATACACCGGGAATTGGCTGGTCAGCGCCTTGACCTCCCCGACCACGCGGGCGATCACCATCTCGTCGTCGGGAGCGTCCAGCACGTCGGCGATCAGGTTGGCCAGCTTTTCCGCCTCGGCCTCCTTGAAGCCGCGGGTGGTCATGGCCGGGGTACCGATGCGGATGCCGCTGGTGACGAATGGTTTTTGCGGGTCGTTGGGGATGGCATTCTTGTTGACCGTGATGTGGGCACGCCCCAGCAGCGCCTCGGCGTCCTTGCCGGTGATCCCCTTGGGCTGCAGGTCCACCAGGAACACGTGGCTCTCGGTGCGGCCGGAGACGATGCGCAGGCCGCGCTCGGCAAGCACGGTGGCCATGACGCGGGCATTGGCCATCACCTGCTCCTGATAGAGCCGGAATTCCTTGCTTGCCGCCTCCTTGAAGGCCACCGCCTTGGCGGCGATGACGTGCATGAGCGGGCCGCCCTGCACGTTGGGGAAGATGGCCGAATTGAGCGCTTTCTCGTGCTCTGCCGAGGACAGGATGAGACCGCCGCGCGGGCCGCGCAAGGTCTTGTGGGTGGTGGTGGTGGTGAAGTCGGCAATACCCACCGGGTTGGGGTACAGCCCCGCCGCCACCAGCCCGGCATAGTGCGCCATGTCCACGAACAGGTAGGCATCGACGCTGTCGGCGATCCTGCGGAAGCGCTTCCAGTCGATCACGAGGGCATATGCGGATGCCCCGGCCACGATCATGCGCGGCTTGTGCCGGTGGGCGAGCCGCTGCACTTCTTCGTAGTCGATTTCCTCTGTTTCCGGATTGAGGCCATAGGTCACCGCATGGAACACCTTGCCGGAGAAATTGACCGAGGCGCCGTGCGTGAGATGGCCGCCATGCGCCAGGCTCATGCCGAGTATGGTGTCCCCCGGCTTGAGCACGGAAAGATACACGGCAGCGTTCGCCTGCGAACCGGAATGCGGCTGCACGTTGGCATACTCGGCGCCGAACAGGGCCTTGGCACGGTCGATGGCCAACTGCTCGGCAATGTCCACGTATTCGCAACCGCCGTAATAGCGCCTGCCGGGGTAGCCCTCGGCATATTTGTTGGTCAGCACCGAGCCCTGTGCTTCCATCACCGCCGGGCTGGCGTAGTTCTCCGAGGCGATCAGCTCGATGTGCGCTTCCTGGCGCCGGCGCTCGCCTTCCATGGCCTGCCACAGTTCCGGATCGAGAGTGCGTATGGTATTGGATGCGCTGAACATGTCTGAATTTCCGCGTGCAAAAAATACGGGGATTTTACCATGCCCGCCCATCGTGCTGGCAGCGCAGGCCACGTGCAACCCGTACCGCAACACCTTGGTGGTTGATTACAACCAATTGGCTGATATAAACCACCCAGCGAACGCGTACGTGGCGCCGGCCACAGCATCCTGGCGTAGCGGCGCCCGTGCGGTTCCGGCACGGAGCTTGCGTACTTTTTGGCGCAGGGCCTTCCCGTCCGTCTCCTTAGTTCACTCCATGGAAGCCCGCCGCCGCAGACCATGATGCGCCGGCGGGCCTTTTTGTCTCCCTGCGCTGCTATAATCCGCCAATGACTTTTGGATAACCGGCCGCATTCCTCCCTCCGCGACTTTCACCATGAGCCTGATACGGGAACAGGATTTCATCGGCAGCATCCAGGACGCGCTGCAGTATATCTCCTGCTACCACTCGCCCGACTTCCTGCACGCCCTGCACGCCGCCTGGCGGCGCGAACCGTCGCCCGCCGCGCGGGACGCCATGGCGCAGATGCTCATCAATTCCTATCTGTGCGCGGAAGGCCAGCGCCCGCTGTGCCAGGACACCGGCATCGTCACCGCTTTCGTCAGAGTGGGCATGAACGTGCGCTGGGATACCGGCCTGAGCCTGCAGGAACTGGTGGACGAAGGCGTGCGCCGCGCCTGGCACCACCCCGACAATCCGCTGCGCGCCTCCATCGTCGCCGATCCCACAGGCCTGCGCCGCAACACGCGCGACAACACGCCCGCGGTGGTGCACGCGGAGCTGGTGCCGGGCGACACGGTGGAGATTGACATCGCCGCCAAGGGCGGCGGCTCGGAGAACAAGGCGCAGCTTGCCATGCTGGAGCCCGCCGACGACATCGTCGCCTGGGTGCTGGAGACCGTGCCGCACATGGGCGCCGGCTGGTGCCCGCCCGGCGTGCTGGGGATCGGCATCGGCGGCACTGCGGAAAAGGCCATGCTGCTCGCCAAGCAGGCGCTGTTCGCCCCCATCGACATCCAGCAGCTCAAGGCGCGCGGCGCGCGGAACCGCGCCGAGGAATTGCGCCTGGAACTGTATGAAAAGATCAACCGCCTCGGCATCGGCGCCCAAGGACTGGGCGGGCTCGCCACCGTGCTGGACGTCAAGGTGCTAGACTACCCCACTCACGCCACCTCGCTGCCGGTGGCCCTCATCCCCAACTGCGCCGCCACCCGCCACGTGCATTTCACTCTGGACGGCAGCGGCCCGGCGCACTTGCCGGTACCGAAACCGCAAGACTGGCCGCAGATCGCCCTGGATGCCGGCGCGCCGATGCGCCGTGTCAACCTGGACACGCTGACGCGCGCCGATATCGCCGCCTGGCAGCCGGGCGAGAAGCTGCTGCTGTCCGGCCACCTGCTCACCGGCCGCGATGCCGCGCACCGTCGGCTGCAGGAGATGCACGCACGAGGCGAGCCGCTGCCGGTGGATTTCAGCAACCGCTTCATCTATTACGTCGGCCCGGTCGATCCGGTGCGCGACGAGGCGGTCGGCCCGGCCGGCCCCACCACCGCCGCGCGCATGGACCGCTACACCGACTTCCTGCTGCGCGAGACCGGTCTGCTCGGCACGATCGGCAAGGCCGAACGCGGCCCCGCCGCGGTGGAGGCCATCCGGCGCCACCGCTCGGTCTATCTCGTCGCCGTGGGCGGTGCCGCCTACCTGGTCTCCAGGGCCATCAAGGCGGCGCGCGTGGTGGCCTTCGCCGATCTGGGCATGGAAGCCATTTACGAATTCGAGGTGGAGGACATGCCAGTCACCGTGGCGGTGGATGCCGAGGGGCATTCGGTGCACCTTTCCGGCCCCATGGAATGGCGGGCCAGAATCGGCGACACTCCCGTATTCGGCGAATGATCTTCAGCACATCATCCATGGCCAGACTGTTCACTCCCTTCACGCTGCGCGAACTTGCGTTCAAGAACCGCATCGTCGTCTCCCCCATGTGCCAATATTCGGCCGAAGGCGGGCTGCCCAACGAGTGGCACCGCGTGCACTACGGCACGCGGGCGGTCGGCGGCGCCGCCCTGGTGATGGTGGAGGCCACCGCGGTCTGCCCGGAAGGTCGCATCACGCCCTGGTGCCTGGGCCTGTGGTCGGAGCGGCATGTCGAGGCGTTCCGCCCCATCACCGAGTTCATCCGCCGGCAGGGCGCGGTGCCGGGCATCCAGATCGCCCACGCCGGGCGCAAGGGTTCCTGTGATGCACCGTGGAACGGCAGCAAATACCTCCCGCCGGGCGCGGGCGGCTGGCAGACGGTGGCGCCGTCGGCCATCCCCGTCACGCCGGCCCATGGCGTGCCGCGCGCACTCGCGCACGACGAAATCGACGCCATCGTCGAACTGTTCGCCGGCGCCGCCCGGCGCGCGCTGGCGGCGGGCTTCGAGGTGGCAGAGGTGCACTGCGCGCACGGCTACCTGCTCAACGAGTTCCTCTCGCCCTTGTCCAACCGGCGCGAGGACGAGTACGGCGGCGCTCTCGCAAACCGCTGCCGCCTGCCGCTGCGCATCGCCCGCACCGTGCGCAGGATCTGGCCCGAGTCCTGGCCGGTATTCGCGCGAATCTCCGCCACCGACTGGGTAGAAGGCGGCTGGGATCTCGCGCAATCCATCGAATTCGCCAGAATGCTGAAAGCGGTCGGCATCGACCTCGTCGATTGCTCCTCCGGCGGGCTCATCCTGGATGCGCGCATCCCGGTGGCGCCCGGCTACCAGACCCCGTTCGCCGCCGGTGTGCGCCAGGGTGCGGGCATCGCCACCGGCGCGGTCGGCCTGATCACCGCGCCGGAGCAGGCCGAGCAGATCTTGGTGGATGAACAGGCCGACCTCATCTTTCTCGCCCGCGAACTGCTGCGCGAACCCTACTGGCCACTGCGCGCGGCGCGGGAACTGGGCGCGGACGCGACATGGCCGATCCAGTACGTCCGCGCAAAACTTTGATGCAACGGAGACCCGCCATGAAATGGACGGACATACAACAAATCGCCGAAGCGCTCCACGACAAGTTCCCGGACGCGGACCCCATGCACATCAACTTCGTCGACCTGCACAACAAGGTGGTGGAACTGGAAGGCTTCGACGACGACCACAAACGCGGCGGCGAGAAGGTGCTGGAAGCCATCCAGCAGGCGTGGATAGACGAGGCAGGCTAGCGACCCCCTGAACACGTCCAGAACCGTCATTCCGGAGCTGCCGGAGGCAGAACCCGGCAAGTGACTGAAACCCTGGATTCCGGATAACCGCACCGCGGTTTCCGGAATGACGAATTCCACTTGATTCGGGCGTTCCCCAAGAATCCATTTCAGCAGGCTGGCAAGCCGCAGCCAAATGAGGCGCGCCCGGAACGCAGCGGCCAGACCACGCAAGTACGGCGAGGAGCGAGTGCCGCGCAAGCCCGGGTTGGCAAGCGCAGCGCCTGATGCAATGGGTTCTAAATCGTTCTTGAGTACCTCGGCTTGTCCGCCGTCTGCTGGTGCAGGTAAGCGTCGAAGGCCATGGCGATGTTGCGCAGGAACACGCGCCCATCTTCCGTGACGCGCACCCGGTCTGGCTCCAGCACGACCAGACCGTCGTCCTGCATTGCCCCGAGTTCTTCCAGGGCCGGTGCGAAATGGCGGTCGAAATCGATGTTCCAGGCCGCCGCGAACGCCGCCTTGTCCAGCTCCAGGTCGCACATGATGCGGGTGATGGCATCACGGCGCAGCCTGTCCTCCTGCGTGATGCACAGGCCGCGCTCCACCGGCAGCCGGCCGGCTTCGACCAGGGCACGGTATTCCGACAGCACCTTGACGTTCTGTGCGTAGACTTCTTCGGTCTGCGAGATGGCCGAGGCGCCGAAGGCGAGGATGTCGCAATCCTTGTGCGTGGTGTAGCCCTGGAAGTTGCGGTACAGGGTCTTGGCACGCTGCGCCTTGACCAGCTCATCGTCGGGGCGGGCGAAATGATCCATGCCGATGTAGACGTAGCCGGCGGCAGTGAGTTTTTCCAGGGTGAGCTTCTGCAGCGCCAGGCGCGCGTCGGTCTGCGGCAGGGACTCTTCCCGGATCAGCTTCTGGTGCTTCTTCATCCACGGCACGTGCGCGTAGTTGAACACGGCGAAGCGGTCCGGCGCCATGCCGATCACCTTGTCCAGGGTCTGCTCGAAGCTGGACGGCGTCTGCTGCGGCAGGCCGATCATGAGATCGAAGTTGACGCTGGCGTAGCCTTCCTCGCGCACCCAGTCATACACCTCGCGAACGAGGCCCTCGGGCTGCACGCGGTTGACGGCGTGCTGCACCCGGTCGTCGAGGTCCTGCACGCCCAGGCTGACGCGGTTGAAACCGGATTCACGCAATGCACGCACGTGCTCGCGGGTGAGTTCGCGCGGGTCCATCTCGCAACCGGCCTCGGCATCCGAGGCGATTGGGAAACGGCCGGCGAGATGCGCATACAGGCGGCGCAGGTCGTCCGGCTTGAGGTAGGTCGGCGTGCCGCCACCCCAGTGCAACTGGCGCACCTTGCGCGCACCCTCGGCCAGGGCCGCCACACGGTCGATTTCCCGGAACAGCACTTCCAGGTAGGCCGCGGCCTTGCCGTAGTCCCGGGTGGCGATCATGTTGCAGCCGCAGTAATAGCACAGCGTGTCGCAGAACGGGATATGGACGTAGAGCGAGAGGTCGCGTCCACTGCCCTGGCCCGCGCGCAGTTCCTCCCACGTGAAACCCGGTCCGTCGTCCGTCACCTCA
>JBBILG010000031.1:15260-15821 GCA_037445085.1 Methylobacillus sp.
GCGCGGTCGGATAGGAAGTGTAGCGCGGCCCGGCCTTGCAGTACTTGTACAGCAGTTCGGCGGAAAATTCCATGATCGGCATTATACTCTGCCCTTCAGCTCCGAAATCGGATTCCCGCACCGCCCATGCAGCCACCACAGGAAATTTTCAAGGCCTACGATATCCGCGGCATCGTCGGCACAACGCTTACTCCCGCCATCGTCGAAACCCTGGGCCAGACCATCGGCTCGGAGGCCGCGGAGCGCCGGCAGCCGCGCATCGACGCGATGGCCGGCTTTCCGGGCCGGAACTGGCCACCGCGCTCATCCGCGGCATCCGCAGGTCGGGCACCCATGTCGTTGACATCGGCATGGTCGCCACCCCCATGCTCTATTTCGCCACCCACCATCTCGGCACCCACAGCGGGGTCATGGTGACCGGCAGCCACAACCCGCCTGACCACAACGGGCTGAAGATGGTGCTGGGCGGCGAAACCTTGTCCGGCGACGCCATCCAGGGATTGCGCCAGCGCATCGAACTGGGCGATTTGTTCGAAGGGCAAGGCGGTCATGAGAAGCAGG
>JBBILG010000031.1:15831-18747 GCA_037445085.1 Methylobacillus sp.
TCGCCGCCGCCTACCTCGACCGCATCGCCGGCGACGTGAAGCTGGCACGCCCCATGAAAATCGCCGTGGATGCCGGCAACGGCGTGGCCGGCGCGTATGCCGGCCGCCTGTTTGGCACCCTGGGCTGCGAGGTCGAGGAATTGTATTGCGAAGTCGACGGGCATTTCCCGCACCATCATCCCGACCCCTCGGTGCCGGAGAACCTCGCCGACCTCATCGCCGCAGTCAGGGATGGCGAAGCCGAACTCGGCCTCGCCTTCGACGGCGACGGCGACCGCTTGGGCGTGGTCACCCGGGACGGCCACATCATCTACCCCGACCGCCAGCTCATGCTGTTCGCCGCAGACCTGCTGGCGCGCCGGCCCGGCTCCAGCGTGATCTACGACGTCAAGTGCACGCGCCATCTGGACGGCTGGATCCGCCGCCACGGCGGTATCCCGTCGTTATGGAAGACCGGCCACTCGCTGATGAAGGCCAGGATGCGCGAGACCGGCGCCCTGCTGGCCGGTGAGATGAGCGGGCACATCTTTATCAAGGAGCGCTGGTACGGCTTCGATGACGGCCTCTACGCCGGCGCGCGCCTGCTGGAAATCCTGAGCCGCAGCGGCGATCCGTCGGCGGTGCTCGATGCCCTGCCCGACAGCGTCAGCACCCCGGAAATGCACATCCCCATGCGCGAGGGCGAGCCGCACGCCCTCATTGCCCGGCTGGAAAAAGAAGCCCGCTTCGACGGCGCGCAGCGCGTCATCACCATCGACGGCCTGCGCGTGGAATACGCCGAAGGCTTCGGCCTGATGCGTGCATCCAACACCACCCCGGTCATCGTGCTGCGCTTCGAGGCGGACCATGCCGAGGCGCTCGAACGCATCCAGGAACGGTTCCGCCGCATCCTCCTGGCCGCCGCCCCGGAGGCCAGGCTGCCGTTCTGAGCCGCATGCCGGGCGCCGCCGAAATCGCCAGTCGCGCACCTCACGTCGCCCGACGACAGGCGGATCAAGGAATATCAGGTTATCACCGTCGGTCGATCGCGGCCGGTGCGCTGGCGCAACTGCGAGACCTCCGCCGCGATGGCGATGAGCTCCGCCAAGGCCTCCTGCGCGTCGAGATGGTGCCTCGCGGCATCCGGCTCGAAGGCTTCCAGGTAGATGCGCAGCGTCGCCCCTTCGGTGCCGGTGCCGGACAGGCGGAACACGATGCGCGAGCCGTCGACAAAACCGATGCGCACCCCCTGGCCGGTGCTGACGCTGCCGTCCACCGGATCGGTATAGCTGAAATCGTCGCAGAACAGCACCGGATGGCGGCCCAGCCGCCTGCCCTGCAGCTCGGCGAAACTGGCGTGCAGGTGCCGCATCAGGCCGCTCGCGACATCTGGCGGGAGATTCTCGTAGTCATGGCGCGAATAGACGTTGCGGCCGAATCTCGCCCAGTGCTCGCGCACGACATCCTCCACCGACTGGCGACGCACGGCGAGGATGTTAAGCCAGAACAGCACCGCCCACAGGCCGTCCTTTTCGCGCACGTGATCGGAGCCGGTGCCGAAGCTCTCCTCGCCGCACAGGGTGACCTTGCCCGCGTCCATGAGATTGCCGAAAAATTTCCAGCCGGTCGGCGTTTCGTAACAGGGGATACCCAGCGCCTGTGCCACGCGATCGGCCGCCGCGCTGGTCGGCATGGAACGGGCGATGCCGGCCAATCCCCTGCGGTAGCCCGGCACCAGCGTAGCGTTGGCGGCCAGCACTGCCAGGCTGTCGGACGGCGTGACAAAGAAGCGCCTGCCCAGGATCATGTTGCGGTCGCCGTCGCCGTCGGAGGCGGCGCCGAAATCCGGAGCGCCCGCACCGTACAGGATGTCCACCAGTTCGTGCGCGTAGGTGAGGTTGGGGTCGGGATGGCCTTGGCCGAAATCCGGCAGCGGCACGGCATTCATCACGCTGCCGGCAGAGGCACCCAGCCGGCGCTCGAGAATTTCCCTGGCGTAGGGACCGGTCACCGCGTGCATGGCATCGAACCGGATACGGAAACCGCCAGCCAGCAGATGGCGGATGGCGGCGAAATCGAACAGTGAAGCCATGAGATCGGCATAATCCGCCACTGGATCGATCACCTCGACCGCCATGTTGCCCAGCCTGCTGGTGTCCAGCACATCCAGCGCCACATCCTGCGCCTCCAGCAGGCGGTATTCGGTAATCTGCCGGCTCTTGGCAAAAATGGCCTCGGTCACCTTTTCCGGCGCCGGCCCCCCGTTGGCGATGTTGTACTTGATGCCAAAATCGCCGTCCGGCCCGCCCGGGTTGTGGCTGGCGGAGAGGATGATGCCGCCGAAGGTGCGATGCTTGCGGATCACGCAGGAGGCTGCCGGGGTGGAAAGGATGCCGCCCCGCCCCACCAGCACCTTGCCGAAGCCATTGGCAGCAGCCATTTTCAGGATGATCTGGATGGCCTCGCGGTTGTAGTGGCGGCCATCCCCGCCCAGCACCAAGACGGCGCCCTGCGGCGCGTTGATGCTGTCGAAGATGGACTGCACGAAATTTTCCAGGTAATGCGGCTGCCGGAACACCTGCACCCGCTTGCGCAGGCCGGAAGTGCCGGGTTTCTGGTCACTGAACGGCTTGGTCGGAATGGTGTGGGTGCTCATGTGCGATCCCTTGGCGCTGTCTGGTTTTCCCGGCCCATGATACCACCGCCGCCCGGCCTCCTGCACTCGCCTTGCTCCGGGTTGACAGTCACTGAAATTGCCGGGATAATGCGCGCCTTCTCGGGGGCATTAGCTCAGTTGGTAGAGCAGCGGACTCTTAATCCGTTTGTCGTAGGTTCGACCCCTACATGCCCCACCAGCACCCCATGCGGCTCGCAGCGATGCGGGCCGGTTTCATCCCAGATTATCCATTAGGTCCAAAGCACGGCTGTAGGAGCGGC
>JBBILG010000032.1:0-18598 GCA_037445085.1 Methylobacillus sp.
CGGAGACGTGCAGGATGCCGTTGGCGTCGATGTCGAAGGTGACCTCGATCTGCGGAAGCCCCCGCGGCGCCGGGGGGATGTCGGTGAGGTTGAACTGGCCCAGACTCTTGTTTCCGGCGGCCATCTCGCGCTCGCCCTGCAGTACGTGAATGGTCACCGCGGACTGGTTGTCGTCGGCGGTGGAGAACACCTGGCTCGCTTTGGTGGGGATGGTGGTGTTTTTCTGGATGAGCTTGGTCATCACGCCGCCCAGGGTTTCGATGCCCAGGCTGAGCGGGGTGACGTCGAGCAGCAGCACGTCCTTCACTGCGCCCTGCAGCACGCCGCCCTGGATGGCGGCGCCCACGGCCACGGCTTCGTCGGGGTTGACGTCCTTGCGCGGCTCCTTGCCGAAGACTTCCTTGACCTTTTCCTGCACCTTGGGCATGCGGGTCTGGCCGCCGACCAGGATCACGTCGGCGATGTCGCTGATCTTGAGCCCCGCGTCCTTGAGCGCGATGCGGCAAGGCTCGATGGTGCGCTCGATGAGGTCTTCCACCAGGCTTTCGAACTTGGCGCGGGTGATTTTTACCACCAGATGCTTGGGCCCGGCGGCGTCTGCCGTGATGTAGGGCAGGTTGACCTCGGTCTGCTGTGCCGAAGAGAGCTCGATCTTGGCCTTTTCCGCGGCTTCCTTCAGGCGCTGCTTGGCGAGCAGGTCGTTTCTGAGATCGATGCCATGTTCCTTCTTGAACTCGTCGGCGAGATAGTCGATCAGCCGGTTGTCGAAGTCCTCGCCGCCCAGGAAGGTGTCGCCGTTGGTGGACAGCACCTCGAACTGATGCTCGCCGTCGATCTTGGCGATTTCGATGATGGAGATGTCGAAGGTGCCGCCGCCCAGGTCGTACACCGCGATCTTGCGGTCGCCTTCCTGCTTGTCCAGGCCAAACGCGAGCGCTGCCGCGGTGGGCTCGTTGATGATACGCTTGACTTCCAGGCCGGCGATGCGGCCGGCGTCCTTGGTGGCCTGGCGCTGACTGTCGTTGAAGTAGGCCGGCACGGTGATCACGGCTTCGGTGACCTCTTCGCCGAGATAGTCTTCGGCGGTTTTCTTCATCTTGCGCAGCACTTCGGCGGAAACCTGCGGTGGCGCCATTTTTTTGCCGTTCACTTCCACCCAGGCGTCACCGTTGTCGGCCCTGACGATGGAATAGGGCATGAGACCAATGTCCTTCTGCACTTCCTTCTCGTCGAAGCGGCGGCCGATCAGGCGTTTCACCGCATACAGCGTGTGCTTGGGATTGGTCACGGCCTGGCGCTTGGCCGGCGCGCCGGCCAGAATCTCGCCGTCGTCCTGGTAGGCGACGATGGAAGGCGTGGTGCGCGCACCTTCGGCGTTTTCGATGACGCGGGGTTTGCCGCCTTCCATGACGGCCACGCAGGAGTTGGTGGTGCCCAGGTCGATACCGATGATTTTTGCCATTGCGGTTTCCTTTACAAGTATCTTTTCAAGAAATTCGAAATTCCGATGCCTTCAAAGTGGGGATGTGCGCGCCGATTTCAACCCTGACAACCTGTTGGCCACGGGGAACGCCGGGCAGCCTCCCCGTGCGCTCTGCGGCTGAACGGATTTCAGCCTTTTGCTCTGGCCGCCATGACCAGCGCCGGGCGCAGCACGCGCTCGTGCAGCGTGTAGCCTTTCTGCAGCACCTGCACCACGGTGTTCGGCTCGGCGTCACTTTCCGTGGTACCGATGGCCTGATGCCGGTGGGGATCGAATTTCTCGCCGAGCGGATGTACCTCGGCGATGTTGAATTTCTCGAACACGCTGGCGAGCTGCTTGAGCGTGAGCTCGACGCCGTTGCGGTAGCCGGCGACATCCCCGGTCTCCACCGTCAATGCGGCTTCCAGCGAATCCTTGACGGCCAGCAGTTCCCCGGAAAACCTTTCCAGCGCGAACCTGCGCGCCTTGTCCACTTCCTCATGCGCCCGGCGGCGGATGTTTTCGGCCTCGGCCTTGGCGTACATCCAGGCATCGTAATGTTCCTGCGCGCGGCGCTCGGCCTCCTTGAGCATTTCCTCCAGACTGGGCATCACCTCGACTTCGTGCCTTGCCGCCTGCTGTTCTGCAGGGGCTGGGGTTTCTGGCGTCTGTTCTTGCTGCGACATGGGTTTCCCTCGGATGATGTGGTTTCAACGATGTCTACATGGGGCCGCTGCGGGAAAAAACAAGCCCGCATCGCGGCAAAGGTGAAATGGACAGATGGCCAGTGGACTACGCGGAACTTCGGGTGATCCCTTCCAGCGCAGCGAGCACGGCCTCCGGTGCCGGTACCTTGCCGATACCGCCCAGGTTGACGGCGCGCGAACGGCCGGGGCAGACGCCGGTGAGCTGCGGGTCGGTGTCGGTGTAGATGGCCACGGTCGGCAGCGCCAGCGCGGCGGCGAGATGCACCAGCCCGGTATCGACGCCGACGGCGGCCCGTGCGCCGGCCAGCACGGTGGCCAGCTCGGCGAGGCGCAGCCGCGGCAGCACCGCGGCCTGCGGCACGGCGGCGGCAACAATCTGGGCGCCCTGGCGCTCGGCCTCGCTGCCCCAAGGCAGCAGCAGCGCCAGTCCGCGCGCCGCCAGCAGCCGGCCCAGCGCGATCCAGTGCGGCGCCGGCCACAGCTTGGAAGCCCGGCTGGTGGCGTGCAGGCCGACCACGTATGCCTGCGGCGGCACGCATGGCGGCGCGGCACCCGGAGCCTCGATGCCATAGTCCGGCGCGCCGGCAGGCAGCGGATAGCCCAGGGCCCGCGCAGCCAGCATGCGGTTGCGTGCCACCGCGTGCTGGTTTCTGGGCACATGGTGGTGTTTCTGGTAGCACAGCGCCGCCAGCGGCTCGCGTGCGGATGCGCGATCCTGGCCATGCCGCGTGCCATGTGCGCCCAGCGCGAGCAGCGCACTCTTCAGCAGGCCCTGGGTGTCGAGCACGAGATCGTAGTTCTGCCGGCGCAGACGCTCGCGGAAGGCCGCGAGTTCACGCCAGGTGGCGGCGGCGAACAGGCTGTGGCGCCAACGCCGGATGGCAACGGGGATGACCGCGTCAACCGCCGGGTGCAGCGCCGGGATGTCGGCAAAGGCTTCCTCCACCAGCCAGTCGAAGCGCATGTCCGGATGGTGGGTGCGGATGTCGGCAAGGATGGGCAGGTTGTGGATGACATCGCCCAGGGACGAGGTCTTGACGATGAGCATGCGCGGCATGGCCGGCATTTTCGCATACAATTTGGCCTTTATCCGATGGCAGACATGGCGTGAGGTTCGCTTTCGTCATATTCAAGTACTTCCCATACGGCGGCGCGCAGCGCGACATGCTGCGCATCGCGCAGGCATGTATGATGCGGGGGCACGTCGTGGACGTTTATGTGATGTCGTGGGACGGTCCGCAACCGGAGGCCGGCATCAGGGTACGACTGGTGCCGGCCAGGGGCTGGGTGAACTACCGCCGCTACCAGGATTTCATCGACCGGGTACACGCCCGGGTTGCGCGCGAGCGTTACGATCTGGTGGTCGGCTTCAATCGCATGTCGGGGCTGGATGCCTATTTTGCCGCCGATTCCTGTTTTGTCGGACGCAAGCGGGGCTGGGCTGGCTGGCTGCATCGGATTTCGCCACGCCATCGCTGGTTCGCGCGTTGCGAGGCGTCGGTATTCGGAGAGGATGCCGCTGTGCGCATCCTGCTGTTGTCCGAGGCGGAGAAAGCGGTGTTCCAGCGCGGGTACGGGACGCCGGATGCACGTTTTCATCTGCTACCGCCGCACCTCTCGGCTGAGCGCATGGCCTTGCAGGATATCGCCGGGATGCGCGCCAGGCTGCGAGGAGAGTTCGGTTTTGCCGAGGATGACCCGGTCCTGCTGCTGGTAGGTTCCGGATTCCGCACCAAGGGGCTGGATCGGGCAATCAGGGGGCTGGCGGCGCTGCCGCCGGATTTGCGCGCGCGCGTCAGGCTGATTGCCGCCGGACAGGACAATGCCAGGCCCTACCTGCGGCTGGCCGAAAAGCTGCGCGTTGCGCCCCAGGTGCGGGTGGTGGCCGGCCGCAGCGACATCCCGCAGCTCATGCAGGGCGCCGATGTGCTGGTGCATCCGGCGCGGCGTGAACTGGCCGGCCACGTACTGCTAGAGTCCATGGCGAGCGGATTGCCGGTGCTGGCCACGGACGTGTGCGGCTATAGCCCCCATGTCGCCGCGGCGGGTGCCGGTATCGTGCTGTCGTCGCCGTTCGACCAGGCCGCATTCGACCGCACTCTCGCCGGGATGCTGACTTCGCCCTCGCGCCCGGATTGGCGCAGCAGGGGAATCGCCTATGCGCAGCGCATCATGGCCGTCAACGATGGCACGGCTGAGGCACGCATGCTGGAAACCATGGCGGCCGAGCGGCACGCAGGCAACGATGCCGTGGCGCTGTGACCGCATGGTAATGCCGGGGCCGCTTGCCGAGGCACTGGGCGGCGGCGATGCCTTCGAGCGGGCGATGGCGCTGCGCGGCGAGGTGTATCGTGATGTGCCGGGCCGCCGCACCCTGCGCGTCACCCTGGCGGGGGAATCCCGTTTCGTCAAACTGCATTTCGGCGTGGGCTGGCGCGACATTTTCAAGAACCTGGCGAGACTGCGTCTGCCCGTCGTCAGCGCGCGCACGGAATGGCTGGCGATACACAGGCTGGGCGAGCTCGGCATCCCCACCACGCCGGCGGTCGCCTATGGCTGCCGCGGCATCAGCCCGGCCAGCCTGAAGTCGTTCCTGATCACCGAAGACCTGGGCGATATCGTCTCGCTGGAGGATTACTGCCGCGACTGGGCGAACTCGCCGCCGCCGCTGGCACTGAAGCGGCGGATCCTGGCCGAGGTGGCGCGCATCGCACGGATGCTGCACGACAACGGCCTCAACCACCGCGATTTCTACCTGTGCCACTTCTGCCTGGACAAGACCAAGCTGGCCAGCGGGGAGGTGCTGCTGTATCTCATCGACCTGCACCGGGTCGGCATGCGCCTCCGCATCACCCCCACGGCACGCATGAAGGACATGGCGGCGCTGTATTTTTCAGCCCTCGACATCGGGCTGAGCGCGCGCGACTGCCTGCGCTTCCTTCGTCTCTACCGCGGTATCCGGCTCGGCATCCTGCTGAGGCAGGAACGGACGTTCTGGCGGCGGGTATGCGCCCGCGCCGAGCGGCTTTACGTGAAATTCCACGGCCATGCGCCCGCCCGCCTGTTGCGTGTCTGACGGTGGCGGCGAGTCGTGACGGAATATTTCGATCCCGAAGTCCGCGTGTCGCCGTCTGTCACCCGGATCGCGGGACGCTGTCAACGTTCGCGCTGGCGTGCCTCGCGCAGTTCGTCCTCACTGATGATCCCGTCGCCGTTACGGTCTATGTGCCCGAAACGTCGCTCCAGCCAAGGCGCGTAGCGGCGCGCCTCGTCGCGCGTGAGACCGCCTTGCGATTCCAGGCGCTGCCGTTGCCGCTCATGCATCTGCTCGCGGTGCAGTTGCAGATGCTGGCGGTCGGGGTAGGCGCGGTCGGCGTAATCGTGCAGTTCGCGGTACAGGTGCGCGCGTTCCTCGGGTGCGAGTCGCTGTTCGAGCGGCCGTCCGTTGCCCTCGCGCTCCGCCTGCGCTGGCGCGCTCAGGGCGAGGAGCACGGCCAGTCCGAGCAGGCGGCGTGACAATGGCAGGGTCGGCATGGAAATGGGGCGGGCGTGGCTGTGGGTTGCGTGTCCCAGTATACGACAATCCCCGGCGGGCTAGCGTTCCCAATGCTGTCCGTCCCGCCATCCGTGCCCGCGGCGGACATCCCAGTGCCGGTTCCCGTGATGCCGCGCCGCGCCGTGGCGATGCCAGTCCTGATGACAATGCTGGCGAGGATGGTGGCGGATGTGTTTGGGGTAATCGTGGTGCGGGTAATGGCCGTAGGCATGGAAGTGGGCGCTGGGCACCACCACATGAAAGCCGATGTGCGGCTCGTGCGCGAATGCCGGAGCGGCGGCGAACAGCGCGCCGGCGATGGCCGTGATGCTCAGGAACTTGTTCATGATGCATTCCTTTCGTGCAGGGGTTGCGATGACTGCGATGGATGCCCTGAGGGAGTCGGGCTGAGTGCAGCTTAAGGCCGGCCTGTAAACGACGCATTTCCGCAACCGGTGAAAATGTAAGCATTTGTTGCCGTACCGGCCCGGCGCAACGGTTTGTTACCATCAGGCTGCGCAGCGGACGGCGGGCGGGGTAAGATTCCGGCCATGGACAAACGCATTCTCGTCGTCGATGACGACGCGCGCCTGCGCGACCTGCTGGTGCGCTATCTGGGCGAGCAGGGCTACGTGGTGCACGGCGTGGCCGATGCCGCAGCCATGGACAGACACTTGGCACGCGAACGCTACGACCTCATGGTGCTCGACCTCATGCTGCCCGGTGAGGATGGCCTTGCCATCTGTCGCCGCCTGCGTGGCGTGGGGGAACAACTGCCCATCATCATGCTCACCGCCAAGGGAGACGAGATCGACCGCATCGTCGGCCTGGAAATGGGGGCGGACGACTACCTGCCCAAGCCATTCAACCCGCGCGAGCTGTTGGCGCGTATCCATGCGGTGCTGCGCCGGCGCGGCAGCGACATCCCGGCCGGCGCGCCGGCAAGAGGGGGGCGGTGTATCACCTTCGGGCCTTATCTGTTCGAGCCGGCCCTGCGCCGGCTGACCCGTGACGGCCGGCCGGTGCCGCTGACCACCGGCGAATTCGCCCTGCTCAATGTGCTGGTGGCCCATCCGCGCCAGCCGCTGTCGCGTGACAAGCTGATGGAGCTGGCGCGCGGACGCGAGCTGGAAGTGTACGATCGCAGCATAGACGTGCAGATCTCCCGCCTGCGCAAGCTGATTGAGCCCAACCCGGGAGAGCCGCGCTACATCCAGACGGTGTGGGGATTCGGCTACGTGTTCGTGCCGGACGGGAGTGTGGCATGAAACCCTGGCCACCGCGCACGTTGCAGGCGCGCATTGCCTTGCTGTTCCTGCTGCTGCTGGCGGTGGGGCAGCTCGCCGCCTTCCAGCTGTTCGAATTTTTCGAGCGCGCGCCGCGCGCGGAGGCGGCCGCCCTGCGCATCGTCAGCACCATCAACCTGACGCGCGCCGCCCTGCTCGCCGCCAGCCCGGAGCGGCGCCAGCCGTTGCTGGACGCGCTCAACCAGCGCGAGGGCGTGCGCATCTACCCGGTCGATCTGCTGGAGGAGGTCGAGCCGCTGCCGGCATCGCCCATGCTGCGCATGATCGCGGAGCGGGTGGTCGCACAGCTCGGACCGCAGACCATGGTGGCCTACAACCATCTCGGTACGCCCGGCCTGTGGGTGAGCTTTGCCATCGGCGAGGACGATTACTGGCTGGTGCTGCCGCGGCCGCGCCCCGGCACCGGTTTTCCTTGGCAGTGGCTGGGCTGGGGCACGCTGCTGGCGGGACTCTCCGTGGCCGGCGCCTGGCTCGTCATGCTGCGCATTAATCGGCCGCTGCAGCAGTTGGCGCGTGCCGCCGATGCCGTCGGTCGCGGCGAATATGGCACGCCGCTGCCGGAAGCGGGCCCCGAGGAAATCAGCCGCCTCACCCGCGCCTTCAACACCATGAGCGCGGCGCTGGCGCGCGCCGAGGCGGACCGCAGCCTGTTGCTGGCCGGCGTGTCGCATGACCTGCGCACGCCGCTGGCGCGCCTGCGGCTGGCGGTGGAAATGCTGCCGGAGCGGGGGGCCCTGAAGTCCGGCATGGTGCAGGACATCGACGACATGGACGCCATCGTCGGCCAGTTTCTGGATCTCATCCGCGGCGCGGCGGGCGAGGCGCCCGGGCCGGCGGAGCTGGATGCGCTGGCGCGCGAGCTGGCGCAGCGCCACCAGCGTGCCGGCCAGACGCTGGAGCTCGATCTCGGCGGGGTGCCGGCGCTGCGGTTGCGCCGCTTCGCCATGCAGCGGCTGCTCACCAACCTGATCGACAATGCCTTCCGTCACGGCGCCGCGCCGGTGACGCTGTCCACCCGCATTGAGGATGGCCGCGTGCTGGTGCGCGTGCTGGACAACGGCCCCGGCCTGCCGGAGCACGAGAGCGAGCGCATGCTGCGGCCGTTCGAGCGGCTGGACGGCGCGCGCGGCGGCGCCCGCGGTGCCGGGCTGGGGCTGGCCATTGCCGCCCGCATTGCCACCCTGCACGGCGGCACCCTGATGCTGCGCAACCGGCCGCAGGGCGGGCTGGAGGCGCGGGTGGAGCTGCCCTTGTCGCTAGCGGGGGGTGATGCTGCCACGTAGCCGCAGGCGGCCCGGCAGCGCGCGCAGGCGCTGCCGGGGCAGATGGGCGCCGAGCAGCAGTAGCGCGGCCAGCCCGCCCAGCCAGTGGCTGATGTCCAAGGGTGCGGTGTCATGCCGCGCGGGCGGGGCGGAACGCAGGGCCGCAAGCACGCGCGGGGTGCTGTCCCCGCGTACGTAGCGGCCGTGGATGGTGGCGGCCAGCTCCTGCAGATAAGGCTCGTCCAGGACGGAAAGGTAGCGCTCGTAGTCCTGCGTGGCCACGCTGTCGTCGCGTCTGCCGCGCGTTTCCTCGGAAACCTGGGCAATGCCGGGTTCGAGCTGGTAGGTGTTCTGCGACCAGTAGCCCATGATGTTGTTGTCCGCATCCAGCTTGTGCACCGGCGTCGGCCGGTCGCCGCCGATGCCGACCAGCAGCCAGCCCTTGCCGCCCTGCCACATGGACAGGTCGGCCTGATTGAAAGCGTGCAGGCGCGGCGCTTCCTCGCCGTCGGTGAAGAACACCATTTGGGCGGGCTCGGGTAGCGCCTTCAGCGCAGCACTGGCCGACAGCATGCCGAAGGCGATGCGGCTGTTGCCGTGCCAGGCCTGCCGCCATTCCAGGTGCTGCACGGTGTCCTGGATGGCATCGTAGTTGGCGCACACCTCGACGGGGTGGAACAGGGTGGATACCCCCACGCTGGCGAACAGGGCCAAGCCGACGCGGGTGCCGCAGGGCATGGAGGCGATGCCGTCGCGCAGCAGCCGGCGGGTGTAGGCCAAGCGGCTGGCCGGCTCGCCGGCGAGCTGCATGTCCTCGGCATTCATGCTCTGGGTGATGTCCACCACCAGAAAGTAGGTGTAGATGTCGCGCTGTACCGGCAGCGTTGGCCGCAGCAGGGCGACCAGCAGCAAGGCCAGCGCCAGGGCCAGCATGGCCGTCTCACGGCGCTGGTGCAGCAGCGTGTACAGTCGCGACATGGACGACATGCTGCCTTTCACGCCGGCCTGCGCCAAAGCCGCACGCCCCGCTGCCGGAGCAGCCACAGTGGATGGCGCGGCAGGCAGGCCGCGATCAGCAGAAGGCCGGCGAGTGCAGCCAGCAGGCGATTGATTTCCAGCGGGGCGATGTCGCGCCACACCGGCTTCAGGGCATCCACCGCGGCGAGCACACGGGCGAAACTGTCGCCGCGCACGTAATCGCTACCGATCTCGGCGGTGTAGCGCTTGAGGTAGTCCTCGTCCAGTCTGGAGGAATAGCGCGTGGCGTCGCTCAGCGCCACGCCCTCTTCGCGCGCGCCGAGATTTTCCTGCGAGATCTGCGCAATCCCGGGCTGCACGGCGAAGCCTTCCACCGACCAGTAGCCCAGCAGCTTGTTGTGCTCGTCATACTTGGGGATGGGCGTGCCCTTGTCGCTGCCGATGCCGACCACCAGCCAGCCCTTGCCGCCCTGGAAACCGCCGAGGTCGAGGGTGTTGAAGGCGTGCAGGCGCGGCACCTCCTCGCCATCGGTGAAGAACACCACCTGCACCGGTTCCTGTAGGGTGCGGGTGAGATGGGCGATGGCGTGCGCCGCATGGCGCAGCCGCGAGTTGCCTGACCAGGCCATGCGCCATTCCATGTGGGCGATGTTGTCCTGGATGGCATCGTAATTTCGGCATACCTCGATTGGGCTGTATTGCAGCGCCACGCTGGCGCCGGCGAAGAAGGCCATGCCGACCTTGGTGCCGCAGGGCATGCCGGCCACCATGTCCCGCAGCAGGCGACGCGTGTAGGCGATGCGGCTGGCCGGCTCGCCGGCGAGCCGCATGTCCTCGGTATTCATGCTCTGGGTGATGTCCACCACGAACAGGAAGCTGTAGATGTCGCGCTGCACCGGCAGCGTCGGCCGCAGCAGGGCCGTCAGCAACAGCAGCGAGGCCGCCGCGAGCAGGGCGGCCTCGCGGTGATGCCTGAACTTGTCCAATAATGCGAAGAATTTCATATGCAATCGAAAGAGGGCCGGACGGAGAGCATGAAATCAGGGAAGTCCGACCGGAATGTTGCCCATGATCAGCCCCGGTGAATCCGAATCGCCCACGCCGGGAGAGGGCTCTTCGGGCAGGATGCTGAGCACGCGGTCGAGGTTGTGGCGGGCATCCCATTGCGTCTCGTCCAGACGCAGCGATTGCAGATAAGCGCCCTTGGCCTGGGCAAAGAGATAATTCGCCTCGTCGCGCACCGTCATGTCGCGGCCGTGGATGGAGAGTCCGCGCAGGAAGAAGATGTTGCCCATGCTGTAGTGCACCGCCGCCTGCTGCGCCGGGGTGCCGTGCTCCAGCAGCTGCAGGAACAGCAGGGTGGCGTCCTGGTAGCGGCCGCCTCTGGCCAGCCAGTAGGCGGCGGCGAACCTGGCCTCGAAGCTGCCGGTGTCGGTGGCCGGTGTCTTGCCTGCCAGCACCGCCTGGTTGAAGGCCTCGATCTGCCCGATGCGCACGGCCTGCCAGGCCGCGCCGGCGCCGCTGGCAACGGCGGCCATGATCAGCACCAGTGTCAGTTTTCTCGCGTTCAGCGCCATGGAGGGCCCCCTTTGGACAAGAAGCATCATTTGTTTCTTGTCCAAAGGGGCCCCCTGACCTCGATCAGTTTGAGAGCCAGGAGCAGCCCGATCAGCAGCGCCGCCAGCGCAAAGCAGTGTGACGTGTAGTCGTGGCCGGGGATCAGCTCCTGGTAGCGGATGGCCTTTTTTTCCTTGCGGTTGATGTCCTCGATGGCCATGGCCAGCGATTGCGGGTCTTCCGCTTCGTAAGCCTGGTAGTGGGTACGCAGGGTCTGGAAATACTGGTGCAGCTCGATGGCCAGTGGCAGCAGCAACTGGTCTTCGGGCTGCTTGTAATCCTCGAAGATGCTGACGGCCCCCGGCTGGCGCAGCACGATCCAGTACAGGGTGACGTTCATGCGCGCCAGCCAGTCGCGGATTTTCTGCTGGGCTTCGGCCCCTATGCGGCCGGCGCCGTCGGACAGCAGCACGATGGCGCGCGCGCCGGAATCCGGCGCCTTGTCGAACATGGAGAGCGCCATGGAGAGCCCGCTGCCGATGTTGGTCTGAAACAGGCCGGGGCCGCCTGCGGCATCCACGGCGGCGAGGATGGCCTCGCGGCTCTGGGTGAGCGGCATCACGTACATGGCGGAGTTGCTGAAGGTGACCATGCCGAACATGTCGTGCTTGCGCTGCTTGATGAATTCGGTGATCAGCCGGCGGGCGGCGGCGGATTTGGATTCGCCGGCACGGCCGCTTTGCATGGAGCCGGAGAAGGGGTCGTCCATGCTGGCGCTGCGGTCTATGGCGAGCACAATCTGGGCGCCGATGCCGACGCGCTCCACCTGCCGTGTCGCGGTGTGCGGGCCGGCCACGCCGAGGATGATGGCGGCGAGCGCCAGGGCGGCGAGAATCTTGAGCAGCAGTCCGACCAGGTCGGACAGGCGGTCGCGCGGCAGCAGCGCGAGCCAGGAATAGGCGTGGCTGTGGCTGCGCTCCAGCAGCAGGGGCAGCAGCGCCAGCGGCAGCAGGAACAGCACCCAGTAGGTCGTGAACAGCATGGCAAACACCTAGCTCAGCCCGCGCTCGCAGTCACGGCAGCGGCGGCAGAACCGGTGCAGCCAGGCGTGGACATCGTCGATGCCGTGTTGGGCGCCGGGGTCGAAGAACACCGCGCGCGACAGGGTGAAGAAGCGGCCGATGTCCTCCGCCAGCGGCGCGAAGCCGGGCTTGCGTCGCAGGAAGCCATCGGCGTCGAACACGCTGGCGCCGGCGGCGGCGTTGAAAGCTTGGTGCAGTCGCGTGATGGCCCGCTGCAGGCCGGCATCGCCGGCGGGCAGCCTTTTCAGGTCGCGGCCGGCGCGGGCGAAAGGGCCGCCCATGCGCGGCAGCCAGCGGCGGCTGCCCAGGATGTAGAGCAGGCCGAGCAGGGACAGCGCGCAAATGCCCAGCAGCCCCCACAGCAGCTTTTGCGCCGGGCCGGCATCCAGCAGCAGTGGGCCGCGGTAGCCGCTCATGTCCTTTTCCACCACCACGTTGCCGAACACCGCCAGCGGCGAGATGCGGAAATTCCAGCTTGGAATGCGCACCGAGAAATTCTCGCCCTTGCCGCCGAACCTGACGAATTCCGGCGGCAGTGCCGCCGGCTTGGCGGTGACACCGCGGGTGAACACCTGGTAGGTGAGCCGCAGGGTATACACGTTCTTGCCCGGCCGGGCGGATTTTTCCACCCGCACCGCGTAGGTCTCGATGCCCTGTTTCTGGTTGCGGTGCAGCTTCTGCGTGCCGGGCACCGGCAACGAGGTGGGCAGCAGCTCATAGGGCTGCTCCACTTCCAGGATGATGGTGCGGGTGATCTTGTCGCCCACGGTGTAGCCGACCTCGCGCGCCGGCTCGATGGTGCGGATGCTGACGCGCGGATCGCTGGTGACGCCGTCCTCGGCGAAGGCGGGGACGGCAAGCAGCCAGAGCAGGGAGAGGAGGGCGGTCAGCGTTTTCATGTCTGGGCGGCCATGAACTGGTAGAAGTATTCGGTGAGGTCGTCCGGCTCAAAACCGTCCTCGATGAACAGCGGCGGCATGTCGCAGCGCATGAACAGCTGCAGCAGGACCTCGCGCCGCTCGGCGAAAGCCTGCAGGATGCGCTCGCGGTAACTGCGACGCAGGAACAGCGTGCGTTTCGCGCCGGTTTCGGGGTCGGTGACGCTGGCCACACCGAATTCGGGCAAGTTGCGGTATTCGGCGGCATCCCACAGCACCAGGGGCACCACGTGATGGCGCATCAGGGAGGACAGGCCCTGTTCCAGCTCGTTCAGCGGCATGTGGAAGTCGGAGACCAGCAGCACCAGCGACCTTTCCCGCGACAGGAAGCGGCTGGCGTCGCACAATCCCCGCGCGCCGGCGGGACCGGGCCGATGGCCCGCCAGGCGCTCGGCCAGCTCGAAGGCGCCGTGCACCTTGACGCTGGAGGTGAACAGCCAGTCCTCGCGCACCGTGTCGTCGAAGCCGACGAAACCGAACGGATCGTTGACGCGGAAGGCGGACCACGCGGCGGAGGCGGTGATTTCGGCGGCCACTTCCAGCTTGCGCAGCCGGCCGGAAAAGCCCATGGAGCCGGACAGGTCGCACACCACATGGACCGGGACGGCGCTTCTCTGGTTGAAAATGCGCACCCAGACCTGGTCGAACGGGTCGCGCAGGGTCTGGCGCAGGTCGATGCGGCGCGGGTCGGGATAGGCGATGAGCGGCGCATGGCCGCGGAATTCCATGCCCACTCCGCGCTCGGCGCTGGCATGCCGCCCCGGATGGCGGCCGCGCGTGCGCCAGCCGATGCGGTAGTTGAACTCCCTGGCCTTTGCCGGAATCATCAGGGCGCGACGACGACGTTGACGATGCCCGACAGCAGCTTGCGAGCGATTTCCGTGCGGCGCATCTCATACACCGGGCTGAACACCAGGCGGTGGGCCACGGTCTCGTGGAACACGGCGTGAATGTCCTCCGGCAGCACCGCGGCGCGGCCGTTGAGCCAGGCATTGACGCGCGCCGCGCGCAGCATCATGGACATGCCGCGCGGGCTGGCGCCGGCCAGCAGCAGGCGGCCGACGTCCACGCCGTCGATGTGCACGCCGTACTGCGCCGGGTTGCGGGCGGCCTGCCATAGGTGCAGGGCGTACTTGCGCAGGGCGGGGCTCGCCTGCACGTGTTCCTGCAGGGTCGCGGCGATGGTATTGAGCCGGTCGAAGTGCAGCACGTCGGGCCGCACCTGCTCCACCAGGCGGTCCACGTCGTGAAAGCGCGTGTCGAACATCAGCGATTCCATGATGTCCTCGTCGTGCGGCACGGCGATGGGAATTTCCATCATGAAACGGTCGCGCGCGGCGGAAGGGATCTCGAAGGTCTCTTCCTTTTCCACCTGGTTGCGGTCGGCGAACACCTGCATGTGCGGGAAGTCGTGCTCCCTGTTGAAGGCGGACAGGGTGCGCTCCGCCATCACGCGCAGCAGCAGCGAGTGCACCTGCGGGCGGGCACGGTTGATTTCGTTGAAGAAGAACACCGCCAGCGATTCTCCGCAGCGCAGCAGCGGGCCGGCATCCACGTGCGGGCGGCCGTCATCGCCGAGATAGGTGTGGTAGACCAGATCGTTGGGCATCAGGTCGATGGTGCCCTCGATGCGCTCGTAGCCGCCGCCGATGCCGCGCGTGAAGGCGCGCAGCAGGGTGGTCTTGCCCACGCCGACATCGCCTTCCAGCAGCACGTGGCCGCGCGAGAAGATCGCCGTGGTGATGAGGCGGATCGGCCGCTGCTGGCCGATGACCACCTTGTTGACTTCGGCCTCGAGTTGCAGCGCCTGCTCGCGCCATGCGGCCAGTTGGCTGTCGGTTGCTCTCTCCATGATCTCCTCGTGAGCGTGGGATGGGGGTGCTGTTGTTGTGCTGCAGGGTGTTCCGTCAGTCTACCCAAACATTCCCATTCGAGCACCCTCCAGTATAAGGCGAATTCAGAACTCGCCGCCAACGGGCAAACGACCACTCCCGTCGCTTCATGGCGGCTTCGCACTCCCTTTGGCGGGCCGACGGCCCCTCCGGCAATCGGCCCCGACCGGCGTTCCGCCCACGCTGCGCTGATTTGCCGGAATGATGGCGCGGACGTTAGTTACAGGATCAGCGCCGCGGCGACGTGGCGGCCTTCGGCCATGAGGATGTTGTAGGTGCGGCAGGCGGCGGGGGTGCTCATGCATTCCAGGCCGATACCGCGTTCGGTGAGGGCGCGGCCGAGGCGCGGGTGCAGGAAGCGGTGCTCGGCGCCGGCGCCGAGCAGCACCAGTTCCGGCGCCAGTTCAGCGATGCGTTCGAGATGGGCGGCGGCGAGGCTGGCGAAATCGGTGGCCTCCCAGTCGGTCACCAGCCGGTTGGGCAGCACGATCAGGCTGCGCTGGTGGCGCCATTCGTTGATCTCCACCCAGCCCGGCCCGCAGGCGGTGATGATCTGGCTGCCGGCGGCGTGCAGGAGATGGAGCTTCATGGCTGTGCAGGCGGGTAGTTTGAAGTAAAATAGCACACTTTTTCAACGCTTGGCCTCGCCGTGCAACCCGTCCTCATATCGCTCAAGCTCAACAACGTCTGCTACGACATCCGCGGCCCGGTGCTGGCGCGCGCCCGCGAGATGGAGGACGAAGGCCACCGCATCATCAAGCTCAACATCGGCAATCCGGCGCCATTCGGCTTCGAAGCGCCGGAGGAGATCGTGCAGGATGTGATCCACAACCTGTCGGCCGCCTCGGGCTACAGCGATTCCAAGGGGCTGTTCTCGGCGCGCCGCGCCATCGTGCACTACAGCCAGCAGAAAAAAATCGCCGGCGTGACCACCGACGACGTCATCGTCGGCAACGGCGTGTCCGAACTGATCGTGATGGCCATGCAGGCGCTGCTCAACAATGGTGACCAGATCCTGGTGCCGGCGCCGGACTATCCGCTATGGACGGCGGCGGTGAGCCTGTCCGGTGGCGTGCCGCGCCACTATCTGTGCGACGAGGCGGCCGACTGGCTGCCCGACCTCAAGGATATCGAGAGCAAGATCACCGCCAACACGCGCGGGATTGTCATCATCAACCCCAATAACCCGACCGGGGCGCTGTATCCGCGCGAAATCCTGGAAGGCATCATCGAAATCGCCCGCAGGCACGACCTCATCATCTTCGCCGACGAGATCTACGACAAGGTGCTCTACGACGGCAACGAGCACGCGTCCATCGCCGCGCTGGCGGACGACGTGCTGTTCGTCACTTTCAACGGGTTGTCCAAGAACTACCGTTCGTGCGGCTATCGCGCCGGCTGGCTGGTGGTGTCCGGCGAGAAGCGCCACGCCCGGGACTACATCGAAGGGCTCAACATGCTGGCCTCGATGCGGCTGTGCGCCAACGTGCCCGGGCAGTTCGCCATCCAGACCGCGCTGGGCGGCTACCAGAGCATCAACGAGCTGGTGGCGCCCGGCGGGCGCCTGTGCCGCCAGCGGGATCTCGCCTGGAAATTGCTCACGGATATTCCCGGCATCACCTGCACCAGGCCCAAGGGCGCCATGTATCTCTTCCCGCGGCTGGATCCGGAAACCTATCCGATCGACGACGACCAGCAGCTCATCCTCGACCTGTTGCTGGAAGAGAAGGTGCTGCTGGTGCAGGGCAGCGGCTTCAACTGGCCGCACCCGGACCATTTCCGGCTGGTGTTCCTGCCCGGCGCGGACGATCTCACGGAAGCGCTCGGCCGCATCGCGCGCTTTCTGGATATGTATCGCAGGAAGCATGGAAATTCATCAATACGGTGAAGGGGGAAGGGTGAAGGGAGCTACCCACCCGGCGCTGCGCGCCACCCTCCCTGCCAGGAGGGGAGGTGTTACCCTTCCCCCTTTCTCCTTCCTCCTTCACGGACTTTGATATGAAACCCATCAACGTAGGCCTGCTTGGCATCGGCACCGTCGGCGGCGGCACCTGGGCGGTGCTCACCCGCAACCAGGAAGAAATCACCCGCCGCGCCGGCCGGCCCATCCGCATCGTCAGGGTGGCCGACCGCAACCTGGAGCTGGCGAAGCGGGTGACGGGCGGCAGGGTCGGCATCACCGACGATGTCTCTGCCGTAGTCAACGACCCCGCCATCGACATCGTCGTCGAACTGATCGGCGGCTACACCGTGGCGAAAGACCTGGTGCTCGCCGCCATCGCCAACGGCAAGCACGTGGTCACCGCCAACAAGGCGCTGCTCGCGGTGCACGGCAACGAAATCTTCGCCGCCGCGCAGAAACGGGGCGTGATGGTGGCCTTCGAGGCGGCGGTGGCCGGCGGTGTCCCCATCATCAAGGCGCTGCGCGAGGGGCTCACCGCCAACCGCATCGAGTGGATCGCCGGCATCATCAACGGCACCACCAACTTCATCCTCACCGAGATGCGCGAGAAGGGGCTGGATTTCGCCGTCGCGCTCGGGCAGGCGCAGGCGCTCGGCTATGCCGAGGCCGATCCCACCTTCGACGTGGAAGGGGTGGACGCGGCGCACAAGCTCACCATCATGGCGGCCATCGCCTTTGGCATTCCCATGCAGTTCGAGCAGGCCTGTATCGAGGGCATCAGCCGGCTGGCCAGCGAGGACATCCGCTACGCCGAGGAGCTGGGCTATCGGGTGAAGCTGCTGGGGATCACCCGGCGCACGGATGCCGGAGTGGAACTGCGCGTACACCCGACCCTGATCCCGGAACGCCGGCTCATCGCCAATGTCAACGGCGCCATGAACGCGGTGCTGGTGATGGGTGACGCCGTGGGCCCCACCCTGTACTATGGCGCCGGTGCCGGCGCCGAGCCGACCGCCTCCGCGGTGGTGGCGGACCTGGTGGACGTCACGCGCATGCATACCGCCGATCCGCAGCACCGCGTGCCGCACCTGGCGTTCCAGCCCGACCAGATGACCGACCTGCCCATCCTGCCGATCGACGAGGTGCGCACCTGCTATTACCTGCGCCTGCGCGCCCAGGACAAGCCGGGCGTGCTGGCGGATGTGACGCGCATCCTGGCCGACCTCGACATTTCCATCGACGCCATGATCCAGAAGGAGCCGGCGGAGGGCGAGCAGGAGGTGGACATCGTCATGCTCACCCATATCACCGTGGAAAAGCACATCAACCGGGCGATCCGCCTGATCGAGGCGCTGCCGGCGATTCGCGGCAAGGTGACGCGCATCCGCATGGAAGCGCTATCGAAATAACCCCAACCCGTCTTTCCGGGGTTGCGCCAGCAAAACCCCGGAATGGAGAGTGGAGATTCGGGCAGAACATGAAATACATCAGCACCCGCGGCAACGCGCCGGCCCAGACCTTCAGCGAAATCCTGCTCGGCGGCCTCGCCCCGGACGGCGGCCTCTATCTGCCGGAGAGCTATCCGCAGTTTTCCGAGACCGACCTCGCCGCTATGCGCGGCATGCACTACCGCGAACTCGCCTTCACCATCCTGTCGCGCTTCGCCACCGACATCCCGGCTCCCAGCCTGCGCAGGATCATCGACAACACCTACACCGCCGAGATCTTCTGCCATGTGCGCGAGGGCCAGAGCGCCGCTGACATCACGCCGACGGTGAAGCTGGAAGACGACCTCTACCTGCTCTCGCTCTCCGGCGGCCCGACGCTGGCGTTCAAGGATATGGCGATGCAACTGCTCGGCCACCTGTTCGAGTACGTGCTGGCCAGGCCCGAGCGTGAGATCAACATTCTCGGCGCCACTTCGGGCGATACCGGCTCCTCGGCGGAATACGCCATGCGCGGCAAGCAGGGCGTC
>JBBILG010000033.1:0-9893 GCA_037445085.1 Methylobacillus sp.
ACACCCAGCCGCCTCGGGATAGCTGCATCCACAGCGCCCAGATCAGGCAGTTGGCAATGTAGGGGCGCCAGAGGGTCACTCCCGCGCCTCCCACAGCCCGCCGCGCGTGCCCTGCCGGTCTATGGTGAGCGTGCGGTGCCTCGGCTCCACCCCCATGGGCGGCACGGCGATATGCACCCAGGCCCCGAACTCGTGTATCAACTGGTCGAACTGCACGCCCGACCCGGCGATCAGCTTGCAGACATCCAGCGGCGAGCCGTAGGCGGGGATGGTGAAGTCCGCCGCGCGGGCCTCGATGTGCGCCGACTCCGGGCTGCCCTTGACCAGTGCGTTGAGCTTCTGCGAGCGGTAGCCGCTGCTGATGCGCAGGGGATGACCCCCGGCGATCTGCCGCACCTGTTCCAGCACGCCGACGAGCCGCCCGAGGTTGGGCATCAGCCGCTCCGGCACGCGGTTGTCGAGGCCGTGGCGGATGGCGGTCTGGCTAAACTCAAACTCGCGCAGGGTGAAGTGGGCGGAGAGTTTCACGGGCCGTCACTGCAAGGTGTTGACGGTTTCCACGCCCACCATGTCGCCGTTGGCGTCACGGATGACCCGCTTGGGCGCGGTGATCTGCATCTGCATGCCGGCCATGGCGGCGCTGAACTGCTCGGCCATGCTGGATAGCGCGGCCTGCATGTTCCGCATCATCTCGGCCATCGCCTGCTGGCTGGCTTGATCCGCCTGCGCCTGCTGGGCATCGTCGGCCACCTGCTGGCGCTGCGCCATGACGCCCATCATCTCGCGGGCCAGGGCGATGCGTTCCTGGCTGGCCAGCTCGGCGGCGCGGCTCTCGGCGCGGATGCGCTCGGCCTCGATGCTGGCCTGGGCCTGCGCCTCGGCCTTGATGCGGGCCTCTTCCAGCCTCACGGCGGCCATGCGCTCGGCCTCTTCGCGCTTGAGGGCGATTTCCTCGCCGGCCCTGGCCTGCTCGAAGGCGAGCCGGTCGCGCGCGAGGGCGGTGTCTTCGGCTTTGCCCTGGGCCTGCTCCTTGAGCGCGGCGTTTTCCTGTTGCAGAGCCTGGATGACCTGCATGCCCTGCTCCATCTGCTGCTGCACTTCTGGCGGGATGCTGGGCTCTTGCGGGGCCTCTTCCTGGCCCTCTTGTTGCTGCGGGAAAAAGCTCTCGATGTCGATGCGCTCGTCGAAGCGGCGCAGCGTCTCCTCCATCAGCTTCATGATCGAGTCGGCCAGATCGGTCTGCCCGGCCTGGCGGGCTTCGATGACCTGGCTCATGGCCTGCTGAATCTGCGGCAACATCTGCGCCCACTGCTCTCGTTCCTGGTTGCGGTTGGGCTTGCCGGTGGAACCCGCGCGAATCTGGATGTGCACCAGGTCGAAAATCTGTTCGCGCGACAACTGCGGCCACACGGCGGACTCGCCGGCAATGCGCTTGACCTGCGGCGGCGTCAGTTCCTGCAAGCACAACTCGGCGGCATAGGTGGCCATGTCGCCGATCCAGTCTTCCACCACGTCCTGCCGCTCGGCGACGCGGGATTGCAGGCCCATGGCCATGATTTCCGCCTCGGTGGCGGTCTTGGCCTTGTTGATGAAGCCCTTGGAGGCGTCGCCCGCGCCCAGCACCATCTCGGCGTCGCGAAGGATCCCGGAAACGTCGTAGGTGGCCGGATCGACGGGCGGGTTTTGCAGGACGGCGATATCATTCTGGATTGGCTGGCCTGGGTCGCCCTCGATGCCGATCCAGTCGTTCGCGCGCCGGTTGGACAGGGCCAGCACGTCGTTGTCCGTGAGGTCGCCGCCCTTGCGGTACACCCGCACCGGCAGGTTTTCGCGGCGGTGCTCGGCGAAGTTGGTGCGCGTGGTGTTGTACTCGTCCTGCAACTCGATCAGCAGTTCCGCGTCGCTCAGTGGCTGCTTGCTGCCGTCCGTGGGGTTGAAGGCGAGGCCAAAGAATGGGTGGAAGCGTTTGCCCAGTACCTCGGGCACGTAGGGGTCCCGCGCCCACTCGTCGGAACCGGCGCACAGCGTGTACACGGTGTTGTCCAGGCGGTGCCAGACCTCGAACACGGCCACCAGCTTGGGCGCGTCGGCGTCTTCACTGGTGCGGCCGTGGTCGGTCTCGCGCTTGTCCATGCCGTAGCGGCTGGCGGACTTCGGGGCGTCCTTGCCGAACGCCTCGCGGTACTGGTCGCAGGTCATCCAGACGCGGTGCGCGATGGCCTCGGCCTGCGGGTAGCCGTCGAAGTCGGCCAGCGTGTCGTCGAGGATGAAGATGTCCTCGGTCTGCACGCGGTCGATGACCACGCCCTCGACGGCGGACACTTCGGCCTGCTGGTTGAGCGAGGCTAGTTGCTGGTCGAGCTCGGCCTGCTTGGCTTCCAGGTCGCCGCGTGAGCCGTCGCCCTCTTCCAGGGTGGCGATGAGATCGCGCACCCGGCGCAGGTTGTCCTGCGTGTCGGCGATGCGGCTCTCGATGATGGGGTCGCGGCGCAGGTCTTTCTGCCAGGACACCTTGCACCAGCCGATGCCGGTGGTCATCGCCGAGCGGATGGCGCTCTTGGCGCGCGGCTTGAGGTTGGCGTCGGCGATGAACACCCGGTTCAGCACTGATTGCAGGGTCTCGCAGAAGACGCCCACCCAGGCGTAGGTGTTGGCGTCCGCCGACTCGCTGGGGGTGACGGCGATCTCCGGGTTCTTGGCGTAAATCTGCGGCAGGATGGCGGCGAAGTTGGCGTGGATGATGTTGGTCCGCACCAGGCCCTTCTCGCCATCGTCGCCCTCCTCGCCGCGCACGTAGCGGCGCAGCCGCTTCAAGCGGGCTTCCTGCCCCTCTTCGCGCTGCTGCTTGAGGGCGCGGTCGAGGCGCTTGCCCCACTGCCGCGCCAGGGACTTCTGCTGCTCGGTCTGCTGGGGTTCTTCCGTGTCGTAGCTCATGCCGGCCTCATCTCCACCGTGGCCTCCAGGCCCGTGTTGTCCCGATGCCGGCGCAGTGCGGCCAGCGTGTCGCGCAGCCCTTCCTGCGCCAGCGTCTCGGCAGTAAGCGGCGTGCTCGCGCGCACCAGGATGACATCGCCGTTCACCAGCTTGCCGCGCACCGAATAAAACCAGTAATCCTTGCCCGTCTCGGCCGCGCAGTGCGCTTCAAACTCGGCTGAAGGGTCATCCATCGCCAGCAGATCGTTGTAGTCGATGCTCGGCAACGTGGCCCGCAGGCCGGCATGTATCTGGCTGATTGTGTCCATGCGCACGGTATAAATCAGCCCGATCAACGAACCAAATTCAGCCCCGAAGGGAGCGGTACTTGCTGGCCCGCTTGGGCTCGTCGGTAACGAGGAGGAGATGGTCGAAGGTGCCTGGGCGCGGCTTCTCCGGGGCCTGCGGCGGCACGCGGGCGTCGCGCATGCGGTCCAGGTAGCGGCCGAGGAGGGAACACACGTCCACCGCGTCATCCGCCACGCCTACGGGGAACACCAGCAACTGCGAAAGCAGTCGATCCGCCCATGCCTCGCGCGGCAGGTGCACCATGCCGCTGGACGCCATGGCCTGGAAGGCGCGGGCGCGGGTGGGCTTGTCGTGCACGCTGGGCAACCACTCCAGCCGGCACAAGCTGCGCCGCTCACGCATGCGGCGAGCCAGGAAAGGTTCCACCGCGCGGCGGATGGGTCCGGATTCGCCGATCCAGGTCTGCGGCCGCCACTTGTCCACCAGGTCGAGCTGCGTCTCGATCCACACGTCCGAGGCGGTCTGCCCGCTCCACCAGTCGAGCAGGTAGAGATCGCCGTCCGGGTCCATGCCGAAAACGCCGTGCTCGGTGTAGTCGCCATCGCCGGCCGTCACCGCGTAGTCGCTGGCGCCGTAGATGCGCAGGTGCTTGGGAGCCTTGTCGTAGCGGCGGAACCAGTCGCGGCGGAAGAAGTCGCCGGTGTCGGGCGCCGGCCGCTGCATGTACAGGGCCTCCCACTCGCGGCTGCCGATGGTGCGCCGGATGCGCTCCAAAGCGGTCTCGTCGTACTGCTCCGGCCACAACGCGCGGCCATGGTCGTCCAGGGCGGGCAGATCGAGAACGGTCCAGTTCTCGTGCGCGTGCTCGGCCAGCACCCAGCCTGTAAGGTCGTCCTCGTGCCAGCGGGTGTTCATGATAATGATCGCCCCGCCGGGCATCAGGCGCGTGTAAGCGACAGAGGCATACCAGTCCTTCAGCCTGCGGCGGTACGTCTCGCTGTCGGCTTCCTCGCGGCCCTTCAGCGGATCGTCACAGACCAGCAAGTGCGCCCCGCGGCCCGTCGCCGCGCCGCCAACGCCCAAGGCGAAATAGGAGCCCCCGGCGAGCGTGCCGAACCGGCTCGCGCTCTGGCTGTCCTCGGACAGCTTGCAGGCAGGAAAAACAGCGTGGTGCAGATCGTCGCGCAACTGGTTGCGCACCTTGCGGCCGAAGTCGTCGGCCAGCTCCTGGCCATAGGTGGCGCAGATGATGTAGCGGTCCGGGTTGCGCCCGAGATACCAGGCCGGGAAATACTCGGAGGTCAACAGGCTTTTGCCGTGCCTGGGCGGCGCCTGGATGATGAGCCGCTTGATTTCGCCGCGCTCGACAGCCATCAGGGCCTCGGCTATGCGGCGATGGTGGTGGCCGATCAGGTAGCCAGGAAACTGCGCCCGCACATAGGCCAGCAAATGGTTGTGCGCGAGCGTGAGGGCCGCTTCATCGCTTCTCACCCGTCACCGCCTCCACGATGCCGGCCAACTGCTCCGGCGTCAGCCGCTGGATCACATGCGTCGCCGCCACTTCGGCCTTGATCTCGCGTGGCAGAATCCTGCCCACCAGGGACAGGAACGCCGACATAGTGGCCGGATCTTGCGCGCGGGCCAGCAGATACTCGCGCCCGCCGGCATCCTCCAGGGCGCCCTCGATCATGGCCTTGATGTCGGCGGTGATCTTGTTCGGCGACCCCTTGCGCGAACCTCCAGGCGGTTTTGTTCCTTTCGGCGCTGGCATCAGCAATCAACGGCAGTATGCCGTTCCACAAAAATCGTCCGTCCGCACTTGCCCTGGACGAACCGGCGCAACACGATCTCGCCGCGATCCGAGGCGCGGTACAGGATCGACCTGACCTGTTCGGGCCGCACGCCGGTCTCCCTCGATATTTCCGCCACTGTGCGGAACAGGGCCGCCACGCGCATCACGCGAATGGCCACAGACGGCTTGCGTCCCGCCTTCACTTGCCCAGCCCCTTCTGCCGATAGTCCGCGCAGCGCACCGTCACCGCCGTGTGGAACCGCGCGCAGAACACCCAGCGGCCCAGCAGGCCCACGCGCGTCTTGGCGTGCTGGCAGTTGGCGCAGGCGCTCATGCCCTCACCTCCTCGATGCTCACCACCACCATCCCCCCTGGGCGAACCTCACCCCTCACCAGGCGCAGGTCCACCACCTGGTAGTCGTCCTTCCACACGTTGGCCTTGGTCAGTGCGTCCGACAGGAGTTTCCACACGTTGTCCAGGTCACGGCGGCGATGGTCTGGTGGGAACACCTCCACCGTCACCATGAGATCGGCATCCAGGAAGTTATCCGCAGCCGAGCAGATGGCGATGCTGCGCACCTGGTTGACATACGTCCTGGCCTCGGCGGTTAGGTAGTGCCGACCACTGGCATGCTTCACGGCGTGGTTGCCGGTTGGGGGGTAAGGGAGGGAGATGATCATCCCGTTCCCCCGTTGCGTTGCGCGTTGCCTTGGACCGTTGCTTTCCCCCCCCCTAAAGGGGGGAGGGAGAAAAGCAACGCCGGCAATAAGGCCGGACGCAACGCTTTCACTACGGAAAGCAACGCTTTGCAACGGAAGCAACGCTTAGTCAACATAGCGTTGCTTTTCGTTGCTTTCCGTTGCTTTTCGTTGCAAAGCAACGGTTTGCAACGCCTCGTCAACGCCATTGATGACGACAAGAGATTTCTCCTCCAGGGCCTTCCTGGCTTTCCAGAATTGATTTCTGTCCATGGACTTCATGCAGGATTCCTTCCACTCGCCGAGGAGCACGTAATCCCTATCCTCGTCTTTCTTGCGCTTGAATATCAGGCTGGTCAGTATGTTGAGTGCTTTCTGTTGGTTCTTGCCGAGGAAGCCGGCCTTCTCGGCGGCCTGGTCGATGAATTGGTTGATGTCAGCGGTCTGGTTGGTCAGGTAGGCGCCCTTGATCGGTTGCGCGCGTCGGTCGAAGATTGGTAGGTCGGTTTGGGTGAGTCCGAAGGTCAGTGGTTTGGGTAATTCGGCATCTTTCATTTTCTTGCTGGAGAGCTGGATGGTGGACTGGCTTCCAACCGCGCTCAGCTCGACCTTGTATTCGGAATCCAGGGCGCCGCGCAACGCGGTCGATCCCCTGGAGCGATCCTTGTCCATCGCCCCGGAGTGATGGACGATCATCACGCACGCGCCGTACTTCTGCCGGAAGTACAGATCCAGGTGATTGATGAAGGCGTTCATATCCTCGGTGCTGTTCTCGTCGCCGCCCATGTTGCGGGCCAGCGTATCGATGATGATGAGGCGCGGCTTCTCCCCGCTCTCATGGATCATGGTGTTGATCGCCTCGCTGACGATGGCCGCCTCGCTGGCGTCGTAGAGCGTTGCCGCACGCTGGCTCTTGTAGAGCGGTGCGCCGTCCAGGCTGACGCCGTTGCCGATCTCCCACGCCTTGAAACGCCTGGCCAGGCCGTTGTGCCCCTCCCCGGCGATGTAGAACACGGGACCCTGCGTCACCTCGTTGCCATGCCATGGATGACCTGTCGCCACGCAACAGGCAATATCGATGGCGACGAACGACTTGCCGCAGCCTGGATCGCCGAACAACTGGGAAAGGGAATCCGCCTCGACGTAGTTCTCCACCAGCCAGCAGATATCCTTTAGCTCCAGATCATCGACACGCACGAACCTGAACGCCGATGCACTGATGGATGTGACGATGGAAAGCTGGTGCACGACCTCATCCATGCCGCGCACGCGCGCCAGGTCGTTGAAATCCGTCACTCGCTTGGGCGAGTCCTCCGGGATGTCCTGTGGCGCAAACTCCGGATAGACGATCTCGCCGTTGATCGATCTCGCGGCCAGGCGGGCCTTGGTGATGCCCGGATTGCCGTCTGTCGCGTGATCGTTGTCCGCGCCGATGATGATGCGTGCCGCCGGGTACATTTCCCGCGCCACCTTGGCGATAGCCATCAGGCTGTTGCAATCGAAGGCCAGGATGACCGTGGCCCCGGTGGCCTCGTGGATCGTGGCGCCGGTTGCATACCCTTCGCAGACGAAGACGATCCTCCGGTTGCCACGGATTTCGAAGAACCCGCCTTCCTTCTTGCCGCCTTTCAGGTATCGCTTGTCGAAGGTGTCGGGCCGGATGGTCTGGTAGGTCTGCACCTGGCCATCGATGCCGGTGATCGGGATCACCAGACGACCGGCGCCATCGACCTTGATGCCGTATGCCTTGACCCCCTTGGCCACCAGGTACGGATGCTCGTCGCTGGCATCCGACAGCGCGCCGACCAGCTCGTCTGCATAGGCTGCGGCCTCCTCCTGCGCTTTGCGCTTCGCGGCGTCACGTCTCTCGCGCAACTCGCGCAGCCACTTCTCCTGCTCGGTCTTTTCGCGCAATGACAATTCACGGCCGATGTCAGCCACCCACTTCGACTCGAAGCTGGGTTCCTTCCAGGAGCCAAAGATGCCGACGGGGACGGTTCCATCGGTGTGCAGTACGTACCAGCCGTCCTCCTCGTTGCGCTTGCTGCTGGTGGTCGTTACGCGATGAATCTCTCCATCTGCGACCACCTGGTCGATCACCAGGCCGGATGCCTGGGCCGCATCGCGGAACGCCTCTTCCGGCCGCGCCAGATCGAGCGCGCCCAGCGTGACACGCTCCATTGCCTTGAAGCCGCCGCCGAAGATCGAGTTCAGGTCAGCCATTCCCTCACCGTTCCGAATAGGTGCATGGTGCGCATGTCATTCCTTGTCCCACCCTTCCGGCGGCTCCCCGGTGAACTCCGGATACCTGAAGTCCCGCGGCGCGGTGACGGTGCCCTCTTTACCGCACCAGCCGCACTTGCCCGCCCACATGCCGATGGCGTACACGTTGCGCGAGCGGCCATGCTTGTTGCCGCACTCGATACAGATTTCGGAGGGGTAATAGCGGTGATTCATGCCTGCCTCGGTGGTGGTCAACGTCCTCATTCCATCACCCGACCTACCAATCCCTGCTGATGGAGCCGCGCCAGCGCTACCTTGAGGCTGTGGGCCTCACCCAACAATGCTTTCTCAAGGAGGTACGCCGCAATGGCACTCTTGCTTGCGTTATCCGGATGCGCCGCCACCAGCAATTCCAGGGCGCGGTCGGCCTCATCGGACAACTTCACGTGCACACTGTTCTCCCTCTTTTCCATGGCCGCTCAGGAAAGATGCCCGGCCCGTAGGCCGGGAGCCGAGACGGCTTGGGGAGTCGTGGAAGGAGCTTGGTCCCGGCGTATCCCGGCCGGGGCGGGTAAGGTAGAAAAAAGCCCGGAAGGAGCGCCGGGCAAAAAGCGCGCAGTGCGCACGCTCAGGGAGGTCTGGTTGCGAGCCCAGGAATCGAACCTGGTGCTTCCGGGGTATGAGCCCAGCGTGCAGCCGGTACACTTGCTCGCGGTTGATGTCATGCGGCGGCCTGCTCGGGGCAGGGGCGGAGGCGAAGGTGCGCGGGCAGCACATCAGGCCGCACATCCTGAAGGTGGCGCAGTCTGGCGCGTGGAATCATGCCGCGCGCCCGCCACTCCGACACGGATGGCTGCTCAATCCCGAAGAATTTTGCCGTGGCTGTTACACCCCCGAGGGCGTCAGTGATTTGGATGGCATCGTTCATGTCCGCAAGCATAGGAAAACCTTTACATGAAAGTCAAGCACTTCCTATGCCTGCGGGTGATAGGTTTCCTTATATGGAAACCTGGAATGAGCGGCTGACACGGGCACGCGAAGACAAGAAGCTGAACAAGACCGCCCTGGCTAAAGCAGTGGGCGTGTCCCAGCCTACCGTGTCAGACTGGGAAAGCGGCGTGATGAAGCCCAATGGTGACAACCTGCTCGCCGTCTGCCGAATACTCGGAATTACCCCAGATTGGCTTACCACAGGACGCGAGAGCGGCACCACCGCCCCGCCCCCCCGCCGGGGAGCCAGCGCGACCGCCCACGATTGCCGACCTGCTGGCAGGCCTGAAAGGCGAGATCGACGCCCCGGAGCGTGGCCAGCCGTTTTACAAGCAGTCCAAGGAATCCCTGGCTGAGATGTGCTTCGGCAAGCCGGCCAAACTTAAGCAGACCAGCTATGACAGCCGGTTCAACCGCCCGGTCGTGCGCATGCAGTGCGGCGAGCTGGACACCAACCTGGAGCAGGTTCGTCACGGCATGGCCTGGGTGTTCGACAAGTACGTCACGGACAAGAGCCTTTATCCGATCCAGGACGAAGCTCGTTCGGCCAGGCACGGCCTGTGGGTTGACGAATCGCCCGTCCCGCCTTGGGAATGGCGAAAAAGAGCACGCCAGAATTTGTCAGATGCTGGAGAAAGCCTTGAGCACGGAGGCGGCCTGAATACCTGTGGATGCCACTTCAACCGCAAGACAGGCGAATGCCATTGCCACCAGCCGAGACAGTGCGGCTGCGAGTGCCAGCCGGCTGAATGTAGGCGATAAGTCACACATAGACGCATCCCGCCTTGATGGCGGGATTTTTATCAGAATGCCTTTGGTAGGCCCGCCTGCTTAAGCACCGCGTTGGCGGTATGGCGTGACTTGATTTTGGAATCCACCACGAAGTGCTGGCCGTTGACCGGACTGTGCCAGATTTGATGGTCGCCCTTGCCGGGGCGGACGTAGGCGCAGCCCGCATCGCGCAACA
>JBBILG010000033.1:9993-17542 GCA_037445085.1 Methylobacillus sp.
ATTTGATGGTCGCCCTTGCCGGGGCGGACGTAGGCGCAGCCCGCATCGCGCAACAGCTTGATGAGCGTGGCGGCGTAATCCGCCATCAGTGACAGTCGATGCGCGCGGTCTCGAAGCGCCGCGTGAGCAGCTCGAAAGGCACCTCGCAGCCCAAGTCGGCCTGGTTGGCCTCCAGCAGCTCGGGCACCATGATCTTGAGCTTCTCGACCAGGGCTTCCAGGGTGTCGGCCTCGGTGGCCAGGCCCGGCACGTCGCTGTCGGCGACCACCCAGACGCGGGCTTCATCGTCCCATTCGGCGCGGATGAATAGCGGTTTCATGCCCGCATCATAGCCCGTCACCGCGTCTGCGTTCCATCCAGAGGAAGCCGCCCCCACAAAAAAACCGAGGGGCGGGATTTTTTTGCGCTCGAAAATAGGTTTTCCTATTGACTCAAAGCAGAGGCTTTCCTATAGTTACATCACCTCCCACCCACCCCGGAAACCCCCGCACGGAAGACCCAAGCGCAAGCGCGGAGTGCGGCAGGCCCGGCAGACGGAGGGAGCAGGCAGAAAGGCGGATGACGATGTACCGCCGAGTAGCCGACAGGGTTTGAGACATGGCCGGAGAGACGGCCCGGAGCCTGGGATTCGTTGCGGACATCGAGCGAGTCAACAAGACCAGAGTAAGCCAAGCGCATCGCAAGCGCCGGTCGGGTGGAAAGCCCGGCACCCAACACAAGGAGCACCACATGGAAGGATTCATCGCAGCGTTCTGGGATTTGAAAAGTTGGTTCGCCCTTTCGCTGGGCGTTTTCATCGGCTTGATCCTCGCCGCTCTGCTCATGATGAGCAGGCGCTCCGAACCAGACGGCCCGCCCACCATAACCATCCCTCCCGTGGAGGAGCCCATGGGCGAACAGGTGGATGTCCGCAGCGTGTTGAGGAGATACGAATGAACAGCCTGCCAAGCAACTGGACTGGCCGCTTCGCCCGCACCTCCCGCGAGGTCTACGGCTATCAGGTCGAGTTCAGGGAAAACCCTGACCGCCTCGTCGGCTACGTGGTCGCCGCCTGCGTGATCTTTACCCTCGGCCTGATCGTCGGGGGGGCGCTGTGACCCACATTACCGAGCACAACCCGCCCGGCAGACCGCGCGCCCCTGTGATCCGCATCCCCTACCCCATCCCCGAGCGCGACCGGCTCGCCTTGATGGCCGCCGGCAAGCTGGCCGTGCAGGCCATGGAGCAGGACAAGCCCGCGCTCTGGAGCCAGCGCCACGCCAATGTCGAGCAGGTCATCGCAACCATTGTTGCCAAGTACGGCATCGAAGAACAGGAGCAAGACAAATGAATGCAATCCTCAAGCTCAAGACCAAGCAGTCCGAGTTCGAGCGCACCGCCCGCGAGGTCATGGAGTTCAAGCGCATCGAGGATGATGCGCGCGCCTCCCGCGTCGCCGCCGAGGCCCGCCTGGTGTCCATGGTGGAAGCCAGGGACGAAGGCACCATCCATGAGGAAGACGGTGGCGTCAAGGTGACCGTCACCTTCAAGGTCACGCGCACGGTGGATGCCGACCGTGTTGTAGCGGACTGGAACAGCCTGCCGCCCGTCATCCATGACGCATTCGTCTGGAAACCGGACCTGGTGCTCAAGCAGATGCGCGCCCTGGAGGCCGCCAACCCGGACGCCTACGCCATCCTGGCGCAGTACCTGACCGCCAAGCCGGCCAAGCCCAGCGTCAAGATCGAAGAGGTGGCGTAATGGCGATCACGCTTACCACCACCCGTCAGGCCGCCGCCAGCAACGGCGTCAAGGTTCTCGTGCACGGGCCAGCCGGGGCCGGAAAAACCGTGCTGTGCGCCACCACCGAGGCTCCCACGGTCATCATCAGCGCCGAGGCCGGGCTGCTGAGTCTCCGCAATACGGACATCCCGGTGATCGAGGTCACCAGCATCCAGGATGTGCAGGACGCGTATCAGTTCATCACCGAGAGCGCCGAAGCCAAGGACTTCCAGTGGGTGTGCCTGGACAGCATCAGCGAGATCGCCGAGGTCTGCCTGGCGCGCGAGAAGGCCGCCACGAAAGACCCGCGCCAGGCCTACGGCGCCCTCCAGGAGCACATGGCCCATCTGATCCGCGCATTCCGCGACCTGGCCGGCCGCAATGTCTATTTCTCCTGCAAGCAGGAACGCATCAAGGACGAGCAGACCGGCGCCATCTTCTACGGCCCGTCCCTTCCTGGCCAGAAGCTTGGACAGGGCATCGCCTATTTCTTCGACGAGGTTTTCGCATTGCGGGTTGAGAAAGACCCGGAGGGAAACCCGTACCGCGCGCTGCAAACCGGCCGCGATTTCAACTTCGAGGCCAAGGACCGGAGCGGCGCTCTGGATCCCTTCGAGCCGCCGAACCTGGCCGCCATCGCGGCCAAGATCACCGCCTGACCCACCCACCCACCGAAAGGAATCACCATGGCACTGCTCCAGTTCAACGCCCAAGCCGTCTCCCCCGAATCCGAATTCTCCCCCATCCCCGCCGGCGTCTATGCCGCCCAGGTAGTGGAATCCGACGTCAAGCCCACAAAAACCGGCAGCGGGCACTATCTGCAACTCACCTGGAAGATCCTCGATGGCCAGCACGCAGGACGCCTGGTGTTCGACCGGCTCAACATCGCCAACCAGAACGAAACCGCGCAGAAGATCGGCCAGCAGCAGCTTTCCCAACTCTGCCACGCGGTCGGTGTGCTCCAGTTGCAGGACAGCCAGCAGCTCCACGCCAGGCCCTGCCGAATCAAGGTGGTGGTGCGCAAGGACGACCAGTACGGCGACGGCAATGAGGTCAAGGGCTACGAGGCCGTGACGGGCACCGCGCCCGCCGCCCCGTCGTTCATGCCGCCCCCGGTGCAGCAGCCCAAGCCCGCCACCCCTTGGGGGCAACGCGCAGCTTGATCTGCGACGGCTGCGAGCACGCGCGCCCCTGGCCTTATCCCGGACTGATCCGGTGCAAGGCCAAGGGGCCGCCGGCCCACTTCCCAGACGATCCTATCGACTGCGACCAACTCATGCCCACCATTGACGATCCGCGCACCCAGACCACCCGCGCCATCTATGCCTGGCGCGAGGCCGAGGAAGCGAAGAACCCGCCGCGCCAGTACCTGGGCGCGTCCCTCATCGGCCACGCCTGCGAGCGCCACCTGTGGCTCTCGTTCCGTCTCGCCGGGCGGGAGCAGTTCGACGGCCGCATGCTGCGCATGTTCGATCGCGGACAGCGCGAGGAAGCCGTATTTGTCAGCGAACTGCGCGGCATCGGCTGCGAGGTTCACGACGTGGACGCCGCCGGCCAGCAGTTCGCGGTGGAAGCCCACGGCGGGCACTTTCGCGGACACCTGGATGGGGCCGTCCTGGGCATCCCGGAAGCGCCGGCCACCTGGCATGTGCTGGAGCTCAAGACCCACGGCGCCAAGTCGTTCAAGGAACTGCAAGCCAAGGGCGTCATGGCTGCCAAGCCCATGCACTACGCCCAGGTTCAGGTCTACATGCACCTGACCGGCATGTCCCGCGCCCTCTATCTGGCCGTGAACAAGGACACGGACGAGATCCACCAGGAGCGCATCGAGCGCAACGCCGAACACGGCCGCGCCCTGCTGGAACGTGCCGAGCGAGTCATCTTCGCGCCCGAGCCGCCGCCCCTGCTGTCACAAGACCCGGCATGGTTTGAATGCAAGTGGTGTCACTTCCACAGCCTCTGCCACGGAACCACAGCGCCGAAGGTGAATTGCCGCACCTGCGCCCACAGCACGCCGACACCGCACGGCGGATGGCAGTGCGAATGGCTGCTCAAGGGGTTGACCTTTGACGAACAGCGCGCCGGCTGTCCGGATCACCGTCACTTCCCGGTCCTGCTGGCGAACTGGGCGGAAATCACGGACGCCAGCGCGGAGGCCAACTGGGTGAAGTATCGCAACAAGCTCACCGGACACGCCTTTTGCAACGGCGAGGGCGGCGGCAACGACTACAGCAGCACGGCCATCACCACCTGCGAAGACAAGTCCCGGCTGGGCGAGCTGGTCATCACGGCGGCGAACATGCCGATCCAGGAAGAGGAGCTTCCGTTTTGAAACTCCGCCCCTACCAACAATCCACCCTCGACGCACTCTATGCGTGGTGGGTCGCCCACCCCGGCATCGAGCATGCGCCCATCCTGGTGCTGCCCACCGGGGCCGGGAAGTCCGTGGTCATCGCAGAACTCACCCGCTTGCTGTTTGACACCTGGCCGGACGAGCACCCGCGCACCCTGGTCATCGTGCCCAGCAAGGAACTGGCCGAGCAGAACGCCGACAAGCTGATGCGCCTGTTGCCCGCACGCCTGCGCCTGGGCTACTACAGCGCCAGCGTCGGCCAGAAGCGACCGGATGCCGACGTGATTGTCGCCACCATCGGCAGCGTGGCGCGCAATGCGCACCTGCTTGGCAATATCAAGTGCGTCATCATCGACGAGTGCCACCTGGTGAACCCGGACGGCGCCGGCATGTATCGCCGTTTGCTCAACGACCTGGCCAAATATTGCCAGTTCAGAGTGGTCGGTCTCACCGCCACGCCCTTCCGTGGCAACGGCGTCTGGCTCACCGATGGCGACGATCCGCTGTTCACCGGCATCGCCCATGAGGTGAAGATGCAGACCTTGCTGGATGCCGGCCACCTGGCGCCCCTGGTGCGCCCGGCGGACATCGCCACGCGCATCGATGCGTCCGGCATCAGCACCGCAACCGGCGACTACAACCTGGACGCCCTGGGCGACAGGGTGGACGCCTACCTTGAAGCCGCCGCCGCCGAGGCCTGTGCCCTGGCAATTGACCGGCGCAAGTGGCTGGCCTTCACCCCCACGGTGCAGAACGCCCACAACCTGGCTTATGCCCTGCTTGTCCATGGCATCAGCGCAGCCGTAGTCACCGGCGACACACCCAAGAAGGAACGCGAGGCGCTGATCGCCGACTTCCGCGCCGGCCGGCTGCGTTGCCTGGTCACCGTGCTGGCCCTGGCCACCGGCTTCGACGTGCCGGACGTGGACGCCCTGCTTTGGCTGCGCCCCACCATCAGCCCCGTGCTCTACGTCCAGGGTGCTGGCCGAGGTCTGCGCCCCGCCGACGGCAAGACGGATTGCCTGTGGCTGGATTTCAGCGACACCACCGAGCGCATGGGGCCGGTGGATGCCATCCGGGGCCGCAAGCGCGGGCCACGCCGCCGCGATCAGGAAGCCCCGTTCGCCGTGTGCGATGACTGCGGCGCCCAGGTGCGCCCGGCCTCCGCCCTGGTCTGCCCGGAATGCGGCGCGCAACTGCGCGAGGAAGAAGACAGGGCCGCGCGCAACGCCAGCAACGCTGCCATCCTGCTCGCTCAGATCGCCGCCAAGATCGTCACCTACCCGGTCGAGCGCGTCACCTACGCCATCCACAGGAAGGAAGGCAGTCGAGACAGCCTGCGCGTCGAATACTGGAGCGGCATGCGCATCGTCGCGCGGGAATGGGTGTGCATCGAGCATCATGGCTTTGCCGGGGAGAAGGCGCGGGGGTGGATGCAGAAGCGGTGGAATTGGGCGATGGCAGACACTATTCCCGCAATTGTCGAGATTCTTTTCAGAGGGTTGAAAGATTGCAGATATGCCTTGAGAGAGCCATCCGCCATCACCGTCAACGAAACCGGCAAGTACCCGGAAATTGTCCGGGTCGAATTCAAGGAAAGGGAAGTCGCATGACCCGCCGCCCATGGACCCCCGACGAAGTGGCCGTACTCACCGCCGCCTACCCGGACACGCCCACCGAAGCCCTCGCCACCAGCCTGGGCCGCCCGGTGCGCGCCGTGTACCACAAGGCCAAGGCGCTCGGGCTGCGGAAATCCGCCGCCTACCTGGCCGGGCCCCACGCCTGCCGGCTGCGCAGTGGCGACAACGTGGGCATCGGCCAGCGTTTCCAGCCCGGCCTGGTGCCCTGGAACAAGGGCATGAAAGGCCTGCGCACCGGCGGCGAGGCGGGCTGGTTCCGTCCCGGCCGGCCGCCCCAGGAGGCCAGCAACTACCGCCCCATCGGCAGCGTGCGCCTGAGCAAGGACGGCTACCTGGAGCGCAAGGTCAGCGATGACCGCACCAGCTACCCCGCCCGCCGCTGGGTGGCCGTGCACCGCCTGGTGTGGGAAGCCGCCCACGGCCCGGTGCCGCAGGGCAGCATCGTCGTGTTCCGGCCAGGCCTGCACACCACCGAGGTGGAGCACATCACCCTCGACCGCCTGGAGTGCATCACCCGGCGCGAGAACATGGCGCGCAACACCGTGCACAACCTGCCCAAGCCGCTCGCCCAGCTCGTGCGGTTGCAGGGCGTGATGCGGCGGCAGATCAGCAAGAGGAGCAAGGCATGAGACTGCAAGTCAATTTGCACGGCGCGTGGAAAAACCTGCCAGAGCATGACGGCGGCTCCGAAGCCCACCTTTTGAAGCTGGGACCTGCGACCTACCCGAATGCCGGCGGCATGCGGATCCTCGACGACCGGATCCTCTACGCCAACAAGGTCGTCTGGATGTGGACCAAGGCGCAGGGCTGGCACCGCCCACACTGGTACAACCGAGAAGAAAGGCACGAACTGTGAAGACCATCGAAGACCTCCGCTCCGTCCTGTTCGAAACCTTGGCGGGCCTCAAGGACGGCAGCGTGGACCTGGAGCGCGCCAAGGCCGTCTCCGACCTGTCGCAGACCATCATCAACACCGGCAAGCTCGAAGTCGAGTACATGCGCCAGACCGGCAAAGGCGGCACCGGATTTGTGCCGCAGCTCGAAGCGCCCGCCGACACCGGCAAGCGAGTCACGCACACCGGCGTCGCGGTGCGGACCACGGATGGCGTGAGCCATAGGATGCGGTGAGATGGCCACCATCACCATCCTCCCCTGCCCGTTCTGCGGCCATGATGATGTGGAGATCGAGGAGGTGTCCATCTCCGAATTCGCGGTCTGCTGCCCGGAGTGCTCGTGCATCGGCCCGGTCTGCGATACGGTCATGGAGGCGATCTCGTACTGGAGCGACCGGCGGGGTCAATGCGATGCACCAGCTTGACCTGACTCTGGCCACCGCTCCCATTACAGGACAGGCCGCCGTGCGCCTGATCCCGCAGGAAAACCTGCGCCGACTGCTGGATCGCGGCCTGGTCAAGCGTGGCGTGGCGTTCTACGTCCTGTGCAATCAGCACGGCAGCAGGGTATGGAATGGGCGCGGCAAGGTGCCCGTATGGGTCAAGGATTGGCAGGCGCAGCACGGAAGCCTGGATGCGCTGAAGGCGACGCTGTGATTCTTAGCCCCACCGACCTGGCCGCCATCACCGGCAAAGTGCGCCGATCCGCGCAGGCGCGCGTGCTGGTGCATCTCGGGATACCATTCAAGACCCGCCCGGACGGCAGCCTGGTGGTTTTCCAGCAAGACCTGCATGCGCCCACGCAAAACCGACCGACATCTCCCCGCCTGCGTCTACCATAGGCACGGCGCGTACTACCTGGTGCGCGACGGAAAATGGCTGCGCCTGGGCACAGACCTCAA
>JBBILG010000034.1:0-1148 GCA_037445085.1 Methylobacillus sp.
CCGGCTTCCCGCATCGCCTCCGCCTGCGGAATGGTGCGCGGAAAGCCGTCGAACAGGAAGCCGTTGGCGCAATCGGCATCCTTGATGCGTTCCTTCACCAGGCCGATGATGACCTCGTCCGGCACCAGCGCGCCGGCATCCATGAATTTCTTCGCTTCCAGGCCGAGCCGGGTGCCGGCCTTGACCGCGGCGCGCAGCATGTCGCCGGTGGAAATCTGCGGAATGTCGAACTTTTCCCGGATGAAATGGGCCTGGGTGCCCTTGCCGGCGCCTGGGGCGCCCAAGAGGATGACGCGCATGGGGATGTCCTTGTGGATGCTGGAAAGCGGTTCATGTTTTTTGACCCGGGATTATATCAGGCGAGATGATTCGCGATAGCCGCGAATTCCGCCACTCCCAGGTTTTCCGCGCGCAGTTGCGGGTCGATGCCGAGGGCGGCGAAGCCGGCATCGTCGAGCACACCCTTGAGCGTGTTGCGCAAGGTCTTGCGCCGCTGGCTGAAGGCGGCGCCGACGATGCGGCCGAACAGCGCCTCGTCTCTTGCCAGATGCGGCGGCGCGGCATACGGCACGGCACGCACGAAAGCCGATTCCACCTTGGGCGCCGGGTCGAAGGCTGCCGGCGGCACGATGAACAGGCATTCCATGTAGAGGCGATATTGCAGCATCACCGAAAGCCGCCCGTATGCCGGGGTGGAGGGGGCCGCCACCATACGCTCCACCACTTCCTTCTGCAGCATGAAATGCATGTCGACGATGTGTGCCGAGCGCTCCAGCAGACGGAACAGCAGCGGGGTGGAGATGTTGTAGGGCAGATTGCCCACCACGCGCACTTTCTCGCCGAGCGCGGCGAAATCGAACCGGAGCGCGTCGCTATTGTGGATGGTGAGCTTGCCCGCTGGGTAATGCGTGTGCATCCACGCCACGATGTCGCGGTCGAGCTCCACCACGTGCAGATGCTGGAGATGCTGTAGCAATGGCCGGGTCAGCGCGCCGAAGCCGGGGCCGATTTCCACCATGAGATCGTCCGCCTGCGGGCGGATGGCGGCGATACAGTCGCGGATGATGTCCGGCTCCGACAGAAAATTCTGGCCAAAACGCTTGCGCGGGATATGTTTCATCTGGGAGGCGCAGTGATGCGCGAGCGTT
>JBBILG010000034.1:1248-3200 GCA_037445085.1 Methylobacillus sp.
CAGGCTGACCCGCGTGGCGGGTCATGCCGGAACTAAAACGCTTGCGCGGGATATGTTTCATCTGGGAGGCGCAGTGATGCGCGAGCGTTTCAGAGCAGGCTGACCCGCGTGGCGGGTCATGCCGGAACTAAAACGCTTGCGCGGGATATGCATGCCGGCATTCTACCCGACCGTGCCGGGGGCCGGGCAAACCCTCTTCAGCGCGGCAGCAGGCGCTCGACCAGGCGCACCCAGTAGGCCGCGCCGATGGGCAGGATATCGTCGTTGAAATCGTAGCGGGGATTGTGCAGCAGGCAGCCGCCCTCGCCCAGGCCGTTGCCCAGCCAGACGTAGCAGCCCGGCTTTTCCTGCAGCATGTAGGAAAAATCCTCGGCGCCCATGGAGGGGCGCAGGTCGCTGCGCACGTTGTCGGCGCCGACGATGTCCGCGGCGGCGGCGCGGCACCATTCCGTCTCGCGCGCCGAATTGACGGTGGCGGGGTAGCCGGTCTCGAATTCCAGCCCCGCGTGCATGCCGTAGGCTTCGGCCACACCCTTGCAGGTGCGGCGCATGGCGGCCCGCACCTGTTCGCGCACTTCCGTGGAGAGCGCACGCAGGGTGCCGCCGAGCCGGGCCTTGTCCGGCAGGATGTTGTAGGCCTCGCCGGCATGGAAGCGGGTGATGCTGAGCACGGCGGAATCGAGCGGGTCCAGGTCGCGGCTGACGATGCCCTGCAGCGCCTGCATCAGCGCGCCGCCGGCGAGGATGACGTCGCGTCCCTGATGCGGCATGGCGGCATGCGCCCCGTGGCCGGACAGCGTGATGTCGAAGCGGTCGGTGGATGCCATGATGGGGCCGGAAAAGATGCCGAACTGCCCGGCCGGCAGCCCCGGCCAGTTGTGCAGGCCGAACACGGCCTCGGCCGGGAAGCGCACGAACAGTCCCTGTTCCACCATGACGCGCCCGCCCCCCACGGATTCCTCGGCGGGCTGGAAGATGAAGTGCACCACGCCGTCGAAATTGCGCGCGTGCGCCAGATGATCCGCCGCCGCCAGCAGCATGGCGGTATGGCCGTCGTGGCCGCAGGCGTGCATGCGGCCGTCATGGCGCGAGCGGTGGGCGAAATCGTTGCGCTCCTGCAGCGGCAGGGCATCCATGTCGGCACGCAGGGCGATGGTGCGTTCCCCGTGGCCGCGGCGCAAGGTGCCGACCACGCCGGTGCCCGCCATGCCGCGATGCACTTCCAGGCCGAGCGCCTCCAGCGTGGCGGCAACGATGCCGGCGGTGCGGTGCTCCTCGAAGGCGATCTCCGGGTGGGCGTGGAGGTCGTGGCGCAGGTCGGCGAAGCGCCCCGCCCGTTCGCGGATGCGGGCGGGGATGTGCACTCTGCCGGATGGGTCAGGATTCCCTGTCGTCCTGCCGGACATCGTTTTTTGCCATCCACGCGAACAGCGAGGCACGCATGGCTTCTTCCACGGTCATGCTGACCGGCTGCACCCAGGCGCGCGGCACGAATACCGTATAGCCGCCTATCATGTAGCTCATGGGGAGATATACCGCCACCCGGTCGCCCTGCAGGAACCCTGCGGGCAGACCCCAGATGTTCTGGCGGGTGATCAGCCCCACCATTTCCAGCTCATGGCCGGGCATTTTCAGGATTACCACCTGCTGGGCCGGGCTTTCGCTGCTCGGCGTGAAATAATCCGCGAAATTCTTCAGCGAGGAATAGATGCTCTTGACCACCGGCGTGTTGGTGAACGGCAACTCCAGCAAGGTCAGCAGCCTGTGCGCGCGCGGATGCGAGATCAGGAAGCCGAGCAGCACGATGGCTCCTATGCCCAGCACCAGGCCCATGCCGGGCAGGTGAAAGTCCCCGACCAGCGGCCGCAGCCACCACATGGCAAAGTTTTCCGTCCAGGCGAGGAAAAGATACAGCAGGTAGATCGTCAGGCCCAGCGGCAGGGCGGCCAGCA
>JBBILG010000034.1:3210-17090 GCA_037445085.1 Methylobacillus sp.
TGGTACAGGTGTCTCATCAACTGTTGCGCTCCGGGACGGGGGTGGTTGGCCATCATGCCGGGAATGATACGCCAGATCGGCTCGCATGGATTGGGGGCCGGTGCGGAGACGGGATGGGCCGGCCTCGTCGCGTTGCCGGCAGCCGGTTACGGGGCTGTCCCCAGGATCGCGCCCTGCCGGCGCAGTTCCTGCAGGAGCTGCGCGCCGAAGCCTGTCACGCCGTGCGCATCGGCATGCCCCAGCTCCGCGGCGATGCGCTCCAGCGCGCTGCGGCCGCTGTCCGCGCCCTCCCCGAGCAGTTGCAGCAGGCGCGCGGTGACCGCATTGATTTCGCTGAAGTGCACCGTATCGTCGGCGGCGCGGAACACCAGCAGGCGCGTCGGCTCGGCGTCGGGCCGCATCGGCTGGAAGCGCGGCGCAATGCGCTGCACCGGATAGGGATACTCCAGCACGGCGTGTGCTGCGGCCAGCAGCGGCCGGCCGGCCAGCAGGTCGCCGTCCGCCGCGGCGGGCGCATCCTGCACGTCCGCCACGGCGATGGCCAGCTCCATCCACTCGTAGTGCGCGAGGCTGGGCAGGAAGGGCGGCAGCCCGGTGATGGCGGACGGCGCGCCCTGCAGCCAGCCTACGAATTCCTCCGGGATCTGGCGGAACCACGGCGTGGCGCAGCGATGCTGCGCGAGGAAGGCGCGCACCAGCCGCCGCCAGCGGCGCACGCCGAGGACGCGGCGCAACACCGGAAAGCAGGCAGCCAGGGTGGCTTCCATGTTGTTGAAGACGAGCTCGCCATAGACGCGCATGCGTCTCGCCGACACGCCGCGCGGGCGGGGGAAGCGGACGGGATCGCGGAGGTGAGCGGCGAAGGCGGCCTGGTACTGGTGCAGCGCGCTCATGCCCGACACCGCCTCGGCATGGTCCCGTAGCGGCGCTGCAGCGCGGCGATGCGGGCCACCTCCGGCAGCAGCTCTTCGAGCGGCGGGATGTTGAGATCGCGCTCCAGCAGGGTGGGCGCCACGCCGAGGCGGCGATAGGCCTCCTCCAGCAGATCCCAGACCGGGTCGATGACGGCATCGCCGTGGTTGTCGACGATGAGGTTCGGCGCGAGGCGCAGGTGGCCGGCGGTATGGATGTAGGCCACGCGCTCGCCCGGCAGTTGTCGCAGGAAATCGAACGGGTCGAAGCCGAGGTTGACGCTGTTGACGTAGATGTTGTTGACGTCTAGGTGGAGATCGCAGTCGGCTTCCTCCAGCACGGCGCGGATGAAATCCGCCTCGCTCAGGTCGGCGAGCGGCGCGGCCACGTAGCAGGAGGCGTTCTCCACGGCGATGCGCCGTTCCAGGAGCTCCTGGGTGCGGCGGATGCGCGCGGCGACATGGCGCACGGCTTCTTCCGTGCAGGGGATGGGCAGCAGTTCGTAGAGGTGGCCGCCCGCGCTGCAATACGCCAGATGCTCGCTGTAGAGCGGGATGTGATAGCGGTCGAGAAAGTCCTTGATGCGGGCGAGCAGCAGCTCGTCCAGCGGATCCGGTCCGCCCAGGGACAGCGACAGGCCGTGCGCGACGATGGGGTAGCGCTCGGCAAACCAGTCGAACTGCCTGGCCCGGGCACCGCCCATGCCGATCCAGTTTTCCGGGGCGACCTCGAAGAAGTCGATGGCGTGGGCGGTGTCGGTCTGAAGCGCGGGCATCAGTTCCCGCTTGAGGCCGAGCCCCGCGCCGGACAGCGCGGGGGAGTTCACGGGGTCACCGTTTCTCGCCGCCGCAGGCGCCTTGCTTGTCCTTCTCGCCGCTGCAGGCACCCTCCTTGGCCTTCTCGCCGCCGCAGGCGCCTTGCTTGTCTTTTTGCCTGTCGCAAGCGGAGTCCTTGCTCTTGTCCGATGGCTTTTCCATACTGCCGCCGCATTTCCCGGCCCCGCACTTGCCGTTTTTCGTCTTGTCGCCGCCGGAGGCGTCGGCCACCATGTAACCGGTGGCCAGCGGTTTCAGCATGAAAGGGTTTTCGGCTGCGGCGGCCGGCGCGACTCCCACGCCGATGGCCAGGGCGCCGCCCACCACCAGGGTCACGGATTGCTTGGATGCTTTCATCGCAGTCTCCTTGAAGTTTAGGATGTGTCGTGCACCACCATTCTAGCAGCCCGTTCGCGCCAATTGCACGCCTGGGTCAGGCGGACGCCTTGCGGCGCATGCATTCCAGATAGGCGGCGCCGTCCGGCGGCAGCCGGTCGCGCTGCGCCCGCCACACCGTTTCCGCCAGGCAGTCCATCAGCGCGTGCTGGGCGGCATGCGCGTCGCCCAGCCGCCGCAACAGCGCATGGTAGGCGGCGGCGATGCCGGGAGGCTGGTCGATGGACAGATGCTCCAGTATCGACAGGTGCAGGCTCAGGTGCAAGAAGGGGTTGGTCTCACCCGCTTCGGGGAAGTAATCCTGCGTGAGGTATTGGTCCGGGGCGGCGAGCACGCCGTGATATTCGGGGTGCTCCGCGATCACCTGCCAGGCCATGTCTTCCAGTGGTGCGAGGGGTTCTCGGGTGTGCCGCTTGCGCCATGCATCGAAGAAGAGCCGCCGCGCCTCTTCGCGGCTGGGATTGAACAGGCTCATGCCGCCTTGGCCTCATATTCGCACAGGTCGCGGATCACGCACGCGCCGCACCTGGGCTTGCGTGCCGTGCAGACGTAGCGGCCGTGCAGGATGAGCAGATGATGGGCATCGCGCAGGTACTCCGGGGACGTGACCGCAAGCAGCCTGTGCTCGACTTCCCGCGGCGTCCTGCCGGGCGCCAGACCGATGCGGTTGGCGAGGCGGAAGATGTGGGTATCCACGGCGATGACGGGGTGGCCGAAGGCGGTGTTGAGGATGACGTTGGCCGTCTTGCGGCCCACACCTGGCAGGCCTTCCAGCGCCTCGCGCGCATCCGGCACCTCGCCGCCGTGGCGTTCGACCAGGATGCGGCAAGTCTCGATGATGTGCTTTGCCTTGCTTCGGTACAGGCCGATGGTGCTGATGTACGGCTCCAGCCCCTCCGTGCCGAGCGCCAGCATGGCCTGCGGGGTGTTGGCGACCGGAAACAGCCTGGCGGTGGCGAGGTTGACGCCCTTGTCGGTGGCCTGGGCCGACAGGATCACCGCCACCAGCAGCTCGAAGGTGCTGGCGTGTTTGAGCTCGGTGGCGGGGTTGGGGATGGCCGCCGCCAGGCGGCGGAAAATCTCGCGGCGTTCGCCGGCGTTCATCGACCGCGCGACTCAGTGGCCGTGGGCGAGCGCGGCCGGGGTCGTCGGCCGGGCGGCGGCCCGACGGCTTTCCGCCCAGTTGCGTGCGGCGATGAGCAAGGCGAGGCCGAGGAAGGCGCCGGGCGGCAGCGCGGCGAGCAGGAAACCCTGGTAATCGGGGATCACCGTCACCATGAAATCCTTGAATGCCGGCCCCAGCGCGAGGTCCAGGCCGGACAGCAGGGTGCCGCGGCCCAGCAACTCGCGCAGCGCGCCGAGCAGGGTCAGCACCGCGGTCAGCCCCAGCCCCATCATCAGCCCGTCCAGCGCCGATGGCGCCAGCGGATTCTTGGCGGCAAAGGCTTCCACCCGCGCCAGCACGATGCAGTTGGTGACGATGAGCGGGATGAAGATGCCGAGCACACCGTGCAGCGCATGCATGTAGGCGTGCATGACGAGGTCGATCACCGTGACCAGGGCGGCGATGATGAGGATGAACACCGGGATGCGGATCTCGCTTGGCACCCAGCGCCGCACCGGCGCCACCGCGGCATTGCTCGCCGCCATCACCAGTACCGTGGCAAGGCCGAGGCTCAGGCCGTTGACCACCGTGCTGGTCACCGCCAGCGTCGGGCACAGCCCGAGCAATTGCACCACGCCGGGGTTCTGTTTCCACAGGCCGTTTTCGACGATTTCGCGATAGTCGCTCATGAGGTCTCTTCCTTTGCCGGCAGCCCCAGCAGGGTCGCGCGGTGTTGCTCGAAATACTTGAGCGCGGCATGTACCGCCCTGATGACGGCGCGCGGGGTGATGGTGGCCCCCGCCATGTAGTCGAAGTGGCCGCCGTCCTTCTTTACCCGCCAGCCATCATCTGCCAGTTTGGCAAGCGACAGACCATCGAAGTTCTGGATCCAGTCGCTGCGCGCGATGTCGATGTAATCGCCCAGCCCCGGCGTCTCCTTGTGTTCCAGCACGCGCACGCCGGTCAGTTCGCCGTTCTCGCGTATACCCACCAGCAGCCGGATGTCGCCGGCATAGCCGTCGGGCGCGGTCACCTCCAGCAGCACGGCGGTGGGCCGTCCCACCAGGGTGGCGCGATAGACCGGCGCGGCCTCGCGGTTGCCCAGCGTGCCGGGCGGCAGGGTCAGAGGGTCGGCGAGCAGGTCGTTGTCATGAAGCTCCGCGGGCAGCACCTGCTCCAACAGCCTGAGCTTGGCCTCGCGCACGCTGGCGGCGATCGGCTCGCGCGTGGTCAGGTGGGTGGAGACGAGCAGTGCCGTGCATGCCACGGCGAACGCCACCATCACTCCCGTGGTGATCAGGGTGTGGCGGAACAGGCTTTCCTGGGCGCCGCCGTTCATTTCCGGTGTCCGAACACGCGCGGCTGGGTATGGGCGTCGATCAGCGGCACGCACATGTTGAGCAGCAGCACGGCAAACGCCACGCCATCGGGATAGCCGCCGTAGACGCGGATCACCCAGGTCAGCACGCCGATGCCGGCGGCAAAGATCAGCTTGCCGAGCGGCGTGGTCGGCCCGCTGATGGGGTCGGTGGCGATGAAGAAGGCGCACAGCATGGCCGCTCCGCTGAACAGATGGAAGGTCGGCCCGGCGAACTGCTGCGGCTGCCACAGGTGGGACAGCCCGGTGATCGCCGCCAGCACGCCGAGAAAAGCCACCGGCACGTGCCAGGTGATGATGCGCTGCTGCAACAGATACAGTCCGCCCAGCAGGTAGGCCAGCGCCACCAGTTCGAAGCCCCGCCCGCCCAGCACGCCGAACACCGGCGCCTGGCGGATTTCGGACAGGGTTTGTTCCAGCCTGAGCTGGGTCTTGAGGTAATCCAGGGGGGTCGCCGAACTCACCGCATCCACCGTCACTCCGGGCGGCAGCGTGCGCTGGAAGATGTAGGCGAGCTGACCCGTAAAATCCAGCGGGGGCTGCGCCAGTGCGAGCGGCGGCGGCCACTGCGTCATGTGGACGGGGAAGGAGATCAGCAGCACCGCATAGCCGACCATGGCCGGGTTGAACGGGTTGTAGCCGAGGCCGCCGAACAACTGCTTGCCGACCACGATGGCGAACAGCGTGCCGACCACGATCAGCCACCACGGCGCCAGCGGCGGCAGTGCCAGTGCCAGCAGCCAGGCCGTCACCAGCGCGCTGCCGTCGCAGAGGAACGGCCTGAGCGGACGGTCGCGCAGCCTGAGCATGACCGCCTCGGCCAGCAACGCGGTCAGCGAGGCGAGCGTCAGGCCGACCAGCACGGCCCCGCCATAGACCCAGACGTAGGCGGCGATGCCGGGCAGCAGGGCCAGCAGCACCTTGAGCATGATGACGTTGACTGCCGGCGCGTCGGCGAGATAGGGCGAGGTTTGCAGCGGCGTGGCCATCAGGGTTCCTGTTCCTGCGAGACTTCCTGCGCGGCCTTGGCCCGCCGCGCGTCGATGGCGGCGATTTCGGCCTGCACCGCCGGCGGCAGGTTCTCGGTGTTTTTCGGGGTCACCGCCGCCTGTTGTGCCTTGGCCCGCTCCATGGCCGCGGCGATGGCGGCCTTCTTGGCCTCGTCGGCGCCGGCTTCCGTCTTGGCGCCGCCGGCGCGCTGGGCATGCTTGGCGGCGCGCTCCTGCTTCTCGCGCTCCATGCGGGCGAGGCGGAACTCGTTGCGCTCGCGTGCCAGATCGGCCGCCTGCTTGGCGCGGTCCTGCGCGATGATCTCGCTCTTGGCATAGCGGTAGTACTGCACCAGCGGGATGTGGCTGGGGCACACATAGCTGCAGCAGCCGCACTCGATGCAGTCGAACAGGTGGTATTCGCGCGCCTTTTCGAAATTGTTGGACCTGGCGAACCAGTATAGCTCCTGCGGCTGCAGGTTGACCGGACAGACATCGACGCAGCGCGCGCAGCGGATGCAGGGCATGGGCGGCGGCGGGGGCGGAAACATGCGCGGCGTGGTGGCGATGATGCAGTTGGCGCCCTTCACCACCGGCACTGCGACGGCGGGCAGGCGAAAGCCCATCATCGGGCCGCCCATGAGGTAGCCGTCGGTATCCGCGCCGGCGCCGCCGGCGGCCTGCAGCAGCGCGGTGAGCGGTGTGCCCAGCAGCACCTCGTAATTGCCCGGCCGCGCCACGTTGCCGGCCACGGTGACGATGCGCGAGATGACCGGCTCGCCCCGGTCGATGCAGCGCGCCACGCTGTAGGCGGTGCCCACGTTGAAGCACTGCACGCCGATCTCGTTCGGCAGCTTGCCGCTGGGTACTTCCCGCCCGGTGAGCAGGTAAATGAGCTGCTTGGCGCCGCCGCTGGGATACAGCGTCGGCACCGTCACCACCTCGATGCCCGCGCCGCTGACGGCACAGGCTGCGCGCATGGCCGCCGCCGCCTCCGGCTTGTTGTCCTCGATGCCGACCAGGCAGCGCTGCGCGCCGAGCAGGAACTGCATGATCTCCGCGCCGCGCACGATTTCGGCGGCGCGCTCGCGCATCAGGCGGTCATCGCAGGTGATGTAGGGCTCGCACTCGGCGCCGTTGATGATGAGCGTGTGCACGGGATGCGCCGGGTCGGTGCGCAGCTTGACGTGGGTGGGAAACGCCGCCCCCCCCAGGCCGACCACGCCGGAACCGCGCAGGTGTGCCATCACCTCGCCGCGGGGGGGCGTCCGGTAATCGATGACCGCCCGGTTGATCCAGTGGTCCTCGCCGTCGGCCTCAAGAGTGATGCAGACGTCGGGCAGGCCGGAGGCATGCGGGATGAGCTGCTCGCCGATGGCCGCCACCCGGCCCGAGGTCGGCGCGTGCACGGCTGCGGAAATGGCGCCGTCCGCAGAGGCCAGCAACTGCCCCTTGAGCACGTGGTCGCCCACCGCCACCAGCGGCTTGGCGACCTTGCCCACGTGCTGCCGCAGCGGCAGCACCAGGCGCGGCGGCACCGGCACCGCGGCGATGGGCGCGGCAGACGAATCCAGCTTGTGCTCCGGCGGGTGCACGCCACCGTGAAACTTGAACAGTCTGGCGATCATGAGACGGGTTTGAGTTCGAATACGGGATAGCGCCACTTCCAGTTGGTGACGGTCTCGGGGATCGGCTCCATGTGGATGCAGTCCACCGGGCACGGTGCCACGCACAGTTCGCAGCCGGTGCACTCGGAAGCGATCACGGTGTGCATGTGCTTGGCCGCGCCGAGGATAGCGTCCACCGGACAGGCCTGGATGCACAGGGTGCAGCCGATGCACAGGTTCTCGTCGATCACCGCCACCGACTTGGGCTTGGGCAGGCCATGCTCGGCATTGAGCGGCTTGTACTCCACGCCCAGCAGGTCGGCCAGCGCGCGCACACCGGCATCGCCGCCCGGCGGGCACTGGTTGATGTCGGCCTCGCCCTTGGCGATGGCGGTGGCATAGGGCCGGCAGCCGGGGTAGCCGCACTGGCCGCATTGCGTCTGCGGCAGGACGGCGTCGATCTTGTCGACCAGCGGATCGCCCTCGACCTTGAACTTGAGCGCGGCGTACCCCAGGGCCACGCCCAGCAGCACGGCCAGACCGAGCATGATGATGACGGCGGTGAGCATGAACGTCATCCAGGCATCAACGAATCAACCCGGCAAAACCCATGAAGGCCAGGCTCATCAGGCCGGCTGTCACCATGGCGATGGCGGAGCCCTTGAACGGCCCCGGCACGTCCGCCGCGTCCAGCCGCTCGCGCATGGCGGCGAACAGCACCAGTACCATGGAAAAGCCCACCGCGCCGCCGAAGCCGAACAGCAGCGACTCCATGAAGCCGTGCCTGGCCTGCACGTTGAGCAGCGGAATGCCCAGCACCGCGCAGTTGGTGGTGATCAGCGGCAGGTAGATGCCCAGCACCTGGTAGAGCAGCGGGCTGGTCTTCTCGATGACCATTTCGGTGAACTGCACCACGCCGGCGATGACGACGATGAACGACAGCGTGCGCAGGTAGAAGAGTTCCGTCCCGAGCAGATATTCGTTGATGAGGTAGCTGGTGCCGGACCCCAGGGTGAGTACGAAGGTGGTGGCGGCGCCCATGGCGATGGAGGCCTCCAGTTTCTTGGAGACGCCCATGAAGGGGCACAGCCCCAGCACCTTGACCAGCACGATGTTGTTGACGAGGATCGTGCCGACCAGGATCAGGAGGTAACTTTCCAGCATGTTGCGGCCTGTTTCGAGAACTTTGGATTATCGCGCCTGTCAGCTTCGGGTACAACCGCGTCCTCATCGGGGTATCACGAAACTTTCATAACTATATATCCAAGCTGATCAATATAGAAATAACGATTTGTTATAGTGCAATAACCGGGCCTTGCCGCGCATGCAGGTGTGTGCTCGCAGTGGCTTTCAGATAAAATATGGCGTTTTTTCAATCTCTGACCGGATTTACCATGCTGAAGGGCAGTCTCGTCGCCATCGTCACCCCCATGGATGCCACCGGTGCGCTGGATCTCGCGGCCTTGCGCGCCCTCGTCGAGTTCCACATCGCCCAGGGCAGCGACGGCATCGTCGTCGTCGGCACCACCGGCGAGTCGCCCACCGTGGATTTCGAGGAACACTGCCTGCTCATCCGCGTCACCGTGGAGCAGGCAGCAGGCCGCATCCCCGTCGTCGCCGGCACCGGCGCCAACTGCACGCGCGAGGCCATCGAGCTGACCGAGCAGGCGAAGGAAGCCGGTGCCGACGCCTGCCTGCTGGTTGCCCCCTATTACAACAGGCCGACGCAGGAAGGGCTGTACCGGCATTTCCGCACCGTGGCCGAGGCGGTGGACATCCCGCAGCTCCTCTACAACGTCCCCGGCCGCACCGGCTGCGACCTCGGCAACGATACCACGCTGCGGCTCGCCGCCATCCCCAACATCGTCGGCATCAAGGATGCCACCGGCAGCATCGAGCGCGGCACCGACCTGCTGCGCCGCGCCCCGGCCGACTTCGCCGTCTACAGCGGCGACGACGCCTCGGCGCTGGCGCTGCTGCTGCTGGGCGGGCACGGCGTCATCTCCGTGACCGCCAACGTCGCGCCGCGGCTGATGCACGAGCTGTGCACGGCAGCTTTTGCCGGCGACATAGGCCGCGCCCGCCGGATCAACGACAAGTTGTTCCCGCTGCACCAGAGGCTGTTCGTCGAGGCCAACCCCATCCCCGTGAAATGGGCGCTGCACCAGATGGGCCTGATCCCGCCTGGCCTGCGCCTGCCGCTCACCCCGCTCGCGGCCCAGCACCACGACCCCCTGCGCGACGCCCTGCGAAGCGCGGATATCCAGATTCTGACCCAGGAATGCGCATGAAAATGAACCGTCCCGTCCTCCGCCTGCTGCCACTGCTGGCCGCATTGATGCTCGCCGGCTGCGAGAGCATTCCGTTCATCGACACCACGCCGGACTACAAGAGCGCCGTGCGCGGCAAGCCACTGGAAGTCCCGCCCGATCTCACCGCCGTCAGCGGTTCCGATATCTACGGCGTGCCGGGCAGCGGCACCACCTATTCGCAGTTCAGCGGGCAGCAGGGCCAGCCCCAGCAGCAGCAAGAGCTCGTCCTGCCTTCCTTCGACAGCGTGCGCATGGAGCGCGCCGGCTCGCAGCGCTGGCTGGTGGTGCAGGCGCCGCCGGAAAAGGTCTGGCCGGTGGTGCGCGAGTTCTGGAACGAGCTCGGTTTCAACATCCGCATTGAGAACCCGCAGACCGGCGTGATGGAGACCGAATGGGTGGACACGGCGCAGCTCATGAAGAGCGCCGATCAGGGCTATCTGGACAAGTTCCAGGGTTGGCTGGACCGCCTGAGCAGTCTGGATAAGCGGCAGAAATTCCGCACCCGCCTGGAGCGCGGCGCCGAGCCCGGCGTGACGGAAATCTACCTCAGCCACCAGTCGGTGAGCGACGTGCCCGACGACGGCAAGGTGCGCGTGCGCACCATTTACGGCGAAGTCGAAACCGGCTACCGGCAGTCCGATTTCGACAAGCGCAAGACCAGCCCGGAAGCGCGGGCGCTGGCCGAGGACATCGACGCCGAGCTGTTGCGCCGTCTGATGGTGCGGCTCGGCATCGAGGAGGGTAAGTCGCGCACCATCATGGCCGCCGGTGCCGCGGAAAAGCGCGCCGACCTCGCCAAGAATGCCGACGGCAGCTTCAGCCTCACCGTCAATGACCCGTTCGATCGTGCCTGGCGCCGCGTCGGCCTGGCGCTGGACCGCATCGGCTTCGTGGTGGAAGACCGCGACCGCTCCGGTGGCGCGTACTATGTGAAGTACACCGATCTTGATGCCCCTGCCGACGAGCCGGAGCGCAAAGGCTGGCTGGTCAGGCTGAAATTCTGGGGCGATGCCGATGTCAAGGACGCATCCAACCCGGAAAACCGATACCTAGTCAAGATAGACGACGGTGCGGACGCCAGCAGCGTCATCACCGTTACCGACCGCGCCGGCAAGCGCGAGCGTTCCGACACCGCCAACCGCATCCTCAGCATGCTGTACGACCAGCTCAAGTAAGTGGCCGCGGCATGCGTTTTGCCTCACTCGGCAGCGGTAGCGGCGGCAATGCCCTGCTGGTGGAGCGCGACGCGACGCGGCTGCTGCTCGACTGTGGCTTTGGCACGCGCGAGACCGCGCTGCGGCTGCGCCGCCTGGGCGTGGAACCGGACAGCATCAGCGGCATCCTCGTCACCCACGAGCACGACGACCATGCCGGCGGCGCCTTCCGCTTCGCCGCCCGCCACCGCATCCCGCTGTGGCTCACCCACGGCACCCTGCGCGGCGCGCGCGACTATCTGCCGGAGCATTTCGACGCTCCGCTCAACCTCATCGACAGTCATGTCGCCTTCGCCATCGGCGACATCGGTGTGCAGCCCTACCCGGTGCCGCACGATGCCGAGGAACCCACGCAATTCACCCTCACCGATGGCGCCCGCAAGCTGGGCGTGCTCACCGACACCGGCAGCAGCACGCCGCACATCGAGGCCATGCTGCAGGATTGCGATGCCCTGGCGCTGGAATGCAACCACGATCTCGACATGCTGAAAAACGGCCCTTACGCCTGGCCGCTCAAGCAGCGTATCCTGGGGCGCCAGGGGCACCTCGACAACGCCGGCGCGGCGGCCCTGCTGGGCCGCCTGCGGCGCGACAGACTGCAGCATGTGGTCGCGCTGCACCTCAGCGAGAAGAACAACACGCCGGCGCTGGCCCGCGACAGCCTCGCCGCCGTGCTCGGCTGCACGGCGGATTGGGTGCAGGTGGCGGATCAGGCCGGCGGCCTGGGCTGGCGGCAGATCGCCTGAAGCCAGAACGGCGGACACAAAAAAGCCGGCTTGCGCCGGCTTTTTGTATGCGTTGCAGCAGCTTACTGGGCAGGGGCTTCGGCGGGAGCGGCTTCGGCCGGAGCGGTCTCAACCGGAGCGGTCTCAACCGGAGCGACTTCAGCGGGAACAGCCTCGACCGCAGGAGCGGCTTCAGCGGGGGCCTCGGGAGCAGCTTCTTCCTTCTGGCCGCAAGCGGTCAGAGCTAGAGCCAGCAGGGCTGCGAGCAGGGCGGAGCGGGTCATTTTTTTTCCTTACAATGCAAACAGTGATGAAGTGATTGGTCGACTAGGAGCCCGGATCTCGTCAACTGCCCTCGATCCAAGCGCGCAGCATTATATAGAAATTTTTCAAAAAAACAGAGGCCATAGCCTGCCGGCGCAAAATATTTTTTCCGGCAGGCTGCTGCCGTCTCACAGCCCCAGGGTGGTGGCCGGCGCGGCGGGATGGGAGGCTTCCAGCAACTGGGCGAAACCATCCTCCAGTTCACCCGCCCCGGCCGGGTCATGGCGCGCGAGCAGAAAGCGCCGCCCGTCCCGGTGGAAGCGATGCACGTAGTGCCTGCCGTCGGCGATCACGAAAGGGTCGCTGGCATACCTGGCATGCTCGTGCGTCTGCCAGACGGCAGCGGCATGCGCGTGGATGCGCAGCAGTTCCATCAGCCGCGGGCAGTGCCCGGTGAGGTGGCTGGTATCGTGGAGCACGATCACCAGACGGTTGCCACGGTCCCGCTGCAGGAAATCGCGCAGCGCCACGTAACGGTCCATGCTGACATAACCGCCGATGGCGAGGTCGGCATCGAAGACGTGCAGGGTACGCTGCGCCAGGCCGATGACGTGGTCGATGGCCTGCGCATAGGCCACTTCCCCTTCCAGGATGTCGTGCTGCAGCGGTTCCGTCATGATCCAGCTCTCCCGACGCCTCAAGCCCCGAACTGTAAATAGCCCGCCGCATGCCACTGCCGCAGCCATGGCAGTGCCGCCTCGGGCCACGTCGTGCCGGACGGCAGGGCACGGCAGTCGGCCAGCCGCCGCAGCACTTCCAGCGTATCCTCTCCGGCATTCACCCGCTCGCCGTTGATGTATACGCCATCGGCGCAATACAGCATCTGGCTCCGGAGATCGAGGCGCACGCCCTGCCGGAGAAGACGCTCGCGGAACTGCCGCTCGCCCAGCCGGCGCGGACGCTCGAACACAATGTGCGGCTTGGGCTCAGTCAAGTGGCAGCCGAGAAAGTCGGCGACTTCGGCCCGCCCCCAGCGGATGCCGCGCAGCATGGTCTCCACCTTGCCCAGCATCTGGCTGCCGATTTCGGCGGGGTGGCGCTGGGGCCGCAGGTCAGGGTCGGCGTACATGCCCTCCAGGCTCACCCGCTCCTGCAGGTAGCCGAGGAATTGGGTAGCCAGCTCCTGCGCGGACGGCGCGCGGAAGCCGATCGACCAGGTCATGCAGGGGCCGACCGCGATGCCCCAGTGGGCGAGGCGCGGCGGCAGGTAGAGCAGGTCGCCCGGCTCCAGCAGCCATTCCTCGTCGCTGCTGAAGCGCTGCAGGATACGCAGCGGCGCGCCTGGCACCAGCTCGTGATCCTGCTGGCCGCTCACGCGCCACAGACGCCTGCCGTGTCCTTGCAGCAGGAACACGTCGTAGGAATCGAAATGCGGCCCCACTCCGCCGCCGTCCGGCGCGAAGCTCACCATGAGGTCGTCGAGCCGTGCGCGCGGGATGAAGTCGAAACGGCGCAGCAGCGCGTCCGCCTCCGGCAGGAAATGGTTGACGCCCTGCACCAGCAGGCTCCAGCCGCGCTCGGGCAGGGTGGCGAAGCGTGCCTCGTCGAATGGTCCCTGTTCCAGCCGCCACCTGCCGCGATGATGCAGCACCAGGCGCGATTGGGCATCCTCCTCGCAGGCGAGACCCGCCAGCTCGTCCGGCGTGAGCAGGTCGCCGAAGCCGGGAAAGGCGCCGCGTATCAGCAAGGGCCGCTTCTGCCAGTAGTCGCGGAGGAATTGCCGCACGCTCAGGCTGCCGAGGAAAGCCGGTTTCATGGCGGCATGATAACGCTTGCGTGCGGCTGCGGGAAATGGTTTAGAATGCCCTTCAGGCAACACTCCGAAAGATGTCCATGCTGCAAGCCGGAACCCGCGCGCCCGATTTCACTCTGCCCGACGCCGACATGGAGCTGGTCAAGCTGTCCCGGTTCAAGGGCAGGGTGGCCGTTGTCTATTTCTACCCCAGGGACGACACGCCGGGCTGCACGCTGCAAGCCATCGAATTCAGCGATCTCGACGAGGAATTCGCCCGCCACAACGCGGTGGTCATCGGCATCAGCCGCGACGACTGCATCAGTCATGCCAATTTCCGCGACAAGCACGGACTGGCGGTCATCCTGCTG
>JBBILG010000035.1:0-16410 GCA_037445085.1 Methylobacillus sp.
TCCATCTTCAACTGCTCGGGGCGCTGATCGCAGAGGGTGCGCCGCACCAGCGCTTCCTGCTCGGCGTTGAGCAGGCGTCCCTCGCGCAGCGCTGCGCCCGCGCGCCGCGGGCTTGATCGCCCCCCAGCCGCCCGCCACGAACAGAGCCACGGCTTTGCGCACAGCCGGGTAGCTCAGCCCCGTCAGCGCCGCGATCTGCATCACCGGCGTACCCCGCACTGCCGCCGCACAACCTGCTTGCGCCGCTCGTGCAACTGCTCCAGCCCCTGGTATCGAGCGTCTTCTTTGTCCATGACGCTCCGGCTCCGTCGGCCACCAGAAGTTCAAACTTCATACGGCCGGCTTAGTAATGTGCTAAATTATGCGCACCTACGCAACCCGTCTTTCGGATTCCCACCCAGTGCAAGACAAAGTCGTCCTCATCACCGGCGGCGCCAGGCGTGTCGGTGCCGCCATCTGCCGCCTGCTGCACGCCGGCGGGGCGCGCCTGATGATCCATTACCGCAGCTCGCAGGCGGAAGCGCGCGCGCTGCAGGCGGAACTCAATCTCAAGCGCCCGCATTCGGCTGCCATCATCCAGGCCGATCTACTCAACACCCCCATGCTGGCCGGGCTGGTGGAGGAAACGGTACGGCACTTCGGCCGTCTCGACGTGCTGATCAACAACGCCTCCAGTTACTACCCGACCGAGCTCGGCGAAATCGGCGAGGCGGAATGGACGGATCTCGTGGGCTCCAACCTCAAGGCGCCGCTGTTCCTGTCGCAGGCGGCGGCGGGCGAGCTGAAGAAGCGCCAGGGCTGCATTGTCAACATCACCGACATGCACGTCGAGCGCCCCAAGCGCGGCTATGTGGTGTACAGCGTGGCCAAGGCGGGGCTCGCCACCCTGACCCGCTCGCTGGCGCACGAACTAGGGCCGGAAGTGCGCGTCAACGCGGTGGCACCGGGACCGGTGCTGTGGCCGGAAGACAACCCCCAGTTCGACGAGGTCTACCGCCAGCGCGTAATCGCGCAAACCCTGCTCAAGCGCATCGGCGAGCCGGAGGACGTGGCCCGCGCCGTGCGCTTCCTCATCCAGGACGCGCCCTTCATCACCGGCCAGGTGATCGCCGTCGATGGCGGGCGCTCGCTCAATCTGTAACCGGCATGCGGCACTATCCCGACAACGTCTCCAACAGTTTCCTGCGGCTGCGCAGGAAACTCATCACCCAGGTCGGCCGCGCCATCGGCGACTACCACATGATTGCGGACGGCGACAGCATCCTGGTCTGCATGAGCGGCGGCAAGGATTCGCATGCCCTGCTCATGCTGCTGCTCGCCCTGCAGGAACGCGCGCCGGTGAATTTCCGGCTGATCGCCATGAACCTGGATCAGAAGCAGCCCGGCTTCCCCGCCCACGTGCTGCCGGAATACCTGGAGCGGCTGGGTGTGGAATACCGCATCGTCGAGGCGGACACCCACTCCATCGTCAAGGAGCGCGTGCCGGAAGGCAAGACCACCTGCTCGCTGTGCTCGCGCCTGCGCCGCGGCATCATCTACCGCACCGCGCGGGCGCAGGGCTGCAACAAGATCGCGTTGGGTCACCACCGCGACGACATCGTGCAGACGCTGTTCCTCAACCTGTTCTTCGGCGCCAAGCTCAAGGCCATGCCGCCCAAGCTGGCCACCGACCAGGGCGATTTCATCGTCATCCGGCCGCTCGCCTATTGCGCGGAAAAGGACATCGCCGCCTACGCGCGCGGCATGGCATTTCCCATCATCCCCTGCGACCTGTGCGGCTCGCAGGAAAACCTGCAGCGCCAGAAGGTCAAGGCCATGCTGCAGCAGTGGGAATTGGAATACCCGGGCCGCACCGAGAAGATATTCCGCGCGCTCACCAACGTGGCGCCCTCCCATCTGGCGGATACCCGGCTGTACGACTTCAGATCGCTCGCCTCCCGCGACGACGACGAGGACCCGCTGTTCGGCGACCCGGAGCGGGGCACGGCCCTCAGCCTGGCGAGTGTCGAGGGCGCGCGCATCGAATTCGTGCGCGGAATCGCCTGAGCCGGCGGGCACCGCCTTGCTCTATCCGGGCGTTTGCTCTTATTATCTGCCGCTCCCAACTTCTAACAACGCGTGACCGCATGTCCAAACTGCTCATCGTCGAATCGCCGTCCAAGGCCAAGACCCTGAAGAAGTACCTGGGCAAGGATTTCGAGGTGCTGGCTTGCTACGGCCACGTGCGCGATCTGGTGCCGAAATCCGGTGCGGTCGATCCCGAGCGCGACTTTTCCATGCAGTACGAGGTCATCGAGCGCAACGCCAGGCACGTCGATGCCATCGCCAAGGCGGCGAAGGCGTCTGACGCCGTCTACCTCGCCACCGACCCGGACCGCGAAGGCGAGGCCATTTCCTGGCACATCGCCGAAATCCTGAGAGCCAAAAAACTGCTCAAGGACAAGCCGATGAAGCGGGTGGTGTTCAACGAGATCACCAAGAACGCGGTGCAGCAGGCCATCGAGAACCCGCGCGACATTTCCATGACGCTGGTCAACGCCCAGCAGGCACGGCGCGCGCTGGACTACCTGGTGGGTTTCAATCTCTCGCCGCTGCTGTGGAAAAAGATCCGCCGCGGCCTCTCCGCCGGCCGCGTGCAAAGCCCGGCGTTGCGGCTGATCGTCGAGCGCGAGCAGGAAATCGAGGCGTTCCGTGCGCGCGAGTACTGGACCATCCACCTGCAAAGCCAGAAAAAGCAACAGCCGTTCGATGCCAGGCTGGTGCAACTCGACGGCGCCAAGGTGGAACAGTTCACCGTTACCTCCCAGGCGCAGCAGGCCGATATCGTCGGCCTGCTGCTGGCGGCGGGCGCCGGCAGGACCACCGTGCTGCGCGTGGAAAGGAAGCAGCGCAGCCGCAGTCCGGCGGCGCCGTTCACCACTTCCACACTGCAGCAGGAGGCGGTGCGCAAGCTCGGCTTCACCACCAGCCGCACCATGCGCATCGCCCAGCAGCTCTACGAGGGCATCAATATCGGCAGCGCCGGCAGCGCGGGCCTCATCACCTACATGCGTACCGACTCCTTCAGCCTGGCGGCCGAGGCGGTGATGCAGTTCCGCGACTACATCCGGGACCATTTCGCGCCGGAATACCTGCCGAAGTCGCCCGTCATGTACAAAACGAAGGCCAAGAACGCGCAGGAAGCGCACGAAGCCATCCGCCCAACCGACATCCGCCGCACGCCGGACAGCCTGCGCGATTTCCTCACGCCAGAGCAGTTCCGCCTCTACGAGATGATCTGGAAGCGCGCGCTCGCCTGCCAGATGGCGCCGGCCAGGTTCGATGCCGTCAGCGTGGACCTCGCCGTCGGCTCGGAAGCGAACCTGTTCCGCACCACTGGCCAGACCCTGATCTTTCCCGGTTTCATTGCCGTGTACATGGAAGGCCGGGACGACGCCGAGGAAGAGGATGACGCCAGGTTGCCGGCGCTGGAAGTGGGCGAGGTGCTGGAAATCGGCAAGCTCTGGGGCGAGCAGCATTTCACCGAACCGCCGCCGCGCTACTCCGAAGCCAGCCTGGTCAAGGCGCTGGAGGAATGCGGCATCGGCCGCCCCTCCACCTACGCCAGCATCATCTCCACCTTGCAGGAGCGCGACTACGTGGTGCTGGACAACAAGCGCTTCCGGCCCACCGACGTCGGTCGCATCGTCAACAAGTTCCTGACCGAGCACTTCACCCGTTACGTCGACTACGACTTCACCGCGAACCTGGAGAACGAGCTGGACGACATCGCCGACGGCGAGCGCGACTGGATCCCGGTGATGCGGGAATTCTGGCAAGGCTTCCACAGCCAGCTGGAGGGCAAGCAGCAGGTCGAGCGCCCCGGCACCGAAGTGCTGAGTGAGGCCTGTCCCAAGTGCGGCAAGCCGCTGTCCAAACGCCTGGGCAAGCGCGGCAGCTTCATCGGCTGCACCGGCTATCCGGATTGCGATTACACGCGCAACCTGGACGGCGGCGCCCCGGCTGCCGGCGAGCCGGTCAGCCTGGGCACCGATCCCGTAAGCGGCAAGGAAATCCTGCTGCTCAACGGCCCCTACGGCCCTTACCTGCAACTGGGGCAGAGTGGCGAGGATCCCAAGAAAAAGCCCAAGCGCGTCAGCATCCCCAAGGAAATCCCGCCGGCCAGCGTCAACCACGACCTCGCGCTCAAGCTGATCAACCTGCCGCGCGAGATCGGCCTGCATCCTCAGACCGGCAAGAATATCTCTGCCGGCATCGGCCGCTTCGGGCCGTACCTCCACCATGAGGGCACTTTCAAATCCATCCCCAGGTCCGACAGCCTCTTCGACATCGACCTGGCGCGGGCGGTGGAGCTACTGGCACAGGCCAAGGCCAAGGCGGCGGCGCTCAGGGAACTCGGCGCCCATCCCGAAGATGGCAGAACCGTCGCCGTGTATTCCGGCCGCTACGGGCCTTACGTGCAACACGGCAAAACCAGCGCCACCCTGCCCAAGGCTGTCGAGGCGGACAGCCTGACCCTGGAGCAGGCCCTGGCGCTGCTCGCCGCCAAGGCCGCCAGGACCCCGCCGGCCGGCAGAAAGCCGGCCGCGGCGAAGGCCACGACGGCAAAGTCCGCGACCAGGAAGCGGGCTGCCTGACGGCCGGCAAAGGCCGGGCATGCCCGGCCTTTGCGCCGCGGGCGGATTCAGGAACTAACCAGCCTGCCGCGCAGGCTGTCGTGACTCTCGAGCCATTTGCGGATGCGCTGGGCATCCCCGATGCGGGTCAGCTTGCCGACCGAATTCAGCAGCACGATGATGAGCGGCTGGCCGGCGATGGTGGTCTGCATCACCAGGCAGCGCCCGGCCTCGCTGATGTAGCCGGTCTTGGACAGGCCGATGTCCCACTCGCCCTCGCGCACCAGCACATTGGTGTTGCGGAACTCGGCGACGGGGTGAGGCCCGCGCACCAGCACCGCTTGCGAGACCGCGGTGCTGACGGCGCGGATTTCCGGATACTCGTAGGCGGCGTTGACCATGCGCGCCATATCCTCGGCAGTGGAAATGTTGCGGCTGCTGAGGCCGGTCGCCTCGATGAAGTGCGAATCCAGCATGCCCAGTGCCCTTGCCTTGGCATTCATGGCGTGCACGAAGGCGTCATGACCCCCGGGATAGGCCCGGCCGAGCACCGAGGCAGCGCGGTTCTCCGAAGACATCAGCGCGAGCTGCAGCATTTCCCCGCGCGTCAGCGTGGTGCCGACCGGAAGGCGCGAACCGGTGCCCTTGATGGTATCGATGTCGGCGGCGCCAATCGTCAGCAGCTCGTCCATGGGCTGGCTGGCATCGAGCACGACCATGGCTGTCATCAGCTTGGTCAGCGAAGCGACCGGGGTCGCCACCCCGGTATGTTTGGCATACAGGATTTCGCCGGTTTCCTGGTTGAGTACCAGCGCCTTGGCCGAAGCCAGTTGCAACCGGCCATCCTCAATGGTGGACCTGACGTGGCCCGCCGCTGGCTTGGCTGCCTTGGTCTTGGTTGCGGCCTGCCTGGCGCTGCCGTTGCTGGCGGCGCGTGCCTCGATGACGGGCAGCGACAAAGCCAGCATACAGGCGATGGAAATGATGGTGCGCGGCATGCTCTCCCCCCTGTGTACCTTAGTGACGCCCACTCATGATAGAAACATTTTTCTGTCTTGTCATCATGATACATTACGAATGTAATGTATGTTATGTATAAAGATCCCGTTTCCGGCCGCGGCGCGCCAGCACAGGCCCGCTTGCCAGCCGCAGGTCGGGCAGGGCATACTTTGTCCGCTCACACCACTTGGAGATGCCATCGTGTCAACCGTGACTTTCCGCGGCGAACCCATCCATGTCGGCGGCCGCTTCCCGCGTGTCGGCGACATCGCGCCCAGCTTCATGCTGGTGGACAAGGATCTCAACGACGTCTCGCTCAGCCAGTTTGCCGGCCGCCGCAAGATCCTCAACATCGTGCCCAGCCTGGACACCTCGGTGTGCGTGGAATCGGCACGCAAATTCAATGATGCCACCACCAGCCTGCCCAACACCGTGGTCATCCTGATTTCGGCCGATCTGCCCTTCGCCCAAGGCCGTGTCTGCGCCATGGAAAACCTGCAGAACGTGGTTACCCTTTCCACCATGCGCGGCCGCGACTTCCACAAGGAATACGGCGTGATGATCACCGACTATCCGCTGTCCGGCCTCACTGCCCGCGCCGTCATCGTGCTGGACGAGCACGACAGGGTGCTGCACGCCGAGCTGGTGCCGGAAATCGGCCGCGAGCCGGACTACGACGCCGCCCTGGCCGCCGCCCGCCGGGGCACGGTGGCATAAGGCAGCACGGCGGCGGTCAACCGCGCCGCCGCAGGTTTGCCATCCCGTGCATGGTCAGCGAATAGACCGCCGGCACCACCACCAGCGTCAACAGGGTGGAGCTGACCATGCCGCCGATCACCGCCACCGCCAGCGGGGCATTGGTCTCCGCCCCGGCACCCAGCCCCAGCGCCGCCGGCAGCATCGCCAGGATGAGGGTGAGCGAAGTCATCAGCACCGGCCGCAGGCGGATCGGGCAGGCCTCGCGCAGCGCCTCGTCGATGCCGGCGCCGCGCACGCGCAACTGGTTGGTGAGATCGACCAGCAGGATGGAGTTCTTCGCCACCAGGCCGATCAGCAGCACCAGGCCGATCATGGAATAGATGTTCAGCGTATGGCCGGTGAGCCACAGCCCCATCACCCCGCCGAGGATGGCGAGCGGCTGCGCCAGCATGATGATGAGCGGCTGCAGAAAGGAATTGAACTGGCTGGCCAACACCATGTACAGCAGGATGGTCGCCAGACCGAAGGCGAACAGCATGTTTTCCGTAGTCTTGCCCATCTCCTCCGCCTGGCCCATCATGCGCACACCGTAGCCCGGCGGCAGCATGCCTGCCGCCGCCCCCTGCACGCGGGCCACTGCCTCGCCCAGCGGTAGCGTGGGCGTGCTGTAGAAGTTGGCGGCATACTGCAGGTCGAGGCGGCCGATCACCGCGGCGCCCAGCTTCTGCTCGAAGCGGGCCACGGTATCAAGGCGCACCAGGCTGCCGTCCGCAGCACGCAGATAAATGGAGGCGAGGTCCGCCGGCTGGCCGAAACTCCCCTCCCGCGCCTTGATACGGATGTCGTAGCGCTCGCCGTCGCCCGGCTCGTCGTTGTACTTGGCGATATCTACCCCGCCGGTCAGCACGTTGACGGCAAAGGCGATGTCATGCGCCGACAGGCCAAAGCCGGCGGCGCGGGTGCGGTCCAGGTGCATGACGAACTGCGGCAGGTCGAGCTGCACGTCGAGATCGACCCGGCCCAGCCCTTCCTCCACGCTCAGCCGGCGCTGCAATTCCTGCGCCAGGCTGGCCACCTGTTGCAGGTTGGGGCCGGCCAGGGTGAATTGCAGCGGGTCGCCGCGCTGGCCGCTGACGATGGGCACCGGCGCGGGAAAAGCGCGCACGCCGGGAATCTGCGCGAACTGCTCGCGCAAGATCTGCATGGTCTCCTGCTGGCGCACGCTGCGCTCGTCGCGAGGCTTCATGCGCACGACGGCGTGGCCCTGGTTCACCTGGCCGGAGGCGCCGATGCCGATGACGGTGAACCAGGTGGCGATTTCCGGACGGGCGGCCAGCAGCTTCTCGATTTCCTGCAGGCGCGCGTTGGTGTATTCCACGCTGGAACCCAGCGGCGTCTTCAGATAGACGATGAAACGGCCTTCGTCCTCCTCGGGTACGAATTCCTTGTCCACCTGGGTGAAGAACCAGGCGCTGGAACCCACCATGAGCAGGGTGAGCAGCACCACCATCCAGCGGTGCGCCAGCGCCCGGCCGAGCAGGGTGCGGTAGGCCGCGTCCATGCCGGCAAAGAACGTCTCCAGCGCACGATAGACGCGGCCGTGCGCCTTCCGCACCCTGAGATGGCGCGAGCACAGCATGGGCGTCAGCGTCAGCGAGACCAGCAGCGACACCAGCACGCCGCAGGTGACCACCACCGCGAACGACTCGAAGAACTTGCCGACGATGCCGCCCATGAAAATGACCGGCGCGAAGATGCACACCAGCGCCAGCGTGGCCGCCACCACCGCGAACACCACCTCATGGCTGCCGTGGATGGCGGCGCTCACCGGGTCGGGGTCGATCTGCTCGCGGTGGCGGTAGATGTTCTCGAGCACGACAATGGCATCGTCCACCACCACGCCGATCAGCAGCAGCAGTGCCAGCAGGGTCATGGTGTTGAAGGTGAAGCCGGAGAAATACATCACCGCCACCGCCCCCATCAGCGAGACGGGAATGGCGACGGCGATGATCAGTGTGGAACGGAGCGAGCGCAGGAACAGCAGCACGACGGCTGCCGCCAGCAAGGTGCCCTCGACCAGGTGCTGCTTGAGCGTGTCGACCAGTTCCTGGATGAACAACGCATCGTTGGAGGCGACGGTGATCCGCAGGCCGGGCGGCAGGGCAGGCCGGATTTCCGCGTCCAGGCGGTGCTGGACCTCGTCGATGATGGCCACGGTGTTGGCATTGGCGATCTTGACCAGGCCCAGACCGATGGTCGGCTGACTGTTGAAGCGCGCCAGCCGGCGGTAATCCTGCAGCCCGTCTTCCACTTCGGCGATGTCGCGGATGCGGATGGGGGCGCCGTCGCGATGCAGCACCACCATTTCCGCCAGATGGTCGAGCCGGTGGAACTCCATGTCCAGCTTGAGCAGGTATTCGGCGTTCTGCCCGACCAGGAAACCGCCCGGCAACTGCACGTGCTCGCGCGCGAAAGCCTCGGTGACATCCTGCACGGTGATGCCGAGAGCCGCCATGCGCTCCGGCCGCAGGTTGACGCGGATAGTGCGGTCACGCCGCCCGCCCAGGCGCACCTCGCCCACGCCCTCTATGGTCTCCAGCTTCTTCTTCAGCACGTTGGCAGCGTACTGGTTGAGCTGCTGCTGGGTGCGGTCGCCCTGTAGCGCCAGCCACATGATGGGCTGGGTGTTAGTTTCCACCTTGGCCACCTGCGGCGGGTCGGCATCGTCCGGCAGGCGGCGCAGGGTCTGGTTGACCTTGGCTTGCACCTCGTTGAAGGCGACGTCGATGTCCTTGTCCAGATCGAAGGTGATCGTCACCACCGAAACGCCAGGCGAAGAGGTGGACTGGATGTGCTCGATGCCCGGCACACTGTTGACTGCCGCCTCGATGAGGTTGGTGATGCTGGCATCGACGATGTCCGGATTGGCGCCCTGCAGCACCGTGGTCACCGCGATGACGGGAAACTCGATGTAAGGAAAGCGATCCATGCCGATGCGCTGGTAACCGATGATGCCGAACAGCACCAGCACCGCCGACAGCATGTACGCCAGCACATGGCGGCGGATGGACAGCTCGGGCAGAGTCATGGCGCTTGCACCTTGACTGCCGCCTGGTCGGTCAGGTAGCCGGCGCCGTCCACGGCCACGGTCTCGCCGGCCATCAGCCCGTCGACGATTTCCACCCGGCCGCCCTCGCGTAATCCGGAGCGTACCACGCGCTGGCCGACCACCTCACCCCGCAGCACGTATACCACCTCGCCGGCCGGCCGCAGCACCAGGCTCTGCTCCGGCACCACCACGGTACCGCTGCGCATGCCCACCACCACCACGCCGTTGACGCTGGCGCCCGGTCGCCAGCCCGGCTGGCCTGCCACGTCGGCAATCACGTTCACCGCACGGTTGCCGCTGTCGATGAGCGGCTTGATTTCCCTGACCGTGGTGGTCACCACCTCGCCCGGCGCGGTCGGCGTCGTGAGCCGCACCGTCTGGCCAGACGCCAGCCTGGCCGCGGCGGTTTCCGGAAACGGCAGGTGGGCGCGCAAGCGATGGGGGCCGACGATCTGGAACAGGGGGTCGCCCACTTTGGCGTAATCGCCCGCCGAAACGATCTGCTTCTCGACACGGCCGTCGAGCGGCGCATGCACGCGCGCCCTGGCATGGTTGCGCTCGATGCCGGCGAGCCGGGCACGCGCGGCTTCCAGCTCCCCGGCAAAGGCATCCCGCTCGGCTTCGGCACCATCTAGCACCTGCTGCGCAATGAAATTGCGCTCCACCAGGCGTCGGTTGCGCTCCACGACGCGTGCCTGGTTGGCGAGCAGTACCTCGATGCGCTGGATCTCCGCCTGGGCTTCGCGCCGCTGCAGGACATAATCCTGCGCATCCAGCACGGCGATCAGTTGCCCCTTGCGTACTTCCTGGCCGGCATGGACCAGCACCTGCAGCACGCGGCCCGGCACTTCCGCCGCCACGACGGGATCGATCAGCCCTTCCAGCGTCCCAACCGTCGTCTCGCGCACCTCCAGGTCGCGCGTTTCCGCGGTCGCGACCGTGATCAGCACGGGCGGCGGCGCCTTGGGCGCAGCCGCCTTTTCTTCCTTGCCACAGCCGGCCAGCAGCAGGGCAGCCAGTATCAACATTCCCGATTTGTTCATGACAGGTTTCCTCATGGCGCGCACATGCGCCGTCGCGAACGCCGCACGGCCTGCGGAGTCCGGCGGGAGCGAGATACACCAAGCAAATGCGGCTTCGAGTTTGGCAGTGACCGCACCCCTAGGTCAATCGTCATCCCCGGCGCTGCGGGTCTGGGCAGACAACGGCCGGGCCGGGTTCAGGCGCGCCCAGTCGAAGTACGGCCCGGGGTCGGTCTTGCGCCCCGGGGCGATGTCGCTGTGCCCCACCACTTCCATGATCGGGTAGGCTGCGCGCAGGGCCTCCAGCAGCCGTTGCAGCACGCGATACTGCGCCCCGGTGTAAGCGTCCTCGTCGCTCCCCTCCAACTCGATGCCGACGGAAAAATCGTTGCAGCGCTCACGCCCACGCCACTGCGACACGCCGGCATGCCAGGCGCGCGCGGTGCAAGGTACGAACTGGACGAGTTCGCCGTCGCGGCGGATGAAAAAATGCGCCGACACCCTGAGCCGGTGGATGTCGCGGTAATAGGGATGCGCGTCGGGGTCGAGGCGGTTGGTGAACAGCTCCGTCACCCCGTTGCCGCCGTACCGGCCCGGCGGCAGGCTGATATTGTGAATGACGGCCAGGGTGACGGCACAGCCGGGCGGGCGCGCATCGCAATTGGGCGAGGGAATGCACCGCGCCGCATCCAGCCAGCCCTGGGCGTCGAACTGCCAGACACTCACGCGGCCATCATCCTTCCTGCGCATCGCCGCACCCTGCCGATGGCTCCGATGCAAGTACTAATCTTCGCCGCCTTCCCGGTCAAGCCCCAGCTTGGCCAGTCGATAGCGCAGCGCACGGAAGCTGAGCCCCAGTTGGCGGGCCGCGGCCGTCTTGTTGTGCCCGCTCCTCTCCAGGGCATCGAGGATGGCGCGGCGCTCGATGGCCTCCAGATAGTCGGGCAAGGGCAGATCTCCCGGGCCGGCTTCGGCTGCCAGCCGGCCGGGAGACGCCCGCAGCCAGAGATCGGCGGCATCGATGCGGCCGCCGTCGCACAGGGCGAGTGCGCGCTCCAGCACGTTCTCTAGCTCGCGCACGTTACCGGGGAAGGCATGACGGCGCAGCACCTCCAGCGCCGCTGGCGTGAGGGCCGGCGGCTTCACGCCGCTCAGTCTGGCCTGCCTGGCCAGCACCGCCTCGGCGAGCCGCGGGATGTCCTCGGGCATTTCACGCAGCGGCGGCATGCGCAGCTCGATCACGTTGAGGCGGTAATAGAGATCCTGGCGGAACAGGCCGTGCTCCATCATCTGCGCCAGGTTGCGATGGGTGGCGCTGATGATGCGCACGTCCACCGGCTCTTCCTGCGGGCTGCCCAGCATGCGCACGCGCTTTTCCTGGATGGCGCGCAACAGTTTGACCTGCATGGTCAGCGGCAAATCCGCCACTTCGTCGAGGAACAGGGTGCCGCCGCTGGCGGCCTGGAAAAAGCCGGGACGATCCTGCAGGGCACCGGTGAAAGCGCCCTTCCTGTAACCGAAGAACTCGCTCTCCACCAGGTTCTCCGGTATGGCGCCGCAGTTGACCGGCACGAACGGCCCCTCGGCCCGCGCGCTGGCGGCATGGATGAGGCGCGCCGCCAGCTCCTTGCCACTGCCGGATTCCCCGCCGATGTACACCGGCGCCTGGCTGCGCGCCAGCCTGGCGATCATGGCGCGCGCCTGGCAGATGGGCGGCGATTCGCCGATCAGTTCCAGATGGGCCTGGGCGGCGGGCCGGCCCTGCGCCGATTTCAGCGCGGACTGCACCAGCGGCCGCAGCTGCTGCAACGAGATGGGCTTGGAGATGTAATCGAAGGCGCCGGCCTTGAGCGCGGCCACGGCGTTCTCGGCGCTGCCGTAGGCGGTGATCACCGCCACCGGCATGCCGGGATAATGCTGGAAAATGTGGCGCATCAGCTCCAGCCCGTCGCCGTCCGGCAAGCGCATGTCGGTCAGGCACAGGTTGAAGCGCGTGCGTTCCAGCAGGCGCTGCGCCTCGCGCACGCCGCCGGCACTGGTGGCGTGCAGTCCCATGCGCTCCAGGGTGAGCACCAGCAGTTCGCGGATGTCCGCCTCGTCGTCGACCACCAGGCAGGATGCGGGCAGATCAGCCATGCCGTCTCTTGAAATAGATTCTGAATCGGGCTCCCATCGGCGATTCTACATAATTCAGGCCGGCGCCGTTAGCCTCGCACAGTTCGCGCGCCACGTAAAGGCCCAAGCCCGTGCCGCTCGCCTCGGTGGTGAAGAATGGCTCGAACAGGTGCTGGCGCGCTTCTTCCGACAGGCCCGGCCCGTCATCGGCCACCTCCAGCTCCACCTCGGCCGCGCGCCCGCCCGGCTGCAAGCGCAGCACCAGGCTGCCGATCTGCTTGCAGCCGTGCCGCCAGCCGTTGCGGCACAGGTTCCACAATGCCTGGTGCAGGTGGTTGCGGTCGAACGAAACAATGATCTCGTCCTCCGTCCCTTCCAGCAGGATGCCGTCTTGCGCAATCTGCTCCACCTCGCAGAACTGGCGACGGAACTCGCGCAGGAACTCGCCCAGAGGCAGCGCCGCCTGCCGCATGCGGTCGCGGCGGGACAGTTGCAGCACGTCCTGCACCATGTGATCCAGGCGCTGCACGTTGTCGTCTATGATCTGCAGCAGGCGCCGCGCGGTAGGGTCGGTGTCGGCGCCCTCCTGTAGCAACTGGCTGGCATGGCCGATGGCGCTCAGCGGATTGCGGATCTCGTGGGCGATGTTGGCGGTGAGCCGCCCCAGCGCGGCAAGTTTTAGTTGTCTTGCCTGCGCCTGCACGCGGCTCCAGTCCTCGATGAAAATCACCGCACCGCTGGATCGCGCTTCGCCGACCGGCAGAAAGCGCAGTCGCAGTTCGCGACCGGCCAGGTTCAGACGGCTGCCGCCGCGCGCGCCGTACAGGGTGCCGACCATCCACTCGGCATGCAGGGTGGCCACCTGCGGGGCGATGCGGTCCAGCCGGGCTTCCCGCCAGACGTCCGCCTCCAGCCCCAGCAGGACTTCGGCCCGCTCGTTGTGCTGGCGCACGCACAGCTCGCCATCCACCACCAGCACGCCATCCAGCATGTCGCGAATCACCAGTTGGTTGACCTGGGCCAGGTTGTGCAGGTCGATGCCGCGCTTGGATGCCAGCTCCTCGCTCTGGCGGGTGCGCTTGGCCAGGGTGTGCGCCAGCCAGGCCGTGGCGAAGCAGCTCAGGCTGAGCATGGCGGCGTGCGTGTAGTCGTCGTAGTCCTCGCGCCCGCTCAGCATCTGCCAGGACTGCTCCAGCAGCAGCGCGATGCTGGCCATGGCCGCGTAGAACAGCGCCAAGCGCCCCTGGCTGATCAGGCTGGCGCCGGCGATGGCCACCACCAGCAGCAGGCCCAGCCCGCTCTTGACCCCGCCACCGGCATACATCAGCAGCACGATGAAGGCGATATCGCCCATGGTCTGCAGGGTGAGCTGGCGATTGAAGCGCGGCCAACCCCGCCAGGCGAATGCCGCCATCACGGCCGCGAATGCGCAGTAGCCCAGCGCGGCGCGGAAATACAGCGGCTGATCGTAGCTTTCCCACCATTCGTGGCCACGCATGAGGAAGTAGGTGCCGAACAGGATGCCGGCAATGATCAGCCGATACAGGCTGAAGTAGCGCATGGTGCGCCAGTAGGCGGCGGGGTGCCCGGCCGGCGCTGCGCTTGGGGAAGAGCTCATTGGCCGGCGCGTTCGCTGTGCTGCTCGCAGCAGTAATGGGCGCCGTGCCTGAGGATGCTGGCCGAGCGTGGCAGATAGACGCCGCACGCAGCACAGCGCACCATGTCCTCCTGCGGCGGAGCGGCAGACTTGGGCGCGCCCAGGCTGCGCCGGTAATACCTGACCAGCAGCACCAGCAGCCACACCGCAAGCCCCAGCAACAGTAGTCTCAACATGGCCCGTGTTCCTCCGTGATGCAAGGATTGTAGCGAAAAGGCCGCCGCCCCACAAAACCGGCCGGGACAGGTCACGACGGTCGATGCTATACTGTGCTTGGATTTCCTGCCTGCCGAACCTGCCGCGCATCTATGGCCAGCCACCAGCAACTCACCGACTTCCTCGCCCAGGTGGAACGCCGCGCCTACAAACATGCGGCGTATGCGCTGCGCGACGACCACCTGGCGCACGACGTGGTGCAGGACGCCATGCTCAAGCTGGCGGAGAAATACCATCAGCGCCCGGCCGAGGAATTCCCCATGCTGTTCCAGCGCATCCTGCAGAACGGCATCCGCGACCATTTCCGCCGCCAGAAGGTGCGCAACCTGTGGACCACCCTGCTGTCCTCGTTCTCCGGTAACGACGACGAGCCGGAGCGTGACCCGCTGGAGACCCTGGCCCCGCACGACGCCGACGGCAGCGACGATCCGCGGGTGCGGTTCGAGCGCGAGCAAACGCTTGCTATAATCGAGGCGGCGCTGGGGAAGCTGCCCGCGCGTCAACGCGAGGCCTTTCTGCTGCGTTACTGGGAGGATTTCAATGTGGCCGAGACTGCCGCGGCCATGGGCTGTTCGGAAGGCAGTGTCAAGACGCACAGCTCGCGGGCGGTACATGCCCTGGCAGCGGAGCTGCGTGCCAAAGGAATCAGGCTATGACAGACGAACAGGACACGGCAAAAAAAATCGTCGCCCGGCTCGACCCGGGACTCTCCGGCATGGATGCGGCCACCGTCGGCCGCCTCGCCGCGGCGCGCGCGCGCGCGGTCGCAGCGGTAGCCCGCCCGGCGACGCATGTGGAAATCCTGCACGGCGGCGTGCTGCGGCAGATCACTGCGCACCTGCACGGCCGGCACGCGTGGATAGCATCGGCGGCGCTGCTGGCTGCCGTGCTGCTTGCGCTGCTGATGCTGCAAAACGGCCTGCTGCATCCTCCCGTTGAAACCGATACACTGCTGCTCGCCTCCGATCTTCCGCCGGAGGCTTATGTCGACAAGGGATTCCATGCATGGTTAGAAGGCTCGTCTCAGCTCTAGTGTTGTGCATCGCCGCGCTGGGACTGCCGGCGCAGGCGGAAACCCCGGCCGACGGCCCGACGTGGAAGCAGCTCACCCCCGAGCAGCAGCAGGTACTGCAGCCGCTCGCCAGGGAGTGGGATACGCTGCGCCCCTGGCAACGCGAAAAGATGCTGGACATCGCCCGCGACTATCCGCGCATGAATCCCCAACAGCAGCAACGCGTGCAGCAGCGGCTGGACAACTGGAGCCGCATGACGCCGTACCAGCGCGAGAACGCCCGCAGGAAATACCAGCAGTTTATGGCCTTGTCGCCGGAAAAGCGCGAGGAACTGCGCCGGCAGTGGGAGGAATACCAGCGCCTGCCCGAAGCCGAGCGCGAGAAGCTGCGCAGCAAGCCGCAGCCGGCACCCGAGGACGATCTCGGCGATTGAGCGACCATCCGCAAGCACCCGGCCTGCTGCGCAGCCTGGGCAGCCTGGTCTACGAAACCCTGACGGTGGCGGCCCTGCTGCTGCTCGCCTCCGCCATCGTCACCAGCCTGCCGGTGTCATCCGCCGGTGCCCTGTCACGCCTGCTGCTGCAATGCACCGCCGCGGGCATGGTTTCGGCCTATTTCCTGTGGTGCTGGACGCGTGGCGGGCAGACCCTGGCCATGAAAACCTGGCGCATCCGGGTCATCCGGCAGAACGGCGGCGGGCTGCGTCTGCGCGACGCCGTGCGCCGCTATCTGCTGGCCGTCGCCGGCCTGGCCCTGGGCGGCCTCGGCCTGTGGTGGGCGCTGTTCGACCATGAACGCCAGTTCCTGCACGACCGCCTGGCTGGCACGCGCCTGGTTAGAACCTAACGCCGCTCCATCCACACCAGCATGCCCACCCCCGCCGCGCCAAACAGCAGCGTGGGCACGGTGGCGCTCAGTAGCGGCGGCCAGTCGTTGAGCAGGCCAAGGTGGACGGACACCCGGT
>JBBILG010000036.1:0-15710 GCA_037445085.1 Methylobacillus sp.
TTGGAGGTGAACACGATGAACGGGTCGGTGGTGATGGCGAAAATGGCCGGAATGCTGTCCACCGCGAACACCAGGTCCGAGATTTCGATCAGGATCAGCACCAGGAACAGCGGCGTGAACCAGCGCACGCCGTCACGCATCACGGTGAAGCGCTCGCCGTGGTATTCGTTCGTGACGCGCAGGTGGCCGCGCATCCATTTCAGGATGGGGTTGTTTTCCAGGTCGGGCTGCTTGTCGGCGAACACCAGCATCTTGAAGCCGGTGATGATCAGGAACAGGCCGAACAGGTAGAGGATCCAGTGGAACTTGGCGACCAGCACCGCTCCGGAGAGGATCATCACCGCCCGCATCACGATGGCGCCGAGCACGCCGTAGATCAGCACGCGGCGCTGGTATTCGGGCGGCACCTGGAAGAAGGTGAAGATCATCAGGAAGACGAAGATGTTGTCCACCGCCAGCGACTTTTCGATGAGATAGCCGGTGAGGAACTCCAGCGCCTTGGCATTGGCCATCTCGCGCCCCGCAGTGTCGTCCAGCCACCACCACAGCAGGGCGTTGAAGATGAGCGCCAGGGTGACCCAGGTGATGCTCCAGGCCAGCGCCTCGCGCGCCGACACCCGGTGGGCATGGCGGCCGCCGAGCACGAACAGGTCGAGTGCCAGCATGGCCAGCACGAACAAAATGAACCCCGCCCAGAGGGCGGGGGTGCCGATGGTTACGAATTCCATGAGGGAGGGGCGATGGGTGCTATGGGGTCATGGGTGATGAGGGTAGGGCTACAGGTCCGTCGCCTGCTCCAGGGCCGCGATGCGGTCCCCCAGCGGCGGGTGGGTCATAAACAGGGCCTTGAGGCCACCACCCCTGCCGCCGCTGATGCCGAAGGCCGCCATCTTGTCCGGCAGCGGCTGCTGATCACGCAGCGATTGCAGACGGCGCAGTGCGTCGATCATGCCCCTGCGGCTGGCCAGACGGGCGCCGCCGCGGTCGGCGCGGAATTCGCGCTGGCGGGAGAACCACATGACGATGATGGAGGCGAGGATGCCCAGGATCAGTTCGGCGACGATCATGGTGACGAAGAAAGCCGGACCGTGCCCCTGCTCGTTCTTGAAGATGACGCGGTCCACGGTGTGGCCGATGACGCGCGACAGGAACATGACGAAGGTGTTGACCACGCCCTGGATTAGCGCCAGTGTCACCATGTCGCCGTTGGCGGCATGCGAGACCTCGTGACCCAGCACGGCTTCGGCCTCCTCGCGCGTCATCTTCTGCAGCAGGCCGGTGGATACGGCGACCAGCGCGCTGTTGCGGGTGGGGCCGGTGGCGAAGGCGTTGACATCGGGCGAGTCGTAAATGGCCACTTCCGGCATGCGGATGCCGGCCATCCGCGCCTGGCGTGCCACGGTTTCGACCAGCCAGCGCTCCTCGGGGCTGCGTGGCTCGGCGATCATCCGGGCGCCGACCGCCATCCTGGCGGTCCACTTGGAGATCATGAGCGAAATCAGCGAGCCGCCAAAGCCCATGATGGCGGCGAAGATCAGCAGGGATTGCAGGTTGAGGCCCTGGGCGGTGAGGTAGGGCTCCACGCCGAGCAAGCGCATGGTGATGGAGAGCACCAGCACGATGGCCAGGTTGGTGGCTAGGAATAGAAAGACGCGTTTCATGGATGAACCTCCTTGCGAAACAAAGCTGGGGACAAGGTTACGTGCAAATCACGATCAAATAAAGTCGAATATTTCTCGGATACAATCCGATTATTCCGAAATATTGGGTATGCCGAATGAATTTCAAGCATCTGCATTACTTCTGGATCGTGGCCCACAGCGGCAGCATCGCGCGCGCGAGTGAGCGGCTCAACCTCACGCCGCAGACGGTGAGCGCGCAGATCAAGCTGCTGGAACAGAGCCTGGACACCGCGCTGTTCCGCCCCGCAGGCCGCGGGCTGGAACTGACCGAGGCGGGCAGGCTGGCCCTGAGTTACGCGGACGAGATTTTCGCGCTGGGCGATGCCCTGGAAATCGCGCTGGCTTCCCGGCGTGGAGGCCAGGCGTTGTCGTTTCGTGTCGGCATCACCGACGTGGTGCCCAAGTCGCTGGCCTACCGTCTGCTGGCCCCGGCGCGGCGGCTGGCGGAACCGGTGCGGCTGCTGTGCCGCGAAGGAAAGCTGGATCGCCTGCTGGCGGAACTGGCGCTGCACAAGCTGGACATGGTGCTGGCCGACCGGCCGCTGCCGCCCGCGCTCAACGTGCGCGGCCACAGCCGCTGGCTGGGCGAGAGCGCGCTGGCTTTTTTCGCCGCGCCGGCGCTGGCTGCGCAGTGCCGGCAGTTTCCGCAGTGCCTGGATGGCGCGCCGCTGTTTCTGCCCGGCGATGACGCCACCGTGCGCGGTCGCATCGAGCGCTGGCTGGAGCAGCAGCGCATCGCGCCGCGCGTGTTCGGCGAGTTCGACGACGGCGCCTTGATGAAGGCATTCGGTCAGGAAGGGGGCGGTTATTTTCCGTCCCCGCTGGTGCTGGCGGGGGAAATCGAGGCGCAGTACGGCGTGCGGCTGGTGGGCGTGGTGGAAGCAGTGCGCGAGGAGTACTACGCCATCACGCGCGAACAGAACATCAGCCATCCGGCGGTGCTGGCGGTCACCGCGGAGGCGTCCGCGGCGCTGCTCCGCTGATGATGCCGCCGCCCAGGCAGACGTTGCTCTCGTACACCACCACCGATTGCCCCGGTGTCACCGCCCATTGCGGCCGGGCGAATTCGATCTCGCAGCGGTCGCCCTGCAGGCTGCGGATGCTGCACGGGGCGTCGGCCTGGCGGTAGCGTGTCTTGGCGGAATACACCCAGTGGATGTGTGGCGCGCGGCCGGCGATCCAGTGCAGTTGGCCGGCCTCCAGCGTGACGCTGAGCAGCAGCGGGTGGTCGTGGCCCTGCACGACGATGAGTTCGTTGCGGGCCATGTCCTTGGCGGCGACGTACCAGGGCTCGCCGTCGCCGTCGCGCGAGCCGCCTATCCCCAGACCCTGGCGCTGGCCCAGCGTGTAGTACATGAGACCGCGGTGCCGGCCCACCACCTTGCCCTCCGGTGTGCGCATCACGCCGGGTTGCACCGGCAGGTAACGTTGCAGGAATTCGCGGAAGGGCCGCTCGCCGATGAAGCAGATGCCGGTGGAATCCTTCTTTCCGGAGACGGCGAGCCCTGCCTTGCGCGCGATCTCGCGCACCTCGCGCTTGAGCAGGCCGCCCAGCGGGAACAGCGTCTTCGACAGTTGCGCCTGGTCGAGCCGATAGAGGAAGTAGCTCTGATCCTTGCCGCCGTCCTCGGCCTTGAGCAGTTGGAACAGGCCATCCACCTCGCGCACGCGGGCGTAATGGCCGGTGGCGATGAGATCGGCACCGAGCCCCAGCGCATGGTCGAGGAAGGCGCGGAACTTGATTTCGGAATTGCAGAGGATGTCCGGGTTGGGCGTGCGGCCGGCGCGGTATTCGGCGAGGAAGTGGTTGAATACCTTTTCCTTGTATTCCCCGGAGAAGTTGACGGTCTCGATGTCGATGCCGATGCGGTCGGCCACCGCCACGGCGTCGATCAGGTCCTGCCGCGCCGGGCAGTACTCCTCGGTGTCGTCGTCTTCCCAGTTCTTCATGAACAGGCCGGTGACCTCGTAGCCCTGGTTCTTCAGCAGCAAGGCGGTGACGGAGGAATCGACGCCGCCGGACATGCCGACGACCACGCGTTTTTTCTTCATGATGCAGTGGGGAGCAAAGCGCGGCGGCGTGCCGACGCGGGTTTCATAAGTGAGTGATTGCTGTCAGCGGAAAGCGCTGACCTGCGAGATAGTGTTCCATGCAAGTGAGCACCTGCGGGCTGCGGTGGCGCGGGCTGCAGGCGCGGATTTCCTCCGGCGTCAGCCAGCAGGCGCGGACAATGCCATCATCCAGCGCCTGCTGTGGATCGTGTCCGTCGAGGCGGCCGGTGAAGGCAAAGCGCAGGTAGGTGATGTTCCTGCGCGGGTGCTCCCAGTGATAGACGCCGAGCAGCGTTTCCGGCGTGAAGCGGTAGGCGGTTTCCTCCCGCACCTCGCGGCTCACCCCGTCCAGCAGGGTCTCGCCGCGTTCCAGGTGCCCGGCCGGCTGGTTGAACATGCGTCCCTCCGTCGTTTCTACCTCCACCAGCAGGAACTTGCCGTCCCGTTCGATGACGGCTGCGACGGTGACGTTGGGTTTCCAGATCATGGGGGCAGCCATGCAAAGAGCGAATTCTATCCCATGCGTCCCGTTTCAGGCCAGCAGTCCCGGGAACAGCCTGCCGAGGCCGCGCGCGATGAATTCCACCGACATGGCGGCGAGGATCAGGCCCATCAGGCGGGTGACGATGTTGATGCCGATGGTGCCCAGCCGTTGCGAGATGGGAGTGGCCAGACTGAAGATGCCCCAGACCAGCAGCGCCACGGCAGCCACCGGAATGACCAGCAGCACGTGTCCCCAGAGGCTGTCGCTCTGTTCGGCGGCGATGATCATGCTGCTGATGGCGCCCGGCCCGGCGAGCAGCGGCACGCTGAGCGGTACCACCGCCATGCCTTCCTGTTGCGCCACTGCCTCCTCTTCCGGGTTCTGGCGCACGAAACCGTGGCGTGCCTGCAGCATGGAAATGGCCATCAGCAGCAACAGGATGCCGCCCCCCACCTGGAAGGAGGGAATGCCGATGCCGAAGAAGTCGAGCAGGGTATCGCCGATGAAGACCGACAGCGTGAGCACGGTGAACACGGTGAAGGCAATGGTGCGGGCGATGCGCAGGCGGTCGGCATCGCGCCAGCCCTCGGTGGCGGTGACGAACACGGTCAGTCCGCCGATGGGGTTGACGATGGCGAACAGAGCGATGCCGGTCTTGAGCAGGTGGGCCCACTCGCTCATTTGCTGCTCCGGGGCGTATCGGTTAGTATCGAAGCCCTCATCCACGCGGAGGAATCAACCATGGCCAAGGTACTGGTCCCGCTGGCGGCGGGGTGCGAAGAACTGGAAGCGGTCACGATAATCGACATCCTACGCCGGGCAGGCATCGAAGTCATCACCGCCGGCCTCACCTCCGGGCCGGTGCGTGCCAGTCGCGGCACCGTGCTGCTGCCGGACGCGAGCCTCGCTGATGCAGGGGGGCAGACATACGACCTGGTGGTGCTGCCCGGTGGCCTGCCCGGCAGCGAGCACCTGAAGAACGACCCGCGCATCATCGCGCTGTTGCAGCGCACGGCGGCGGCCGGCGGCCTGGTTGCCGCCATCTGCGCCGCGCCCATGGCGCTGCATGCGGCCGGACTGCTGGAGGGGCGGCGCGTCACTGCCTATCCCGGCGTGCTGGAGGACTTGCCCGGCCGCCATGTCCATACCGGCGCGGCGGTGGAGACGGACGGCAACATTGTCACTTCGCGTGGCCCCGGCACCGCCATGGATTTTGCCCTCGCCCTGGTGGAGCGCCTCGCCGGCCGGCCCCGGCGCGAGGTGGTGGAGGCCGCGCTGGTGCGCTGACCGCATGCCCCGGGCTTCATGACACGCCAGCCCCACATCTACCTGGCCTCGCGCTCGCCGCGCCGCGGCGAGTTGCTGGCGCAGATCGGGGTGCGCCACACGGTGCTGCCCTCCGACGTGGACGAATCCGTGCTGCCCGGCGAGGCGCCGGAACACTATGTCATGCGTGTCGCACGGGAGAAGGCCAGGGTGTGCGTGGAACGCATCGCAGGAGAGGGTCTTCCCCCGTTGCCCGTGCTGGCCGCGGACACCGCGGTGTGCATCGACGGCGTCATCCTCGGTAAGCCCGCGGACGACGCGCATGCCGCCGCCATGCTGCGCGCCCTTCGTGACCGCTGGCACGCCGTGCATACGGCGGTGGCGCTGGCGCAGGGTGGCCGGGTGGAGGTCATGCTGTCCAGTACGCAGGTGGAGCTGGCACCGCTGACGGACGCCGAGATCGCCGCCTATGCCGCCTCTGGCGAGCCGTGCGACAAGGCCGGCGGCTATGGCATCCAGGGGCTGGCGGGAGCCTTCGTGCGCCGCATCGAGGGGAGTTACACCGGCGTCATGGGTCTGCCGGTCCACGAGACGGCGCAGTTGCTGAAAAGATTCGGAGTGGAGGTGCTGTGAGCGAGGAAATCCTCATCAACGTCACGCCCCAGGAAACACGGGTGGCCACCCTGGAGCGTGGCGCGGTGCAGGAATTGCAGATCGAGCGTACCAGTTCGCTGGGGCTGGTCGGCAACATCTACAAGGGCACGGTGTGCCGCGTGCTGCCGGGCATGCAGTCGGCCTTCGTCGAGGTCGGCCTGGCGCGCGCCGCCTTCCTGCATATCGCTGACCTGCTGGAATATGACACCAACGCCCAGCAGCCCATCCAGGAGTTGCTGCACGAGGGGCAGACGGTGATGGTGCAGGTGGTCAAGGAGCCCATCGGCAGCAAGGGCGCGCGCCTCACCACGCAGATCAGCATCGCCGGTCGCTTCCTGGTCTATCTGCCGCAGCAGGAGCACATCGGGGTGTCGCAGCGCATCGAGGACGAGGCCGAGCGCGAGGCGTTGCGCGCACGCCTGCTCGGCCTGCTGCCGGAGCGGCGCGAGGGTGGCTACATCATCCGCACCATGGCGGAAACCGCCAGCGACGAGGAACTGCGCGCGGATCTCGCCTACCTGCACAAGGTGTGGTGCAACATCCAGGCGGCGAGCAGCCAGGCCGCCGCCGGCTCGCTGGTGTACCAGGATCTCACCCTGCCGCTGCGCGTGCTGCGCGACGCGGTCAACGAGGATACCTCGCGCATCCTGGTGGATTCGCGCGAGACCTGCCAGAAGCTGCTGGAGTTCGCGCAGAGCTATTCCAGCACGGTGGTGGATCGCATCGAGCACTACCAGGGCGAGCGGCCGCTGTTCGACCTCTACGGCGTCGAGCAGGAAATCGAGAAGGCACTTTCTAGGAAAGTCTGCCTCAAGTCCGGCGGCTACCTGATCGTCGACCAGACCGAGGCGCTGACCACGGTGGACGTCAACACCGGCGGTTTCGTCAGCGGCCGCACGCTGGCCGACACCATTTTCAAGACCAACCTGGAGGCGGCGCAGGCCATTGCCCGGCAGTTGCGCCTGCGCAATCTGGGCGGCATCATCATCATCGATTTCATCGACATGGAGGAGGACCCCCCCCGCCAGGCCGTGCTGGAAGAATTGCAGCGCGCCGTGGCGCGCGACCGGGTACGATCCACCATCCACGGTTTCTCCGGACTGGGGCTGGTGGAGATGACGCGCAAGCGCACGCGCGAGAGCCTGGCGCACATCCTGTGCGAGCCCTGCCCGTGCTGCGGCGGGCGCGGCGAACTGAAGACGGCACAGACCGTGTGCTACGAAATCCTGCGCGAGCTGGTACGCGAGGCGCGCCAGTTCAATGCGCGCGAGTTCCGCGTGCTGGCCTCGCAGCCGGTCATCGACATGTTCCTCGACGAGGAATCGCAAAGCCTTGCGCAACTGTCCGATTTCATCGGCAAGCCCATCTCGCTGCAGGTGGAAACCCAGTACGGCCAGGAAGCCTTCGACATCGTGCTGATGTGACCGCCCGGCATGAGCCGGGCGTCACAACTCCGTCAGCACCGGCGCCCCGGCGGTGACTGGAGGCGCCGGCGGGGTTGCCGCAGCGGCGTCCCGCGAAGCTTTTATCAGGGTGAGCAGCATGCGGTCCAGCCTGGCCGCGCCTTCCTGCAGGGCGGCGAGCTGGCCGCGCAGCCGTTCCAGGTTCTGCTGCAGGCTGCTCATGTCCTTGTGCACGGCCATCAGCGCGCGGGCGCGCTGCTCCAGTTGCGCCTTGTGCTGCGTGATCTGCAGCTTGAGCGGCGCCAGCAGGCCCTTCAGCCAGGTGCCGGCGGTGTTGCGCGCCTGTTCGAATTCCCGCTGCACTTCCGCGGCCAGGGTGAAAAAGAACTTGCGCACCAGGAAATGTTTTTCGGTGGCGATGTTGATCGGGTCGGCACAGAATGCATCGACCTGTTCCTGCAGCCCCAGCAGGGCCTGGTGGAAATCGGCGAGATCCAGCGGCGCCGGCTTGTGCAGCTCGAAACCGTGCTGGGTGTGGAACAGCAGGTAGAGCCGCTCGCCCATGTCGGCCAGATCTTCCGCTGCACGGGCGACCTGCCCGGCCATCCCGGAGGCATCCCGGATCAGGGCCTTCATGCCCTGATTGAGGCCGTGGGTGGTCCAGCTCGCCCCCATCCTGTGGCGGCTGTCCTCCAGCAGATGCTCCAGACGCGACAGGCTGAGCCGCTTCATGAGCGCCTCGCCCGCCTCGGCGAGGCGCTGCTGGCCCTCGTTGAAGGTGGCCAGGCTGGCCTCGTAATGCTTGCGGTTGCGGCTGACCTGGTTGAGCAACTCCTGCACTGCCCCGGCGTTCCGGCCGCGCAGTGATTCCAGCTCCTGCCGCTGGTCGCGCAGGGCAACCAGGCGCTGCTGCAGGTTTCTGCGCGAAACCTTGACCATAGCGGCCACTTCGCTTACCACGGATTTGCCCAGGATGGCCTGCTTGGCGGCGATCACGTTCTCCGTCAGCGTCCGTTCCAGGCGCTCGATGCCGCTGCGGGCGAGCAGGGCGGTGTCGTTGCGCACGCGCGCCACCAGAGCCTTCTGCGCCGAGATGGCGAACACGTCGTTTGCCGGCAGGCCCAGTTGGTGCGCGGTGGCCGCCACCTGCGCGCGGATCATGGCATCGATTTCCTCCCGGCTCTTGAGATCGTCCCACAGGATGTCGATCTTGTTGAGCACGGCCAGCTTGCGGGCGGCGCGGTCGCGGATGAAGCGGGTCCAGACTTCCATGTCCGAGCGGGTGACGCCGGTGTCGGTCGCCAGCAGGAACACCACCGCGTGGGCGTTGGGAATGATGCTGACGGTGAGTTCCGGCTCGGTGCCCAGGGCGTTGAGGCCGGGCGTGTCGAGGATGACCAGGCCGTCCTTGAGTAGCGGGTGCGGATAGTTGATGAGGGCGTGGCGCCAGACGGGCACTTCCACCGTACCGCGTGCCTGCGCCGCCTGCACCATGGCCTGGTCCCGCTCGTCCCACAGGCCGAGCGCACGCGCCTCCTCCGGCGGGACCTCCTTGCGCTGCACGATGAAGCGCAGCGCTTCCTGCATGCTTTCCGCCGAGCCGGTGTCGAGGCGCAGCCGGGTCCATGCCTGCGGGGTCATCCTGAGCAGGGCGAGTCCTTCGTCGCGCTTGCGCGTCTCGATCGGCAGCAGGCGGATGCAGGGTTCTTCCCGCGCATCCCAGAAGATTTCCATGGGGCACATGGTGGTGCGGCCGGCGTCGCAGGGCAGCAGGCGGGCCTTGAAATCGGAGAAGAACAGTGCGTTGATGGTTTCGGTCTTGCCGCGGGCGAACTCGGCGACGAAGGCCAGCACCAGGCGGTCGTTGTGCAGGGCCTGCATCATGTCGTACAGCCTGAGATCCTGCAGGGCATCGCCCTCGCCGCTGGCTTCCAGCCAGTCGCGGTAATCGGAGACGGCCCGTGCCAGCTGGCTGCGCCACTCGCGGTAGTCGGAAATCTGCTGTTCCAGGGTGTGCTGGCTGCCTGTCATGTTGTATTCCGGTTGAGAATGCCGGCGGGCGTGTCTGAGGCAACCCGTTTTTTTGCCGACTCTATAGGATTTGCGCCGGAAATCCAACAGGCCTGTCGCAGGCCCGCCGATCCGCGAAGAGCGTCATCCTGATCCTGGCCGCGCCGTCGTGCGGGCGGGGTTCGGCCCGGGCAGGGACGGCCGGCGCCGGTGGCGGGGTATCAGAACAGGCGCAGCAGTTGTTGTTCCAGCGGCATCAGCAATAGCATGAGCACGAGCTGGATGAGGATGAACACCGCCAGCGGGGAGAGATCGATGCCGCCCAGGCGCGGCATCAGCGGTCGCAGCGGCCGCAGCAAGGGGCGGGTGAGGCTGTCCAGCACCGGGGTCAGCGGCGTGTGGGGGCTGATCCAGCCGAGGATGGCATACAGGATCACCGCGTAGAGCAGGATGTACAGGCTGTATTTAATCACCGCGAGCGTGGCCAGGCCGATCAGGGCGAGATAGGCCTGGCCGTCGGCCACCAGCACGGGGAAATCATGCAGCCACAGCAGCACGAGCTGCAGCAGGAGCTGGGTGAGCAGGGCCAGCAGCAGGCAGGCGCCGTTCACCCGGCCCCACGCGGGGATGATGCGCTGCAGCGGGCGCACGGCGAAGTCGGTGACGGCAACCACGGCCTGCGACACCGGATTGCGGAAAGGGGCGCCAGTGAGCTGCAGAAAGCCGCGCAGCAGGAAGGCGATGGTGAGCAGCCCGAGCAGGGTGCCGAACAGGAAGTCCAGAGCGGTGGTCAACATGTCAGTCCTTTCCCAACTGGTCGCCCAGTTCCTGCGCGCGCCTGGCCGCGGCATGAATGGCCGCCACGATGGCGCTCTTCACACCGGCTTCTTCCATGTAGGCGAGGGCACGCTCGGTGGTGCCGCCCCTGGACGTCACCTGGGCGCGCAGGACGGCGGGCGGCTCCGTGCTGTGCAGGGCCAGTTGCGCGGCGCCGAGCACGGTATGAAGGGAGAGCGTGCGCCCCTGCGCGGCGCCAAGGCCCAGTTCGGCGGCGGCCTGCTGCATGGCCTCGATGAAATAGAACACGTAGGCCGGGCCGCTGCCGGAAATGGCAGTGACGGCGTCCATCTGCGCCTCCTCGTCCAGCCACACGGTCGTGCCCACCGCGCCGAGCACGCGCCCGGCCTGCTCCTTCTGCGTGGCGCTCGCGCCGGCGGCGGCATACAGCGCGGAGACGCCGCTGCGGAGCTGCGCCGGCGTGTTGGACATGACGCGCACCACGGCCCCGTAGCCGCCCAGCCAGCGCACGAGATCGGCGCTCCTCACGCCAGCGGCGACGGAGATCACCAGCTGGCGGTCGAGCAGGCTGCCGAGGAAGATGGCGACATCGCGCAACTGCTGCGGCTTCACCGCCAGGACGACGATGTCGGCGCGGGCGGCGGCAGGCAACTGGTCGGTCACGGCGACGCCGTAGTCCTGCTGCAGCTGCCGGCGTTTCCCGGCGTCCGGTTCGACGACGGTGAGGTCATCGCCGCGCCAGCCCTGCGCCAGCAGGCCGCCGATGAGGGCGCGCGCCATGTTGCCGCCGCCGACGAAGCCGATTCTTTCCATGTTCATGGTCCGTTTCATGCGCCCGAGCGCGGGAATTACGGCAAGGTTAGCACGGCCGGCCCGGGGCGCGCGGACCGAAGATGGCAGTGCCGATGCGCACCAGCGTGGCGCCTTCGGCGATGGCCGTCTCGAAATCGTGGCTCATGCCCATGGACAGCGTGTCCAGCGCCATGCCTCCCGCACGGAGTCGCTCCTGCAGGCCGCGCAGGCGGGCGAAGGCCTCGCGCTGGCGGGTGGCATCGTGAGTGGGGGCGGGAATGGCCATCAGTCCGCGCAGCCTGAGCCGCGGCAGCGCCGCGACGGCGGCGGCCAGGGCGGGTAATTCCTGCGGCGCCACGCCGCTCTTGCTGGCCTCCTGGCTGATGTTGACCTCGATGCAGACGTCGAGCGGCGGCAGGGAGGCCGGCCGCGCGTCGTTCAGGCGCTGGGCGATCTTCAGGCGGTCGATGCCGTGCACCCAGCGGAAATTTTCCGCGATGGGGCGCGTTTTGTTGCTCTGGATGGGGCCGATGAAGTGCCATTCGAGGTCGAGGTCGCCGAGTTCCGCCATCTTGGCGAGTGCTTCCTGCACGTAGTTCTCGCCGAAGACGCTCTGTCCGGCGGCATGGGCCTTGCGCATGGCGGCGGCCGGCTGCGCCTTGCTCACGGCCACCAGCCGCACCGACTGCGGATCCCGTCCGGCCGCGCGGGCGGCTTGCGCCACGCGCGCCAGCACGGCTTGCAAGCGTTCTGATATTGGGCCCATAATCCTGTCAGCGATTTTCCGGAAATTATATCAGGGGATTTTTCGATGGACGTTGCTGACCTGCTGGCATTCGCGGTGAAAAACAAGGCCTCCGACCTGCACCTTTCCGCCGGTCTGCCGCCCATGATCCGCGTGCACGGCGACATCCGCCGTATCAACATGCCGGTGATGAACCACAGCCAAGTGCACGACATGATGTACGACATCATGAACGATGCCCAGCGCAAGTTCTACGAAGAGAACCTGGAGTGCGACTTCTCCTTCGAGATCCCCAATCTGGCGCGCTTCCGCGTCAACACCTACAACCAGCAGCGCGGCTGCGCCGCGGCCTTCCGCACCATCCCTTCCAAGGTGCTCACCCTGGAGCAGCTGGAGGCACCGGCCATCTTCAGGGATATCGCCCAGAATCCGCGCGGCATCGTGCTGGTGACCGGGCCGACCGGCTCCGGCAAGTCCACCACGCTGGCGGCGATGGTCGATTACATCAACGAGAACCGCTACGACCACATCATCACCATCGAGGACCCCATCGAGTTCGTGCACCAGCCCAAGCGCTGCCTGATCAACCAGCGCGAAGTCGGCCCGCACACGCTGTCCTTCGCCAACGCCCTGCGCTCGGCGCTGCGCGAGGACCCGGACGTCATCCTGGTGGGCGAAATGCGCGACCTGGAGACCATACGCCTTGCCATGACCGCCGCAGAAACCGGCCACCTGGTATTCGGCACCCTGCATACCTCGTCCGCCGCCAAGACCATAGACCGCGTCATCGACGTGTTTCCGGCGGCGGAAAAGGAAATGGTGCGCTCCATGCTCTCCGAATCGCTGCGCGCGGTGATTTCGCAGACCCTGCTCAAGACCAAGGACGGCCAGGGCCGGGTGGCGGCGCACGAGATCATGATCGGCACGCCGGCTATCCGCAATCTCATCCGCGAGAACAAGGTGGCGCAGATGTATTCGGCCATCCAGACCGGCCAGAACGTCGGCATGCAGACCTTGGACCAGTGCCTGCAGGAGCTGGTGCGGCGCAATCTGGTGGCCGGCGACGAGGCGCGCGCGCGCGCCATGAACAAGGACATGATCCTCTAGCCCTCCCGCAACCCGACCACAGGAAACCGCGTCATGGATCAGAGCCAGGCAGAAAAATTCGTCTTCGACTTGCTGCGCATGATGCTCGCCAAGAATGCATCCGACTTGTTCATCACCACCGGTTTCCCGCCGGCGCTCAAGGTGGACGGCAAGGTGGCGCCGGTCAGCAACCAGGCGCTGACCAACCAGCAGTGCAAGGAGGTCGCCCGCTCCATCATGAACGACAAGCAGGCGGCGGAGTTCGATGCCACCAAGGAATGCAACTTCGCCATCGGCCTGCCCGGTGTCGCCCGCTTCCGCGTCAACGCCTTCATCCAGCGCGGCAGCACCGGGCTGGTGTTCCGTACCATTTCCACCCGTATTCCCAATTTCGAGGAACTGGGCCTGCCGCCGGTGCTGAAGGAAATTGCCATGGCCAAGCGCGGCATCGTGCTGTTCGTGGGCGCCACGGGCTCCGGAAAATCCACGTCGTTGGCGGCCATGGTGGGCTACCGTAACGAGAACAGCTACGGGCACATCATCACCATCGAGGATCCGATCGAGTTCATGCACGAGCACAGGAACTGCATTGTCACCCAGCGCGAGGTAGGGGTGGATACCGAAAACTGGTTCGCCGCGCTGAAGAACACCTTGCGCCAGGCGCCGGACGTCATCCTCATCGGTGAAATCCGTGATCGCGAGACCATGGACTATGCCATCGCCTTCGCCGAAACCGGTCACCTGTGTCTCGCCACCCTGCACGCCAACAGCACCAACCAGGCGCTGGACCGCATTATCAACTTCTTCCCGGAAGACCGCCGCCAGCAGTTGCTGATGGACCTCTCCCTCAACACCCGCGCCTTCGTCTCGCAGCGCCTCATCCCGCGCAAGGGCACCAAGGGACGCATTCCGGCGGTGGAAGTGATGATCAACTCGCCATTGATCGCCGACCTCATCTTCAAGGGTGAAGTGCACGAGATCAAGGAAATCATGGCCAAGTCGCGCGAGCTGGGCATGCAGACCTTCGACCAGTCGCTGTTCGACCTGTACGAGGCCGACCTCATCACCTACGAGGATGCGCTGCGCAACGCCGACTCGGTGAACGACATCCGCCTCAGGATCAAGCTGGAAGGCAAGGCGGCCAAGGACAAGGATCTCTCGGCCGGCCTCGACCATCTGGGCATCGTGTAGCCGGGTCTGCGGTACGCGAACGGGGCCGCGTGAGCGGCCCCGTTTCATTTCTGGTAGACCACCTGCCCGTGCACCAGGGTATAGCGCGCCCGGCCGGTCAGTTCATGGCCGAGGAACGGGGTGTTCTTGCCCTGGCTGCGCAGCGTGCCGGCCCCCACCTTCCAGTATTCCTCCGGGTCGAAGATGCAGATGTCGGCATCCGCGCCTGGCGCCAGGTGTCCGGCGGCGATGCCGAGCACGGCGGCGGGCTGACAGGTGATGCGGGCGATGGCGTCTGGCAGCGACACGCCGTCCTCCGCAGCCCACTTGAGGGTGAGCGGCAGCAGCAGTTCCAGACCGCTGGCGCCGGGCTCGGCCTCGGCGAACGGCACCAGCTTGGCGTCGTCATCCACCGGCGAGTGGTTGGAACAGACGGCATCAAGAATGCCCTCGCGCAAACCGGCGCGCAGCGCGTCGCGGTCGCGCTGGCTGCGTAGCGGCGGGCGCAGGCGACAGCTGGCGTCGAAGTAGCCGATATCGTGCTCGGTGAGATGTAGGTGGTTGATGCCGACATCGGCGGTCACCGCCAGGCCACGCCGCCTGGCCTGCGCCAGCAGTTCCACCCCCTCGCGCGTGGACAGCCGGCACACGTGCAGGCGAACACCGGTCTCCTCGGCCAGCCGCAGCATGGTGGCGAGCGCGATGGACTCGGCATAGACAGGGATGCCCTGGAGGCCGAGCCGGGCCGCCACTTCGCCGTCGTGGGCGACGCCGCCGGCGGCAAGATGCGGTTCTTCCGGGCGCAGCCACACGGTAAAGCCGAATGTGCCGGCGTACTGCATGGCGCGCAGCAGCACCTGGGTGTCCATGATGGGCTCGCTGGCCTGGCTGTAGCCGACGCAGCCGGCTTCATGCAGCAGGCACATTTCGGTGAGCTGCCGTCCGGCGAGCTGGCGCGTCAGCGCGCCGACGGGATGGACGTGCGCCAGATGCAGGCGCTGCGCGCGGTGCTGGAGCATCTCCACCAGTCCCGGTTCGTCCAGCACCGGGTCGGTGTCGGGCGGGCAGGCGAGACTGGTGACGCCGCCGGCGACGGCTGCCTGCAACTCGCTTTCCAGCGTGGCCTTGTATTCGTTGCCGGGCTCGCGCAGGCAGGCGGCGAGGTCGACCAGGCCGGGGCACACCACCAGCCCGTCGGCATCGATGACCTGGTTGGCGGAAAAACCTTCCGGTGCCTGGCCGACGGCGAGCACCCTGCCGGCGGCGACGTAGAGATCCCGCCGCGCGTCGATGCCGTGCTGCGGGTCGATCAAGCGGCCGTTCCTGATATGGATTTTCATGCATCCACTCCAGCGATGACCAGTGGCACCGCCGGTACCCCTCGACCCTGACGCACGACGTTGTACAGCTCCCCTTCATAATAGGCGACACCGGAGCTCATTTTGGATTGCATGGACTTCATGGGCAAAATTTCCATGCCGACGTCGATCTGGTCACCGACATAAAAGGCGAGGTTGCGGTGGTCCCGGTCGTTTGGACAGCCACCGGGGAGGAATAAGCTAAGGCCG
>JBBILG010000037.1:0-15221 GCA_037445085.1 Methylobacillus sp.
GAAGATCGAGCCGCTGGGTCTGGAGCGCATCTACCAGAAGCATCATCCGGCCGCCAAGGAGGCGCTGGCGTCATGAGCTGGACCCTGTTCCGCAAAGTGTTCCGCGACCTGCGCTGGGGCCTGGTCTTCGTCGCCCTCCTGCTGGCCGTCTCGCAGATCATTCGCGCCAAGATCACCGACCGCATTACCAACGAACTCATCCCGGAACTGACCAAACACATCGGCTTCGACAAACTGATCGACATCCTTTTCAAGGGGACCGGCAAGCTGCTCGAAACCGAGCGCGAAGTCCATGCCGACGCCACCGAATTCACCGGCAAGGCCAAAGTACGCCTGGATGCCGCCATGAAGACGGCGCTGGACAAGCATCCCGGCACCATCATGAAGATCGAGTATGAAATCGAGAACAGCGGCAGCGTGGCCTACGAGTTCGACATCAAGACCGCCGACGGCAAGACGCTGGAAGTCGAGGTCGATGCCGTCACCGGCAAGCTGAGCGATCCGGAAGAAGTGCTGTTCCAGGTCGGCAAGTAAGCGCATCCCGCCGACGTTCGAGAAGCACGCAAGGCACCCCCGCGGGGGTGCCTTTTTGTTTGTCCGCCCTCATTGCAGCCTGAATTCGACCGGAATCACGATGCGGAAGGCATGACCACGCAGGCTTTCCGGCACCGGCAGTTCCTGCAGGCTCTGGCGCACCATCTGCAATGCCTGCTCGTCCAGCGCACGATAGCCGCTGGACTGGCTGACGGCCAGGCTCCGCAGGCGGCCGGCGGCATCGATGTGGAAGGCCACTTTCACCGTGCCCTGCTGGCCACGTCTGCGCGCCATTTCGGGATAGCGGGCGTGGCGGTATGCCTGTTGCTGCACGGCATGGCCGTAGGCCTGCCACAGCCCGGCATCGTCCGGCGGCTCCGGAACGGGTTCCGGCGGCATCGCCGGGCCGATGAGGGCGCCGTCCTGGATGCCATAAACAGATCCGGTGTGGGCCGCAGGTGCCGTGCCGATGGCTGCACCGGCCAGTTCCGCGTTTTCCGGCGGCACCTCCGGCACCGTGTAATCGCCCGCTTGCGCATCCTCCGTCGCCTCGGCGGCCAGCACGGGCAGGGCGTAACCCTGGCGCAGCGGCTGCTCCCGGGGAGGCGCCGGCGGGGCGGGCGCAGGCTTCGGCATCACGCGCGGCGGCGGCGCGGGGGGAGGTTGCGGTTCTGGTTCTGGTTCCGGTTGCGGTTCCGGCACGGGCGGCGGCGTGACGATTTCGGCCTCGATGGTGAGCGGCAGCAACAGATACTCGGCCTCGCGGATGGGCCAGCCGGCCACGGTAAACCAGTGCAGCAGCAGCGAGACGGCCAGGGCGGCAAGCAGCGTGCGCCTGTCGGAGAATAGCTGCCGGGAAACGGGTGCCGCCAATGCCGGGCTCCGGGCTACCCCGGTGCCCGGCCGGTTTCGGGCAGGATGACGAAGGTGAATCTGCTGATGCCGGCGCGACGGATCTGCGCCATGGCGCGCGCCACCTCGCGGTAGGCCACGGCCTCGTCGGCGAGGATTTCCACTCGCAGGTTGCCGTCGACATTGCGCCGCCGCAGCTCGCCTTCCAAGGCGTCCGCCGGGATGCGCGCCTGGTCGAGGAAGACCTGCCCCGAGGCATCGATGCTGACCCGCACGTCGCTGACCTTCTGCGCCTCGGCGGTGGGCGCGGTGCGCGGCAGGCTGACCGGGATGACATTGGTGAGCAGCGGGATACTGACGATGAAGACGATGAGGACGATGAAAATGACGTCCACCAGCGGAGTCAGGTTGATTTCGCCGATCACTTTGCTGTCAAAGTCGGAATCATCGCGGGCCATCGGCGTCCATCCCGTAGCCGTTGCAGATGGCGAGGTGTTGCAGGCGCTCGCAGAAGCGCTCCATGTCCATCAGCGCCACCCTGACCCGACGCGCGAAAAAATTGTGGCCGAGCAGGGCAGGCACGGCGACGATGATGCCCACCGCAGTGGTGATCAGCGCATCGCCGATGGGGCCAGCGACGACGTCCAGCCCCGTGCTGCCGTCGCCGGAAATGGACCGGAGCAGGTTCATGATGCTCCACACCGTGCCGAGCAGCCCGAGGATGGGCGAGATCGAGCCGATGCTGGCCAGGGCGGCGAGGCCGGTTTCCAGCCGGGTCTGGATCATCCGCCGCTCCTGGTTGAGGGTGTGGCGCAGCATTTCGCTGCGCGAGTGGGCCGTGAGCACCGGATTGCCCGCGTACACCCGCAGCTCCTCCAGCATGGCCTGCGCCAGCAGGCTGAAGGTGCCGCGGGTATCACGCAGCAGGGCAGGCAGCGCGGCGGCGCCGACCAGTTCGTTGAACGCGGCGAGAAAGCGGGCATTGGCGCGGCGCAGCCGGGTGAAGACGATCATCTTGATCAGCAGAATGGTCCAGGTGACCACCGAAAAGGCCGCCAGCAGCCAGAGGATGAGTTCGATGACGTAAGGAATGACGGGCATGGCACCTGCAACCGGATGAGGAAAGGACCCCGCCCCATGCTAGCAGAAACCCTCCGGGAATTTTTCCTGGCGTCAGCCGGAGCCCGATACGGCGCCGGACATCACAGTCGGCAGGTGGATTGCAGGCAGCCGCTCAGCACGAGGAAGGAGATGTCGTCCTGTTCGCCGCCGTGGGCGATGTGCGCCTGCACGTCGGTGAGCAGGCTGGCGTGGATATCCCCGCCCCGGGCGATGGCACGCAGCACGCCGGCTTCGCCGAATTTCGCGCCGGCCGCGTTGCGGGCGTCGGTGACGCCGTCGGAAAACGTCACCAACTGGCAGAAGTCATTGCACTGCACGGCCCGGGTAGTGGCATCGAAGGCCGCGGCGTCGAGCACGCCCAGCGGCAGGTGACGGGGCTCGAAGCGTTGCAGCACTCCGCCCTCGGCATCCACCAGCAGTACGGCCGGGTTGCCGCCGTTCCATATCTCCACCAGCCGGTTGGCGCGGTCCACCCGCAACAGGGCGGCGGAAACGAAGCGGCCGGGCGGCAGCAGGCGGTACAACTGGGCATTCATCTCGTGCACCATGGCGGGGACGGAATGCCCTTCCACCGCCATGGCGTGAAAGATTTGTGCCAGTGGCAGCAGCGGCAGCGCGGCGGCCAGGCCGTGTCCCATGGAATCGGCGTGCAGCACGTAGAGCTCGCCGTTGAGCGAGCGGTTGGCGATGAGCAGGTCACCGTTGAAGCGGCGCGCCGGGGCGAGAAAGATCTGCAGCCCCGGATCCTCGATGGAGGAGGATTCGATCATGCGCGCCATGACGTCGTGGGCGATGGCCTGTTCCTGCTCGGCGGCCTGCCGGTATTCCTCCAGCTCCGCCGCCGTCAGCGCCAGCCGCCGCTGCATGGCGGCGATGCGCTGCATGGAGCGCAGCTTGGTGAGCAGCAGGGCGAGATCGACCGGCTTGCCGATGTAATCGTCGCCGCCGGCTTCCAGCGCGCGCACGATGTCGCTGTTCTCGCTCCTCCCGCTGACGAAAATGATGGGCACCCAGCGCCCGGCATCGATTTCGCGCAGCCGCGCCACCGCTTCGCAGCCATCCATGCCGGGCAGCATGAGGTCCATCAGCACGACGTCCGGGCATTCCGCCCGATAGCGCGCAATCGCCTCCTCGCCGCTTTCCGCACCCACCACCGCATAGCCGGCTCGCTCCAGCGCCCTGGTGAACAGCAGCATGTTTTTCGCCACGTCTTCGACGACCAGCACCTTGAGCGAGGCATCCATCAGGCAGCCCTTTCTTCCGGTTCGGCGAACTGCTCGAACACGTCCAGCACTTCGTCCAGGGATTCCAGAAAGCCATCCACCAGGCGCGGGTCGAAATGGTGGCCACGCTGCGCGCGCAAGTGCTCGATGGCCTGCTCGACCGGCCAGGCGGGCTTGTAGGTGCGGGGGGTGGTGAGGGCGTCGAACACGTCGGCCACCGCCACGATGCGGCCCACCAGCGGGATGGCCTCACCGGAAAGACCCTGCGGATAGCCGCTGCCGTCCCATTTCTCGTGGTGGGCAAGAGCGATTTCACGCGCCATGCGCAACAGCGGAAAATCGTTGCCGCCCAGGAGGTCGGCACCGATCTGGGCATGGGTCTGCATGATTTTCCACTCGCCTGCGTCCAGCTTGCCGGGCTTGAGCAGGATGGCGTCTGGAATGCCGATCTTGCCGATGTCGTGCATGGGGCTGGCCTGCAACAGCAGCTCCGCCTCGGCGCGGGTCACGCCGGCGCGCAGGCCCAGGATGCGCGAATACTTGCTCATGCGAATGATGTGCAGGCCGGTCTCGTTGTCGCGGTATTCCGCTGCCCGCCCCAGGCGGCGGATGATGTCGAGGCGGCTGTCGTGCAGTTCCTGGGTGCGTTGTGCCACCCGCGCATCGAGAATCTCGTTCTCGTAGCGCAGGCGCAACTGGTAGAGGTGGGATTCCAGCAGGTTGCGCACCCGTGCCAGCAGCTCGGGCATCTCGAACGGCTTGCTGACGAAATCGCGCGCGCCCTGCCGCAGGGCGCGCAGGCGGTTGGCAAGCTCGACCTGCGCGGTCAGCACCAGCACCGCCGGCGGCTCGGGCAATTCCATGCGCAGCCGTTCCATCACCGCAAAGCCGTCCAGGTGAGGCATGCCGAGGTCGAGCAGCACCAGGCAGGCATGGTGCTCGCGCGCCAGCGCCAGCGCTTGGCACGCATCGGTGGTGGCGTGCAGGTTGCGGTAGCCATCCGCGACCAGCATCTTTTCCAGCAACAGGACGTTGGCGGGCTCGTCATCCACGATGAGAATGGCAGCATCCTTGCTGTCCGGGCTGGCCATGCGGTCGTTCACGGTGGTTCTCCTCTGCCGTCCGTCGGGGTTGTCGTGGTTCGGTCAGCGCCCGGCGGCGAGGTCTCCGGGAGCTCCACCCAGAACGTGCTGCCCTCGCCTGGCGCGCTGGTGACGCCAATGCTGCCGCCCATGGCTTCTACCAGGCGCTTGCTAATGGCGAGCCCGATGCCGGTGCCTTCGATGCCCAGCACTTCGGCCCCCAGGCGTTCGAACGGCTCGAACAGCTGGCGCTGCCTGTCCGGGGCGATGCCCGGGCCGGTGTCTTCGACCTCGATGCGCACGCGGCCGGCCGGGCCGCGCGCGATGCGCAGGGCGACGCGGCCCTGCGGGCGGTTGTACTTGATGGCATTGGAGATGAGGTTGACGATGGCCTGTTTGAGGCGGCGGCGGTCGGCCCGGAACCACACCGGGCACAGCGAACGCGGGCATTCGCCGAGCGCGATGCCGTGCTGTCCGGCCATGGCGCGCGTCAGGCCGAGGCATTCCGCCACGAGTTCGCAGCAGCGCACCGGTTCCGGCACGACATGCAGGTGGCCGGCCTCGATGCGCGCGAGATCCAGCACTTCGTTGATCAGTTCCAGGAGGTGGCGGCCGGCATGCAGGATCTCGTCGATGTTTTCGCGCTGGTCGGCGGTGAGCCCCTCCTCCATCTCCAGCAGTTGGGCGAAGCCGAGGATGGCGTTGAGCGGCGTGCGCAGCTCGTGGCTCATGCTGGAGAGGAACCGGGATTTGGCCTGGCTCGCGCGTTCGGCTTCCTGCCTGGCCTCTTCCAGATGACGCTCGCGCTCGACCTGCACGGTCACGTCCTGGACCGTGCCGGAGACGCGCACGGGCTGGCCGGCCGCATCGAAATAGACCTCGGCTTGCTGGTGCACGTGGCGCACGCTGCCGTCCGGACGCAGGATGCGGTGCGTCAGACTGAACACACCCGTGCGATAGGCCTCCTGCTCCTGCTCGCGCACCAGGCTGGCATCGTCCGGATGCACGGCAGCATGGAAGCCGTCGTAGCTCGGCGTGAAGCTGCGCGGGTCGCGCCCGAAGATGCGATAGATTTCCTCGGACCAGTACAGTTCGCCGCTTTCGATGTCCCAGTTGCCCAACCGGGCGATGCGCTGGGCGTTGGCCAGGCTCCGCATGGCGGCGCGCAGCTTCTCCTCGGCCTGCCGGCGCGGCGTGATGTCCTGCACCACGCCCAGCATGTGCAGGGGCCGGCCGGCCGCATCTCGGGTGACGTCGCCTTGTTCCAGCATCCAGCGCACGCGGCCGTCCGGCAACACGACGCGGTGTTCCACCTGGTATTTCTCGCCGCGCCAGATGCAGGCATCGATGGCGTCGATGACCCGCTGGCGGTCATCCGGATGCACGGCCTCGATGAAGTGCTCGTAGCGGGTCTCGGCCATGGGATCGAGGCCGAGCATGGGTGCGACCTGCTCCGACCAGTACAGCCCGCCGGTGACCATGTCCCAATCCCAGGTGCCGACATCGGCGTAAATCTGTGCCCGGCGCAGCCGCTCCTCGCTGCGCTGCAACGCTTGCTCGAATTCGATGATTTCGGTGATGTCAGTGCGAACGGAGAGATAACGCAGCGGCAGGCCGTCGTCGCCCAGTACCGGCATGATGGTGCCGCGCACCCAGTAGTGGCTGCCGTCCTTGCGCCGGTTGCACAACACGCCCTGCCAGATGCGGCCGGCGGTGATGGTGTCCCAGATTTCCCGATAGAACTCCGGCGGATGCACGCCGGAGCGGATGATGCGGTGGCTGTGCCCGATCAGTTCGGCGCGGCGGTAGCCGCTGACCTCGCAAAAGCGGTCGTTGACGTAGGTGATGCAGCCATCGACATCGGCCTCGCTGACGATGGCGTGCCGGTCGAGCAGGTCGTGCAGCTGCGCGAGATCGCTGCGCGCCCGTTCACCCCCCCTTTTTTTTTCCACGCCAGCCCCGCATGCAACGCGGCGCGCCCCGCTTCCTTCATGCACCGTACCTCCCTCTTGACAAAGACCACGTTCCTGTTGCAACTATTGCCCCGCAGTATACAGGCAGGCCGCCGTACCGCAAGGCCCTTGCCGCGGCACCGTCACGGTGCCGTCAGGTATTCGCGTTCAGCGATGAGCTGCGCCCACGACAGCGGGCTCAGCGGATGTTCGGCGTAGATGCCGGCAGCCAGCGTCGCGGCGGCGGTGATCAGGGGCGGCAGCAGCAGCAGCCAGGCTGTCTCGCGCCAGCCGCGCGCCGGGATGTGCTCCTCCGGCCAGGTCGCCGGCGCCGGCCGGAACCACAGGCGGTAGAGAATGGGCAGGAAATAGGCGGCATTGAGCAGGCTGGAGGTCCACAGCACCCGCACCGCCCACTCCATGCCGGCGGCCTGCGCGCCGTCCATCAGCCAGGTTTTGGTGACCGCGCCGGCGGTGAGCGGCGCTCCCATCATGCCGAGCGCGGCGATGGAAAAGGCGATGCTGGTGGCGGGCATGCGCCGGCCGGCGCCGGACATCTCGCCCACCCGGTGGATGCCCAGCGTTTCCGCGTAATTGCCGGCGCAGAAGAACAATGTGATTTTCATGATGCCCTGGTGCACCAGGTGCACCAGCCCGCCCACCGTGCCGAGAGGGCCGAACAGGGCGACGCCGAGGGCAATGTAGGAGACCTGACTCACCGTGGAGAAAGCCAGGCGCTTCTTGAGATCATCCTGGGCGAGCGCGCGCAGGCTGCCCCAGAGGATGGTGACGGCGGCGACCGCCGCTAGCGGCGTCAACAGTCCCAGCGACTCGGCGTATTCCACGCCATAGACTTCATAGACGATGCGCACGATACCGAAGGCGCCCGCCTTGACCACCGCCACCGCGTGCAGCAACGCCGACACCGGCGCCGGCGCCACCATGGCCTGCGGCAGCCAGCCGTGCAGCGGCACCATGGCTGCCTTGACGCCGACGCCGACGATGAGCAGCAGGAAGATCAGCTTGAGTTCGTCCGCATGCTCCGGCCCCAGCGCGGCAATCACGCCGTCATGGACGAATTCGCCATGGCCGAGCAGGCTGTAGAACAGCACGATGCCGGTCAGCAACAGGGCGCCGCCGGCGAGCGTGTAGGCGAGATAGACGGTGCCGCCGCGCATCGCCTTGTCGGTGCCGCGGTGCACCACCAGCGGGAAGGTGGACAGCGTGAGCAGCTCGTAGAAGATGAAGAAGGTGAACAGGTTGCCGGCCATGGCGATGCCCATGGTGGCGGTCACGCACAGGCTGAAGAAGCCGAAGAAGCGGCTGCGGTGCGGGGCGCCTTCCAGATAGCCGATGGCGTACAGGGTGGTGAACAGCCACAGCACGGTGGACAGGGTCATGAACAGCAGCCCCAGGGCATCGGCCTTGAGCACGAGCTCCAGCCCGGGCAGCACGGCGTAGCGGAAACCGTATTCCTCACCGGCATACACGCCGGCGAGCAGGATGCCGACCAGTGCCGCCTTGGTCAACGCGCCCAGCAGGTTGAGCGCGGTGCGCAACCCCACGCGGGCTTCCGGCAGCAGGAAGATGACCAGGCCGGGCAGCAGCGAGGAAGCCAGCACCGCCAGAGGCAGCAGTTCGTTGAAACTCATGCCGCGCCCCCTGCCGCCAGCAGCCGCATCAGCTCGGAGGCGCGCAGGCCCAGCAGCACGCTGGCCGCGGCGAGCGCAAAGGCGGTCCACTCCAGCGTGCGCGGCACGGGATGGAGCGGCGCGTACGACGGCGCCAGCAGGAAGGCCTGGCGCAGCACGCGGAACACGTAGATGGCCGCCAGCAGCCCGCCGGCGAGCGCCATCGCGGCGATGGCCCAGTATCCCTGCCCCAGCGCCGCCTCGATGAGCAGCCACTTGGCGAGGAAGCCGCTCGACGGCGGCAGGCCCATCAGCGTCACCCCGGCCAGGCCGAAGGCGAACAGCGTGATCGGCATGCGCTCGGCGACGCCGGCGAGACCCGCCACGCTGTCCTGTCCGGTGGCCTTGATCAGCGCGCCGGCGGCGGCGAACATGGCCGCCTTGGCGAGTCCGTGGGCGAAGGCATGCAGGCTGCCGGCCTGCAGCGCCACGCCGTCGGGCGCCAGCAGCGGAAAGATGAGGAACAGATAGCCGAGTTGCGCCACCGTGGAATAGGCGACCAGGGTCTTGATGCGCGCGGCGCGGATCGCCATGACCGAGCCCCACAGGATGGCGCCCGCCCCCAGTAGCGCCGGCAGCCAGCCCGCCGCCTCGCCGAGCGGCGCGAACGGCCCCAGCCACAGACGCAGGATGAGGTAGAAGGAAGCCTTCACCACCAGCGCCGACAACAGCGCCGATACGGGTGCCGGCGCGCCGCCGTGGGCGGGTGGCAGCCAGTAGTGCAGCGGAAACAGCGCCGTCTTCAGCAGCAGCCCGGCCAGCATCAGGCCGCCGGCCAGCCATACCAGCCGCGGTGCTTCCGCCGTGACCAGCGGCAACAGCGTCTCCAGCGAGACCGTGCCATAGCTGCCGTACACCAGGGCCACGCCCAAGAGGTAGGCGCCGGAACCCAGTATGGTGGCGAACAGGTAGCGCAGCGCGGCGGCGACCTGCCGGGTGCCGCCGCCGGCCGCCACCAGGCCCACCGCGGACAGGCCCACGAGTTCCAGGGTGACGTAGAGGTTGAACAGGTCGGCGGAGACGAACAAGGCGTTGATGCCTGCCAGCAGCATCCCGCTCAGTGGCCAGAAATGGCGCCCCTCTTCGCTGCCGGCAGAAAAATAGGCGCGGGCGTAGATGGCGATGGGCAGCGCCACCGCCTGGGTCAGCAGCAGCATGAGGGCGGACAGTCCGTCGACGGCGAGCGCGATGCCCAGCGGGGCCGGCCAGCCGCCCACCGCCATGTGCTGCGGCGCGCCGGCACTCACCTGCGCCGCCAGCCACAGGGCCAGTACCAGTTGCGCGACGAGCGCGACGAGCGCGAGCCGGGCGCCGCGCCCCGGCCCCAACACGAAGGCGAGCGTGGCCCACGCCAGCGGCAGCATCACGAGCCAGGGCATGGGCGCGATCACCGTTTCAGTCATCGACATCCCCCTCCGGCAGTTGCGTGCGCCCGGTGAGCGCGTGCAGCTTGCGCAGCAGGGCCAGCGCCAGCGCGGTGGCGGCCACGGCGACGACGATGCCGGTGAGCACCATGGCGTGCGGCACCGGGTCGGGCTGGCCGCCGCGCTGGGCAAGACCGACCAGGACGAGGAAGGCACCGCTGCCCATGAGGTTGAAGGCGAGGGTGCGGCGCAGCAGGTCGGCGAGCAGCACCACCCCCGTCGCTCCCATGGCAAACAGGATGGCGCCAGCGATGGCGTAGATCATGCCACCGCTCATGCGCGCCCGCCCTCTCCGTCGGTGAGCAGCAGGAACAGACCGGCCAGGATGAGGCCGAGCGACACGGTGAGGCCGGCTTCGATCAGCAGGATGAGCAGCCCGGCCCAGGCGAGCGGGTACTGCAACAGCGCATCCCCTGCCAGAAGCGGCCCCAGCGACACGGCGATGAACAGCAGCAGGCCGCCCGCCAACCCCCAGCGCAGCCAGCGGCCGGGCTGCACCCAGCCGGGCAGGAGGCCGGCGAGATGCAGCAGCACCGCCGCCGCCGCCAGCACCGCACCGGCTTGAAAGGCGCCGCCCGGGCGAAACGCGCCCGCCCACAGCAGATAGACCGCCACCATCACCATGGCTGGCGCGGCGACCCGCGAGAGCCAGGGCAGTACCGGATCGGCGGCGCAGGCATCCGCCTCGCGCGGCTGTTTGGACACGCCGGCCGCCAGCACGCCGAGCAAGGCCAGCAGCAGCACGGCGACTTCGAGCAGGGTGTCGTAGCCGCGGAAGTTGAGCAGCACCGCCGTCACCGGATGCCGCACGCCGCTGGCTTCGAGGTTGGCCGCCACACTGGCCGGCAGCGCCACCGGTGCCGGGCCGAGTTCCAGCATGGCGCCGACGAGGATGGCGGTGAACGCCGCCATGGCGAGGACGACGACAAGTTGCTTCATGCGTCCTTTCCGCGCCGGCGCAGCGCGCCCAGCGTATCCAGCAGCAGCGCGCCGGTCAGGCCGGCGCCGATGGCCGCCTCGGCCAGGGCGATGTCGGGCGCTACGACCCGCGCCCACACCAGGGCGAGGAGCAGGCCGAAGACGATGAACAGCACCACCGCGCGATCCAGCCGCGGCATGACCAGCGTGCGCCAGGCACTCCACAGCAGGGTGACGGCGAGCAGGATGTCCAGGGCGAGGCTGGCGTTCATGGCTGCTTGTTCTCCCATGGCGCGATGCCGAGCGCGGCGGCGCGGCGGGCGATGGCATAGCCCACGCCGGCGCTGGCGGTCAGCGCCAGCGGCCAGATCAGCAGGAGTTTCAGGGCGGCGGCGAGGCTGTCCGCCTGCAGGGCAAGGCCCAGCAGAATGCAGCCCAGGCCCAGGTTGTCGGCCTTGGCCAAGGCGTGCAGGCGCGTGTAGACGTCGGGAAAGCGCAGCAGGCCGACGGTGCCGGCGAAATAGAAGAAGGCGCCGGTCAGCAGCAGCAGCGCGCTCGTCAGTTCAAGCATGATCGTCTCCTCCGCTATGCCAGGCACGCCGGGCGAAGGCAACGCCGGCGATGGCCGCCAGCAGCGCCAGCGTCAGCGCCGTGTCCACCAGCCCGCCGCCACCTCCGGCATAGGCCAGCAACACGAGGATGCCGACACCGGTGCTGCCGAACAGCAAGGCCGTCAGCATGCGGTCGGCCGGGGTCGGCCCGCGTGCCGCGCGCAGTAGCGCCACCACCAGGTTGGCGAGCAGGAACAAGGCGATGGGCAGCTCCAGACCGGTCACGGCGCGGCACCTCCAAACAGGTAGGCAACATGCGCCTGCAACTCGTCCGCCTCGGCGACGATGGGCAGGCGCGTATCCAGCACGTGCACGCGGAGGCGCGCATCGTCGAGCCGCACGCTCAGGGTGCCGGGCATCAGCCCCAGCGTGCCGACCATCAGCACACGCGGCGCGCCGGGCGGCAGGCGCAGCGTCAGCTCCAGCACGCCGGGGCGCAAGGCCGAGCGGCGGCGCAGCGAAAGCCACGCCACCTGCACGCCGCCCTTGAACGAATTCCACACGAAAAAAGCGAGAAACACCGGCAGACGTGTCACGCGCACCCCCTCGTCCGCCGGCGGCAGCAGGCGCATGCTGGCCCACAGGGCCGCCGCCACGGCGACGGCGCCCAGCAGCCAGCCGTCCTGGCGGCCTTCCGCCAGAATCCACCACAGCAGTGCCATCAACCCCGCGCGCCTGACCAGCACGACCGTCATGTCTGCCGCTCCGCCGCCGCGGTGTAGCGCACCGTGTCCGGCGCGTTGGCGCCGCCGGTCATGACGAAGCTCATGGCCTCCTCCAGCGTCCAGTCGGTCTGCACCACCTGGTCGAGCGGCACGATCTCGATGTAGCCGGACGTGGGATTGGGCGCAGTAGGCACATATACGGCGGCCAGTTCGCGCCCGCTGTCGCTATCGCGCAGGATCTTGGTGACGAAGCCCACCGTCTTCATTTCCGGCGTGGGAAAACTGATCAGCACCACGCGCTGGCCGCGCGCAGGCGGCTTGCGCAGGGTGTGCAGGAAGCCCTTGGTGGCGCCGTAGATGGTCTGCACCAGCGGCAGGCGGGCAAGCAGGGATTCCGCCGCGTCGATCAGCTTGCGGCCAAATACCAGGGATGCCAGCAGACCGATGCCGTAGAGCGCGGCGAGGGTGAGCAGCACCGCCACCGCCTGCTTGAAGGAGGAATGCAGCAGCCAGCCGGCGAGGGTGTGGGAAACCGGCGCCACCAGCCCAGCCGCCGCGCGCAGCAGGGGGCGTCCGGCACTGGCCAGAATGCCGAGCAGGAAATCGAACACCAGCCAGGTCACCCACAGCGGCGCCACGGTGAAGAAGCCGATGAGGATGTAGCGGCCGAAATGCGGCCCGCCGCCGGCGTTAGAGTCTGGCAGGGGGAGATTCATGGTTCTTGGTTGTTCACCTTTGCGGTGCTCGCACTACGACGCACGAGACCGCGACAAGTTCCAGACTCACGCAACCGCCCGCCAGTGCCCCGACTTGCCGCCGGCCTTTTCCAGCAGGCGGATGTCGCCCAGGGTCATGCCGCGGTCCACTGCCTTGCACATGTCGTAGATGGTGAGCAGCGCCACGCTGACGGCGGTGAGTGCTTCCATTTCCACGCCGGTGCGGCCCACGGTTTCCGCGGTGACGCTGCAATGGATGCTGGACACGGCCTCGTCCAGCGTGAATTCCACGCCCACCCGGGTGAGCGCGACGGGGTGGCACAACGGGATCAGCTCGGCGCTGCGCTTGGCGCCCTGGATGGCGGCGATGCGCGCCACGCCGAGCACGTCGCCCTTCTTCGCGTCTCCTTGCCGCACCATCGCCAGCGTGGCGGGCTGCATGCGGATGCTGCCGGCGGCGCGCGCCACGCGGCGCGTCGCGTCCTTGCCGCCGACATCGACCATGTGCGCCTGGCCGGCGGCATCGAAATGGGTGAATTGACTCATGTGCGGTGAACTCTCCGGGCAGTACCTATATCATAACAGGGTGAAATCGAGGAAGCCCTGAAGAAGTGAGCGAGCGGGACGAAGCGCAAGGCGCACGGCGCGCAGGAGGCGGGAAGACGCAGTTTCAGTGCAGGCTCGCCTGCTGTGCAGCCGATGCCGGCGCTCCATCTCACGGAGACAGGCGGGCCTTCGAGCACCGCGCAACGCCGCGATTTGCCCGCGCAGTCACTTTCTCGGGGCTCGCTGTATGCCTGTGCCTGTTGCTGCTGCCCATGCCTGCCGCGCTGGCCGACACCCTGCCCGAACTGGGCGATTCCTCCCAACTGGTGCTGTCGCCGCAGGACGAACGCCGCATCGCCCGGGAGATCCTGCGCGACGTGAGCGCCCACAATGCCGCGGTGGGCGACATCGAAGTGGTCGATTACCTGCAGAATCTGGGGCTGCGCCTGGCAGCGCACAGCCCGGATCCGCAACAGCGCTTCACCTTCTTCGTGGTGCGGGATGACAGCATCAACGCCTTCGCCATGCCCGGCGGCGTCATCGGCGTGCACACCGGGCTGCTGCTGGCGGCCGGCAGCGAATCGGAACTGGCCAGCGTGCTCGGCCATGAAATCGGCCACGTGGTACAGCGCCACATCGCGCGCATGCTCTCGCAGCAGAGGCAGGATGCCTGGAAATCCTGGGCGGCGATGGCATTCGCCCTGCTGGCGGCACGCTCCAACCCGCAACTGGCCAACGCCTCCATGCAGGCAGCGACCGCCGGTGCCATCCAGCGCCAGCTCGACTACACGCGCGAACACGAGCGCGAAGCCGACCGCGTCGGCCTGCAGATCCTGCACGACGCCGGCTTCGACGCGCGCGGCATGCCGGCCTTCTTCAACCGACTGATGCGGGGTTCGCGCTTCCACGAGGGCGCGGCACCCGCCTTCCTGCGTACCCACCCGCTCACCACCGAACGCATCGCCGACGTGAGCAACCGCGTCGAGCAACTGCCCTACCGCCAGGTGTCCGACAGCGACGAATTCCATTACGTGCGCGCCAAGCTGCGTGCCGCCACCAGCAACCCGCAGCAGGCGCTCGAGTGGTTCGAGGCAGGGCTGCGCGACCGGAAATTCGCCCGCGAAGCCGCCCAGCGCTACGGCTTGGCTCTGGCCCTGCTGCGCGTCAACGATCCCGGCCGCGCGCAGGAGGAGGTGGACTGGCTGCGTGCGCACACCGACCGCCATCCCATGCTGGAAACCCTGGCGGCGCACGTGCAGGTGGCCGCCGGTCGGCCGCAGCAGGCGGACGAGATTTTCCGCGAGGGCCTCAGGCTGTTCCCCAACCATCGCGGCCTGATCTACGGCCACGCCGAGCTGCTGCTGGCCACCAGCCATCCCGATGCCGCCATCGCGCTGGCGGATAGCCGCCATGCCGTCTATCCGGACGATGCCTACCTGTACGAACTGAAGTCCAGGGCTTACACCCAGCAGGGCCGCAACCTGCTGCGCCATCAGGCACAGGGCGAAGCCTATTACCGGCGCTATAATCTGTCGGAAGCGGTCGGCCAGATGGAACTCGCCCTGAAGAGCGGCGACGGCGACTTCTACCAGATGTCCATTGCCGAGGCCCGTCTGCGCCAGTTGCGCCGCGAGCTGGAGGACGAGCTGAAAAAATGAGGAAACCGGACATGCAACGCAGAACGTTGCTGCAATTCGGCGGCGCGGCGGTGGCGCTGCTGGTGCTGACGCCGCTGCACGCGCTGGCGGCGCTGTGGAACAGGGCGGCGTTCGAGGCACAGAAAGTGGACGGCGCCCTGCAGAAACTGGGCATCGCCGCCGGGCAGGCCAGCACCGACATCGAGCTGGTCGCGCCGCAGGTGGCGGAAAACGGCGCCATCGTGCAG
>JBBILG010000038.1:0-6537 GCA_037445085.1 Methylobacillus sp.
CGCTCTGGGGCAATTGCTGGGTGTGCGCAAGCCGGTATCCCTGTACGTGGACTCTGGCATCCAGCCGGCGACCGGGTTCTTTTCCGAGATGTGGCGGCGCTTCAGCAGGAAGCTGCTGCCCGATGCCGTCGACCCAGGCTACCTGAAGGATGTGTTCGGCAGCATATTCCCGGAGCCCGGCGACGAGGCATGGGTAGGTGCGCTTGCCGATTCGGTATGGCTGGAACTGCTCGCCGCCCTGCGCTGCGAGGATGCGGATGCGGACCTTGCCGGGGTGCTGCAGGGCGTGGTCGATGCGGTGCAGGTGTTGTCCTACCGCATCTCGGCGGCCGGGCTGGAGCCGGAACTGATGCGCAGCCATCCCGATCTCGAGGATTTCACCTCGCCCATTCGTGGTGCAGAACGTGGAAACGGTCAAATACCTGTGCCAGTTTGCGGAGTCCGCGGACGGCAGCATACATGACGAACGCCAGGTGCTGGTCATGCTGGATCAGTGCCGCGAAGTGGTCGCACGCGTCAGGCGGCAGACGGTGCAGCGCGGCACCAGCATCAGCCTGACCTTCCTGCTGCGTCGGCTGGAGCAGCAGATCGCCCGCCAGGAGCAGCTGCTGGAAATTCTGGCCGCGGTGCGCCAGGGCGGCGGCCGCGCCGCGTACCCGCTGCTGCCGCGCCTGCTGCGTACGCTGCTGGCCGCGGAAGTGCACAAGAACGACATGCTCCGCTACTGGCGCGAGAACCTCGAACTGGTGGCACTGGCGTGTCACCGAGAATGCCAGCCGTGCCGGCGAGCACTACATAACCGGGACGCGGCGGGAGTATTTCGGCCTGATGCGGTCCGCCATGGGCGCGGGCGCCATCATCGCCGTCATGGCCATGCTCAAGCTGATGGCAGCGGACCTGCACCTGCCGCCGCTGACCGAGACGATCGTGTTCAGCCTCAACTACGCGCTGGGCTTCGTGCTCATCCACATCCTCCATTTCACTGTGGCCACCAAGCAGCCGGCCATGACCGCCGCCGCCATTGCTGCTAGCATCGACGAGAGCGGCGGCAAGGCGCGCGAGATGGAAGGACTGGCAGGTCTGATCGCACAGACCATGCGCAGCCAGCTGGTGGCTATTTTCGGCAACGTGGCACTGGCGGTGCCGGTTGCCATGCTGATTGCCTGGGGAGTATTCCTGCTCGGCGGCGCACATTTCCTTGCGGCGGAAAAATCCCAGGCCCTTCTTGCCGAAGTGGATCCGCTGCAGAGCGGGGCGCTGTTCTATGCGGCGATTGCGGGCGTGTGCCTGTTCCTGTCCGGGCTCATCGCCGGTTATCACGACAATCTGGCTATCTACAACCGCATCCCGCAGCGCCTGCGAGCACTGCCCTGGCTGAAGCGGCTGCTCGGTCGCAAGCGCCTCGACCGGGTGGCGAGCTATGTCGAGAACAACCTGGGGGCGCTGGCCGGCAACTTCTATTTCGGCTGCCTGCTGGGCGGCATGGCCGGTCTTGGGGTGCTGCTCGGGCTGCCGGTGGATATCCGCCACATTGCCTTTTCTTCCGCTTTCGTCGGATTTTCCCTGGCTGGGCTGGAGTATCAGGTCGCCTGGCAAGTGGCTGCGGTGACCGTGCTGGGCGTGGCCCTGATTGGCATCGTCAATCTGCTGGTCAGCTTTACGCTGGCGCTGTACGTGGCAATGAAGTCGCGTAAGGTGAGTTTCATGCAGTGGCGTTTGCTGCTTTCCGCATTGCTGCGGCGCCTGTTCAGTCAGCCGCGTGATTTTCTGCTGCCGCCGCGTGCTGGGGATTCAGGCGCCGACTAGCATGAACACGCCCTAGTCGACTTTGGCCTGTTCGCGCAGCAACCTGAACAGCTCGCGGCTGCTCCTGTGCGGCTTGCCGGCCTCGGCTTCCTTGCGGGCGTTGCGGATGAGGGCGCGCAACTGCTGGCTATCGGCTGCGGGGTGGTCGCGCAGATATTCAGCCAGGGCGGCATCGCCTTCCAGCAGGCGCGCGCGCAGCCTTTCCAGTTGGTGGAAATGGGCGTTTTCCGCCTGATGAGTACCCTTCCAGCGTTCCAGCCGCTCGGTGATGGAGGCCGTGTTGATTCCGCGCATCAGACGGCCGATGTATTGCTTCTGGCGGGCCAGCGCGCCGTGCGAAGTGATACGCTGTGCCTCGCGCACGGCGTCGAGCAGTGCTTCCGGCAGGTCGAGCTGGGCCAGCCGCTCCCTGTTGAGCGCGATGAGCTCCTCGCCGAGTGCCTGCAGTGTCTGCATGGCGGCCTTGCGCCGGGTCTTGCTGAGCGGCTCCGCCACCCCGGCTTGGTCGATGTCGTTCATGCTGCGGTATGATAACAGCTTTTTGCGAGAGCCCTGCCGTGAGCGAGACGCACTTTGGCCATACCCTGGATGACCTGCGCCAGATGGGCGCTGACGTGTTGCGGCTGGCGCAGGCGGCCGGCGCTTCGGCGGCGGAAACCGAAATCAGCCTGGGCGTGGGGCAGAATCTCTCGGTACGCCTGGGTGAAGTGGAGACCATCGAGTACAACCGGGACCGCGGCGCTTCGGTCACCGTCTATTTCGGCCAGCGCCGCGGCCATGCCAGCACCTCCGATCTGTCGCCGCAGGCGCTGCGCGACACCGTCGATGCGGCATGCAGCATCGCCCGCCACACCGCGCAGGATCCCTGCTGTGGTCTGGCCGAGGTCGAACTGCTGGCGCGCGACATTCCCGATCTCGACCTCTACCATCCCTGGGATTTGCCGGTGGAAGAAGGGCTGGCGCTGACCCGTGCGTGCGAAGCCGCCGCCATGGCGGTGGACCCCCGCATCACCAACTCCGAGGGCGCCGCGGTCTCCACCTACCAGGGTCTGTTCGCCTACGCCAACAGCCACGGGTTCAACGCCGGCTACCCGAGCTCGCGCCATTCGCTGAGTTGCTCGGTGATCGCCGAAAGCGGTGACGGCATGCAGCGCGACTACTGGTACAGCACGGCACGCGCGCCGGCCGATCTGGAATCGGCGCAGGATGTGGGCCGCCGCTCCGGCGAGCGCACCGTGCGCCGCCTGGGGGCGCGCCGGGTGAAGACAGCGCGGGTGCCGGTACTGTTCGAGGCCGGTGTCGCCTCCGGCCTGCTGGCGCACTTTGTCTCGGCGATTTCCGGCGGCAGCCTGTACCGCAGGTCGTCGTTTCTCCTCGACAGCCTGGGCCAGGAGGTGTTCGCGCCGCACATCCGCATTGCCGAGCGTCCGCACCTGCCGCGTGGCCTGGCCAGTACCCCCTTCGACAACGAAGGAGTGGGGACGAACACGCGCGAAGTGGTGATGGACGGCGTGCTGCAGGGCTACATGCTGTCCAGCTATTCGGCGCGCAAGCTGGGGCTGGTCAGCACCGGCAACGCCGGCGGCAACCACAACCTCATCCTCCAGGGCCGCGAGCTGGATTTTGCCGGCCTGCTCGGTGCCATGCACACCGGTCTGCTGGTGACCGAGCTGCTCGGCCACGGCGTCAACCCGGTCACCGGCGACTATTCGCGCGGTGCGGCCGGCTTTTGGGTGGAAAACGGCGAGATCCGGTACCCGGTGGAAGAGCTCACCATCGCCGGCAACCTCGCCGACATGTTCCGCCACATCGTGGCCGTGGGCAGCGACGTGCTGGTGCAGGGTTCGCGCCGGACCGGCTCCATTCTCATCGAGCGCATGACCGTCGCCGGCGCATGAAGCAGAGGCCCCGGCGAACCGGGGCCTGGGCGGGAAGGGTGCGGGCCGCCGTGTTAGAACCCATTTCATTGGGCGCTGTGCTTGCCCACCCGGACTTACGCGGTACTCGCTCCTCGCCGTACTTGCGTGGTCTGGCCGCTGCGTTCCGGGCGCGCCCCCATTTGGCCGCGGCTTGCCAGCCTGCTGAAATAGGTCTTAGCGGGTCGTGGCCGTGGTTGCCACCACGACGCCGGCGCTGCCACCTTCCACGTAGTCGTCGAATTCGCTGTCGTGGCTTTGCGGCGGGTTGCCGTCGTAAATGTGGTTCAGACGGCGCTGCAGGTAGGCGTCACGCATGAAGGCGTAGGGGTCCAGCGCGGCCTCGTCCAGCAGATCGCTGGCCGGCAGGAACTGCGAGCGCCTGTCGATGAACTTGGTGGCCAGCATGGAATTGCGCGTCGGCACATGGTCGACGTAATAGATCGGGTCGAGCCAGGCACTGTCGACGACCAGGCCGCCGGCATCCCGCACGGTGCTCGGGCCGATGAACGGCAGCACCAGATAAGTGCTGTTTTCCCAGCCCCAGTAGGCCAGGGTCTGGCCGAAGTCCTCGCTGCGCTTTTCGATGCCGTCCATGGAGGCGACGTCGATCAGGCCGCCGATGCCGAAAGTGGTGTTGATGACGAAACGGCCGGTGTCGGTCATCGCCTTGTCGAATTTCAATTGCAGCAGGTCGTTGATGATGGTGACGACGGTGCCGAGGTTGCTGAAGAAATTGTTCACGCCGGTACGCACGGTGCCCGGCACCACCGCCTTGTAGGCGCCGGCGACGGGCTTGACGGCTGCCTTGTCCACGGTGTCGTTGAACTTGTAGATGCCGCGATTCAGCCCTTCCAGCGGATCCTTGTTGGCCGGGGTGGCGCAGCCACCCAGCATGCCGGCCAGCAGGATGCCGACGAGTAACCCCTTGATGCCGTCTGTTTGCATGCGCAACCTCATGGTTTCTTGTTGTTCACCGACGCGGAATGTCCGCACCATGCAGAACTCTAATGTACCTCCGCCGGCTTGTCCAGCCTTTTGCCGCGGCCGGCAGGGCGAGGCACTGCCGCGTTGCAGGAATGTGACAGGCCGGCATGGGGCCATGGGCTCCCTGCCGCGGTGCGGTGCGGAAATGCGCCGGGTGCCGCCCGTCACGGCCGGCCGGCGTTCCTGTACAGCGCCAGCACTCGCTCGCGCTGGCGCGCGTGGTCGACGATGGGCGCGGGATAGTCGCGGCCGACCAGCATGCCCAATTGCCGCTGGCGTGCCGCAGGCATCCGCCACGGCGCGTGGATTTCACGGGCATCGCAGTGGGCCAGCTCCGGCACGTGGCGGCGGATGAAGCGCCCCTGCGGGTCGAACTTCTCCGATTGCGCGACCGGGTTGAAGATGCGGAACCACGGCTGTGCGTCGCAGCCGGTGGAAGCCGCCCACTGCCAGCCACCGTTGTTGGCGGCGAAATCGAAGTCGATCAGCTTGTCGGCGAAATACGCCTCGCCGCGGCGCCAGTCCACCAGCAGGTCTTTCACCAGGAAGCTCGCCGCCACCATGCGCAGGCGGTTGTGCAGGTAGCCGGTCGCGTTCAACTGGCGCATGGCGGCGTCCACCAGCGGGTAGCCGGTGCGACCTTCGCACCAGGCCCGGAAGTGCTCCTCCGTCCCCGGCCAGACGATGGCGTCGAATTCCGGCTTGAATGACCGCCCTTCCGCCAGGCGTGGGTGGTGGTGCAGGATCATGAAGTAGAACTCGCGCCAGATCAGCTCGTTGAGCCAGGTTTCGGCGCCTGGCCCGCCCATGTACCAGGCATGGGCGACCACGCTGCGGATGGACAGCGTGCCGAAGCGCAAGTGCACGGACAGACAGGAGGGTCCCTTCACCGCCGGGTAGTCGCGCGCGGCGTGGTAGTCGTCGATGCGTTCCTGGAAGTCCTCGAACAGCCGCGCCGCGCCGGACATGCCGGCGGGTATCAGTTGCAGCAGATTGGTGCGGCGAAAGCCCAGTGCTTCCAGGGTCGGTAGCGGGGCCGGCGGATGGTGGCGTGCCAGCGCGTGGGCATGCGTTTCCACGGGATGCCGGGTGATGTCGGCGGGCGTCAGCCGCTTCAGCCAGGCATGTTTGTACGGGGTGTAGGTGCTGTAGGGTTTGCCGCTGCCGGAGAGCACCTCGTCGCACTCGAACACCACCTGATCCTTGCAGGTGACGAAGGCGATGCCACGCGCGTCGAGCGCGCGCGCCACCCTGGCATCGCGCGCCTTGGCCTGCGGTTCGTAGTCGCGGTTGGCGTAGACCGCCTGGACTGCCAGCCGTCCGGCCAAGGCCGGGATTTCCCGGCAGGCTGGGCCGTGCAGCACGAGGAGGTCGCCGCCCAAGTCGCGCAGGGCGGATTGCAGTTCGCGCACGCTCTCCCAGATGAATTCGACGCGGCGGTCGGCCCGTTCCGGCAGGCGGTCGAGGATGTCGGTGTCGAACACGAAGACACAATGAACCTCGCGCGCCTGCTGCAGAGCGAGGCTGAGCGCGGCGTGGTCGTGGTCGCGCAAGTCGCGGCGGAACCACGCCAGCGCGCTGCGGTATCGGGGCTCAAGGGTTGCCACGGTGGTAGGGGTGGCGGGTGATCACGGACCAGGCGCGATAGAGCTGTTCGCACAGCAGCACGCGCACCATGCCATGCGGCAGGGTGAGCCGCGACAGGCCCCATTGCCAGTGCGCGGCCTGTCTGACCTTGTCGTGCAGACCATCGGCGCCGCCGATATCGACGAACGCGCCGAAATCGCATACTGAGGTAACGATGCCGCCGCGAATATCGCCTTCCTTG
>JBBILG010000038.1:6547-13585 GCA_037445085.1 Methylobacillus sp.
GATGGCGAGCGCCACGTCGCGGCCTTCGCCCAGCCAGCCCCGCATGCGCTCGGCGAACTGCAGGGTGGCGGGCTCCTCGCCGTGTTCGTCGAGTGCTACCAGATAATCGCGGCCGGCGGCTTCGAGAATGCGCTGTGCCTCGGCCTCGCGCGCCTGCTCACCGCCCTTGCCGGCGGCGCGCCGGCCCGGCCTGAGTTCGACCAGCTCCACCGCGAGTTCGCGCGGTATGCGCTGGAGGTATTCGGCGCAACCCTGCTCCACCCAGGCGGGCATCTTGTGGCCGACGGCGAGGATGCGGATTTTCATGGCGCGGGGACGCGCGCTCAGGCAGCCGGGGTGGTGGGTCTGGCAGCCTGGCGGCGGCTTTCCGCGGCGCCCCACAACTGTTCCAGGTTGTAATAGTCGCGCGCGCTCTGGATCATGACGTGGACGATGACGTCCCCCAGGTCCACCAGCACCCATTCGCCTTCCTGCGCGCCTTCCACGCCGAAAATCTTGGCACCCCGCTCCTTGAGCTTCTCCCGCACGTTGTCAGCCAGGGCCCTGGCCTGGCGGGTGGAGCCGGCGGTGGCGATGACCATGTAGTGGGTGATGGAGGTGAGCCGGCCCACGTCCAGCACGCTGATGTCATTGGCCTTGATCTCTTCGAGCGCATCGACGACGGCATCTCTCATGGTTTCGAGTTCCATGGCGCTCCTTTATGTATATAGGTGGTGATGTCGAATGTAATCACACACGCCGTCCGGCAGCAGGTAGCGCGGGCTGTGGCCTTGGGCGAGCGTGGCGCGGATGGCGCTGGCGGATATGTCCAGCGCGGTCATGGCATGCGACCAGAGGCGCCCGGCGGGTGCGGCGTGCAGCTCGGCCGGGACTTCGCAGCGGCGCGTCTGCCACAGCGCGCGCAGCGCTGGCGCCATGGCCTGTTCCGTGGGCACCGCGCCGGGGCGGTGAGCGACCACGATGTGGGCGAGTCCGGGCAGTTCCTGCCAGCGGTGCCAGGTCGGCAGACCGAGGAAGGCGTCGCCGCCGATGAGCAGGCACAGCGGTGTCTCGTGCCCCAGCTCGCCGCGCAGTCCGGTCAGGGTGTCCACGGTATAGGAGGCGCCGCCGCGCCGCAGTTCGCGCTCGTCGAGGCGGAAAGCGGGGTTGCCGGCGATGGCGAGCCGCACCATGGCCACGCGGTGGCGGGTCCCCGTCAGGGGATGCGGGCGGTGCGGCGGGAACGCGGCGGGGACGAAACGCACTTCGTCAAGGCGCAGCTCCTCCACGAGTTCCTGCGCCATGCGCAGGTGACCGAAATGAACGGGGTCGAACGTCCCGCCCAGGATGCCGACAGGGGCCGCCAACTAGCCGCGCACCTCGCCGTTGCCCAGCACGATGAACTTGAGGCTGGTGAGTCCTTCCAGGCCGACCGGGCCGCGCGCGTGCAGCTTGTCGGTGGAGATGCCGATCTCGGCACCGAGACCGTACTCGAAGCCGTCGGCGAAGCGGGTGGAAGCATTCACCATCACGCTGCTGGAATCCACCTCGCGCAGGAAACGCCTGGCCTTGGTGTAGTTTTCCGTGACGATGGCTTCGGTGTGCTGCGAGGAATAGCGGTTGATGTGCTCGATGGCCTCATCCAGCCCTTCCACCACCTTGCAGGAGATGATGGCGGCGAGATACTCGGTGTAGTAATCCTCTTCCGTCGCGGGACTGGCTTGCGGCACCAGCGCCCGGGTCTTTGCGCAGCCGCGGATTTCGACACCCTTGGCGGTCAGCATGGCGGCGAGCTGCGGCAGCAGGTCGCGGGCGACGGCGCGCGCCACCAGCAGCGATTCGGCGGTGTTGCAGGTGCCCAGGCGCTGGGTCTTGGCATTCTCGACGATCCGCAGGGCCTTGTGCGGGTCGGCCTCGTCGTCCACGTAGACGTGGCAGTTGCCGTCCAGGTGCTTGATGACGGGGATACGCGCCTCGGCAGAGATGCGCTCGATCAGCCCCTTGCCGCCGCGCGGCACGATGACGTCGACGTATTCCTGCATGGTGATGAGTTCACCCACGGCGGCGCGGTCGGTGGTCTCCACCACCGGCGCGGCCCCGCTGGGCAGGCCGGCGGCCTCCAGCCCTTGGTGCACCAGGGCGGCGAGCGCGCGGTTGCAGTGGATGGCCTCGGAGCCGCCGCGCAGGATGCAGGCGTTGCCGGACTTGATGCACAGGCCGGCGGCATCCACGGTCACGTTGGGCCGTGCCTCGTAGATGATGCCGATGACGCCCAAAGGAACCCGCATCCTGCCCACCTGGATGCCGGAGGGGCGGTATTTGAGATCGCTGATTTCGCCGACGGGGTCGGGCAAGGCGGCGATCTGCTCCAGTCCTTCCGCCATGGCGGCGACGGATTTTTCGCCAAGGCCGAGGCGGTCCAGCAGGGCCGCGTCCATGCCGGCGGCGCGCGCGGCGTCGAGGTCGGCGCGATTGGCGGCGAGCAGGGTTGCCTGTTCGCGGCGGATGGCGGCGGCGATGGCGAGCAGCGCGTGGTTCTTGGCCCGGGTGTCGGCGCGGGCCATGACGCGCGAGGCGGCGCGCGCCTGCCGCCCCAGGGTGTGCATGTAAGTTTTGATATCCATTCAGAGCCTGTTCTCAGTCTTCAGTTCAGGCCGCGGCCTGTCTGCGGGTTCCGGCGCGCGCCAGGCCCAGGCACAGGCGTGCGATTTCCAGCCGGGGCCGCCCCTGGGCCACGCCCTTGGCCATCCTGTCGATCTCCGCCATTTTCAGCATGGCGGCCTCCAGCTGGCGCAGGCTGACGCGTGCCAGCATGCGCCGCACCAGCGCTTCGCGCTCCCCCCAGATTTTGGCCTCGCGCAAGACACTTGCCAAGTGTTCGCCGCGGGTCTGCGCGCGCTTCGCACGGGTTGCGCCGCGCAACACCCAGGCCAGCGGGCCCAGCAGGGCGAGCGGCTGCACGCCTTCCGCCTCCAGCCCCTGCAGGATTCTCGCCGTGCGCACCGCATCGCCGGCGAGCATGGCGTCGCACAGCAGGAAAGGGTCATAGCGCGATACGTTCAGCACCGCCTCGCGCACCGCTTCGGCATCCAGTGGGCCGGGCGGGAACAGCAGGCCGAGCTTCTGGATTTCCTGGTGGGCGGCGAGCAGGTTGCCTTCCACCTGGTCGGCGAGGAACTGCAGGGTGGCGGCATCGGTCTGCTGCCCCTGCTGTTGCAGGCGGTGAGCGATCCAGTGCGGCAGTTGGCCGATGTCTACCGTGTGCAGCGGCACCACCACGCCGACGCGCTGCAGCGCGCCGTACCAGGCGCTGCTGCGCGCATCCCGGTCGAGTGCGGGCAGCACGACCACGGTCACGGTATCCGCAGGCAGTCGTGCGGCATATTCCTGCAGCACCCTGGAGCCTTCCACGCCGGGCCTGCCGGTGGGCAGATGCAGTTCCAGGAGGCGCCGGCGGGAAAACAGCGACATCTCGCGGCTACCTGACCACAGCTCGCCCCAGTCGAAATCGCCACCGGCGGTGTAGGACAGCCGCTCATCGTAGCCCTGCGCGCGCGCCGCGGCGCGGATGGCGTCCAGGCTTTCGCGCCGGGCGAGCGGCTCGTCGCCCGTCAGCAGATAGAGCGGCCGCAGGCCCTCTGCACAGTGCCGCGCGAGCTGATCTGCCGGTCGCTGCATGCGGGCTAGTGGGCGGCGCCGGGCCTGCCGCTCCGCAATGCACTCAGCTGGCGCATGATTTCGCGTACCGCCTCGCTGCGCATGTCGTTGTACAGGCGCGCCTCCTCGGTTTCCTTGGCCAGTCGCTGGAGGTCGTCGTAGGAATAGTCGCGGCGCGATTCTACGGTCCGCGGCGCGCTCCACAGCGCTTCCCCGTCCTGGCGCAGGCGCACGGTGACTTGATAGACGAGCTCGTACTCGCGCACCCTGCCGTCGCCGGAGAGGGAAAGGATGTTCCGCCGGGTCTGTTCGTCCGAGAGTTCCAGGTGCATTTCCGCGCCTTGCGGGGCCGGCAGCACCTGCACGCCGCTGCCCTGCAGGGTGCGCTGCAGGTTCCTGGCAATGGTGGAGGCGCCATGCTGCTCGATGTGGACGGATTTGAACGCCGGTTCGGCAACGCCGCGCAGATGGAAGCCGCAGGCGGTGAGCGCGGCCATGCAGCAGACGAGCAGAAGATGACGGCAATGCGCGAAGTTCATGTGCTATCCCACGACGACGTTGACGAGTTTGCCGGGCACGGTGATGACTTTGCGTACGCTACTCCCATCCAGGAGTTTCTGCACGCATTCCTGTTGCACGGCGAACTGCTCGATGGCGGCACACCCGGTGTCGCTGGGCACTTTCATGCTGCCGCGCAGCTTGCCGTTGACCTGGATCACCAGTTCGATTTCGTCCTGCGCCAGCGCGGCTTCCAGCGGTTCCGGCCAGGTGGCGGCGAGGATGTCCTCGCCGAACCCCAGCTCGCGCCACAACACGTGGCAGATGTGCGGCGTGATCGGTGACAGCAGGCGCAGCAAAATGGACAGGGCCTCCCCCACGACGGGGCGCGCTGCCGGCGCCTTGGCGGATTTTTCCAGCGCGTTGAGCATCTTCATCGCCGCGGAGACCACGGTGTTGAACTGGAAGCGGCCGAGGTCGTAATTCGCCTGTCTGAGGGTGGCATGGATTTCGCGGCGCAACGCTCTCGCCTCAGCGTCGAGGCCGTCGAGGTCTGCGGCCTCCCTGCCGATGCCCTCGCAGCCTGCGGCGAACGCCCACAGCCGCTTGAGGAAGCGGTGCGCACCCTCCACGCCGGCATCCGACCATTCCAGGGTTTGCTCGGGGGGGGCTGCGAACATCATGAACAGGCGCGCGGTGTCGGCACCATACTGCTCGATCAGCGCCTGCGGGTCCACACCGTTGCGCTTGGACTTGGACATGGTGCCCATGCCCTGGAAGTCTACCGGCCGGCCGTCGGCCCTGAGCCTGGCGCCGGTGACCCGGCCGGCGGCGTCGTGCAGCAATTCGACTTCGTCCGGTGCAAAATACTCGACGCCGCCCTTGTCGGTGCGGCGCGAGAAGATATGGTTGAGTACCATGCCTTGGGTCAAAAGGTTCGCGAACGGCTCGTCAAGGGTTTGATCTGCGCGCAGCGCGTCGTTTGCACCTTCTCCCGCAGGCGGGAGAGGGCTGGGGGGGGGGAGCACCCCCACATCCCGCATCACTTTCCACCAGAAGCGCGAATAGAGCAGGTGCAGGATGGCGTGCTCGATGCCGCCGATGTACTGGTCCACCGGCATCCAGTAGCCGGTTTCCTCGTCCACCATGGCCGAAGGGCTGAACCGGCTGGCATAGCGCGCGTAATACCAGCTCGAATCGACGAAGGTGTCCATGGTGTCGGTCTCCCGCCGGGCCGGCCTGCCGCATTGCGGGCAGGTGCAGGCGAGGAAATCCTCGCGGCGGTTCAACGGGTTGCCGGAACCGTCCGGCACGCAGTCTTCCGGCAGCACCACGGGCAGTTGCCCGTCCGGCACCGGCACGTCGCCGCAGTGCTCGCAATGGATGATGGGGATGGGACAACCCCAATAGCGCTGGCGCGACACGCCCCAGTCGCGCAGGCGGTACTGTGTCTTGGGGCCGCCCAAGCCGCGCGCGCCGAGCTTTGCGGCCATCGCTGCATACGCCTCTTCAAAATTGAGGCCGTCGAAGGCGCCGGAATTGAACAGCACCCCATATTCGGCGAACACATCGGACCACTCGCGCCAGTCGAGCAATGTCTGGCCGTTGGCGATCTGCATGGCGGGAGCGTGCACGGCGTCTCCCTCGTGCGGCGCGGCGTTGTTGGCCATGATGACGGCGGCAGGTGCTTCATTCCAGCCGGCCGGCAGGATCACCGGCCTGATCGGCAGTGCATATTCCCGCGCGAAGGCGAAATCTCGTTCGTCTTGGGCGGGCACGGCCATCACCGCACCTTCGCCATAGCCCCACAGCACGTAGTTGGCTACCCATACCGGCAATGCTTCGCCGGTGAATGGGTGGATGACGAAGCGCCCCGTAGCCATGCCTTTCTTTTTCATGGTGGCGATGTCGGCCTCGGCAAGCGAACCGGCTTTGCATTCCCGGACGAAAGCGGCAAGTTCCGGGTTATTTTCCGCCGCGGCCTGCGCCAGCGGATGCTCGGCGGCTACCGCCACATAGGTGACGCCCATCAGGGTGTCCGGCCGGGTAGTGTAGACCTTGAGGTTCTCGCCGGAATCATCGGCATGAGGAAAATGCACCTCCATGCCGCGTGACTTGCCAATCCAGTTGGCCTGCATGGTCTTGACGCGCTCCGGCCAGCCCGGCAGCCGGTCGAGGCCGGTCAGCAGTTCTTCGGCGTACTGGGTAATGCCGAGGTAGTAGCCGGGAATCTCGCGCTTTTCGACAATGGCGCCGGTACGCCAGCCGCGCCCGTCGATCACCTGCTCGTTGGCCAGCACGGTCTGGTCCACCGGATCCCAGTTCACCACCTGGGTCTTCTTGTAGGCGATGCCTTTTTCCAGCATGCGCAGGAACAGCCACTGGTTCCACTTGTAGTAATCCGGCTGGCAGGTGGCGAGCTCGCGCGACCAGTCGATGGCGAAGCCGAGCGACTGCAACTGTTTCTTCATGTGGGCGATGTTGTCATACGTCCACTTGGCCGGCGGCACCCCGTTCCGGATGGCGGCGTTTTCCGCCGGCAGGCCGAAGGCATCCCAGCCCATGGGCTGCAGCACGTGGTAGCCGCGCATCCGGTGCCAGCGCGCCAGCACGTCGCCGATGGTGTAGTTGCGCACATGCCCCATATGCAGCTTGCCGGAGGGGTAGGGGAACATGGACAGGCAGTAATACTTGGGTTTGCCGTCGTCGCGGCGAGCGGCGAAGGCATCCCGCTCCTGCCAGAATTGCTGGGCTTGCCGCTCGACGGCGGCGAATGGATACTGGGCTTGCATGGGTTCGGTATGTTGTGGGGGATGCCGTGGACGCGACTGGCAAAACGCGAATTATACCCTGTCGTTGCGCGCCTGATTGCATGGGCCCGCACGGAGAACGTATCATCCCGGA
>JBBILG010000038.1:13595-15101 GCA_037445085.1 Methylobacillus sp.
GGTTCAGCCGCCAAGGCGCGAAGAATGCCAAGGAATTCACGGAGTGGGCGGCGGCGAGCCGATCCCTTCTATCCGTGACGGGATTCCAGCCGGACGGGTCGCCTAGGTTGTTCTCGTCGACCACGCGCCCTGCGCGGTTCGGGTAGGGGTTTGGGATCATTGGGCGCAGGCCCTGGAGTCACCGCCGGGACCGCGGCCGGCCGCCAGACATCAGGAGGGGTCATGTCCAGGAAGCATCCCGTCATCGCCGTCACCGGCTCCTCCGGCGCGGGGACGACGACCATCCGGTGCGCTTTCGAGCAGATATTCCGGCGGGAAAGCATCACGGCGGCCACTCTCGAAGGGGACAGCTTCCACAGCGTCACGCGCGCAGAATTCTCCGCCGCCGTGCGCCTGGCCGAGCAGAACCGCCATCGCCCCCCCCAGCCATTTCGGCCCGGAATGCAACCATTTCGACAGGATCGAGGAAGCCTTCCGCCGCTACGGCGAAACCGGCACATGCCAGCGCCGCCATTACATCCACAATGAAAACGAGGCGGCCGAATGCAACGCCCTCTACGGCTCCGACCTGAGGCCGGGCGAATTCACGCCGTGGGAGGGGATTCCGCCGGGTTCCGACCTGCTGCTCTACGAAGGGCTGCACGGCGGGGTGGTGACGGACGAAGTCAACGTGGCGAGGCACGTGGACCTGCTGATCGGCGTGGCCCCCATCGTCAACCTGGAATGGATCCAGAAAATCCATCGAGACACCGCCGAGCGCGGCTATGCCGCCGATGCGGTGACGCAGACCATTCTGCGCCGCATGCCGGACTACGTGCGCTACATCTGCCCGCAGTTTTCCTGCACCGACATCAATTTCCAGCGCGTTCCGCTGGTGGACACCTCCAACCCTTTCATCGCCCGCGATATCCCAACCCTGGACGAAAGCATGGTGGTGATCCGCTTTCGCGATCCCTCGCGGGCGGATTTCCCCTGCCTGCTGACCATGATCAGGGATTCCTTCATGTCGCGGCGCAACACCCTCGTGGTGCCGGGCGGCAAGATGGAATTTGCCATGCAGCTCATCCTGACCCCGCTGATCAGGGAACTCATGGCCAGGCGCGAGGCGGCGGAATAGTGCAAGGCCCTGTTTGCGGGTACGCCCTGCATGACACAGGAGATTACTGCAACGCGGCGAACACCTGGTCGCGGATGGTTTCCACCGGGCCGATGCCGTCGATGCGCACATACCTGGGCGTCTTGCCCCCCTGCGCGGCCCAGCCGGAATAGTAGTCCACCAGCGGCCTGGTCTGGCCGTGATAGACTTCGAGGCGCTTTTTCACGGTCTCTTCCCGGTCGTCGTCGCGCTGGATGAGGGGCTCACCGGTCACATCGTCGCGACCTTCCACCCTGGGCGGGTTGAATGCGACGTGGTAAGTGCGGCCGGACGCCGGATGCACGCGGCGGCCGCTCAGGCGCCGGACGATTTCCTCGTCCGGCACGTCGATTTCCACCACGTAGTCGATC
>JBBILG010000039.1:0-14916 GCA_037445085.1 Methylobacillus sp.
TTCAAACTTCATACGGCCGGCTTAGTAGGCAAGAATGGCAACTCCGCCACCGCCTTCTGGAACGGCCAGGTCACGACGGTCTTATCGCCTGAAGGCCAGCCCATGACCAGCTTCAAGGGCACATGGGAATATGTGGCGGGCACCGGCAAGTACAACAATATCCAGGGCAAGGGCGATTTCCAGGGACATTTCACTTCCAAACCAGTTACGACGTCAGCTGGAACGGCGAGTACTCCTTGGCCAAGTAGCCTGTATTCGATCCATCGTTCATCAATCTCCCTTTGGTGGGGCCGCAGGTGACGTCTCGTGGCCAACGAGATACACTTGCGCCCCCATGCTTTCCAAACTCAACGCCCCGCAGCGCGAAGCGGTCAAATACCTGGATGGCCCCTTGCTGGTGCTGGCCGGCGCCGGTAGCGGCAAGACGCGCGTCATCACGCACAAGATCGCCCACCTGATCGAACGCTGCGGCTACGCGCCGCGCGAGATCGCCGCCATCACTTTCACCAACAAGGCGGCGCGCGAGATGCAGGAGCGCGTCGGGCAGCTCGCGCAGGGCAAGGCAGCCAGGGGGCTCACCGTCACAACCTTCCACTCGCTGGGCCTGACGATGCTGCGTCAGGAAGCCCGGCTCCTGGGCTACAAGCCGCAGTTCTCCCTCCTGGACGCAGCCGACAGCTTCAAGATTCTGGCCGACCTTCTGGCCACCGCCGACCGGCAATTGCTGCGCCGCACGCAGTGGCGGATTTCCGGCTGGAAGAACGCCTTTCTCGACCCCGACCAGGCCCGTGCGCAGGCCGAGGAAGAAAGCAGCCACGCGGCTGCCAGGGTTTACCAGCGCTACCAGCAGACCTTGCGCGCCTACCAGGCGGTGGATTTCGACGATCTCATCCGCCTGCCGGTGGAACTGTTCCAGAGCCACCCGGAAGCGCTGGAAAAGTGGCAAAGAAAATTGAAATACCTGCTCATCGACGAATACCAGGACACCAACGCCTGCCAGTATCGTCTGGTCAAGCTGCTCACCGGCGTGGAGGGCCGCTTCACCGCGGTGGGCGACGATGACCAGGCCATCTACGGCTGGCGCGGCGCGGACGTGGAGAATCTGCGCCAGCTCACCGTCGATTACCCCCGGCTCAGGGTGATTAAGCTGGAGCAGAACTACCGCTCCACCGTGCGCATCCTGCGCGCCGCCAACCAGGTCATCGCCAACAACCCCAAGCTGTTCGACAAGCGCCTGTGGAGCGAGCACGGCACCGGCGACCCCATCCTGATCACCGCCATGCGCGACGAGGAGCACGAGGCGGAGGCCGTGGTGATCAGGCTGTTGGCGCACAAGTTCGAGCACCGCACCCGCTTCGCCGACTACGCCATCCTCTACCGCGGCAACCACCAGTCGCGCCTGCTGGAAGAAACGCTGCGCGAGCACAAGGTACCCTATACCGTGTCCGGCGGGCAGTCGTTCTTCGACAAGGCGGAGATCAAGGACATCGTGAGTTACCTCAGGCTCATCGCCAACGAGGACGACGATCCCGCCTTCATCCGCGCCGCCACCACCCCCAGAAAAGGCATCGGCGACACCACCCTGGAGCGGCTGGGCGAATATGCCGCGCAGAAACACGTCTCGCTGTTCGAAGCCGCCTTCGCGGGCGAATTCCAGAAAGCCATGGCCCACAGGCAACTGGAGGACCTGCTCGCCTTCTGCCGCTTCATCCAGCGCATGCAGGAGCGCGCGGAGCGGGAGCCGGCCGGGGAAGTGCTGAACGACCTGCTCGCCGCCATCCGGTACGAGATGTTCCTCTACGACAGCGAGGAACCGCGCAGTGCCGAAGCCAAGTGGAAGAACGTCATGGATTTCACCGGCTGGTTGTCCAGAAAAGGCGAGAATGATGAAGTCAGCCTGTTGCAGCTCACCCAGACCGTCGCGCTGATGAGCATGCTGGAAGGCCGCGAGGAGGAAACCGACGCGGTCAGGCTCTCCACCCTGCACGCCGCCAAGGGGCTGGAATTCGGCCACGTGTTCATGATCGGCGTGGAAGAAGGCATCCTGCCGCACCGCGAGAGCATCGACACCGGCAAGGTGGAAGAGGAGCGCCGCCTGATGTACGTCGGCATCACCCGCGCGCAGCGCTCGCTGCACATTTCCTGGTGCCGCAAGCGCAGGAAGGCCGGCGGGAGCGAGGCCTGCGAGCCCAGCCGCTTCATCGCCGAACTGCCCGCCGACGACGTGCGGCATGCCGGCATGCCGGGCGCCGATCCGGCCGCCAGCCGGGAAACCGGACGCGCGGCCATGGCCAATATCCGCGCGCTGCTGGGGCAGGAAAAACCGCGTTGAGGGAACGAACCGGCTTCGCCGTCTCCTCTCCTGCCGGGAGGAGGATCAGAGGCGCCCGTCAGGACAGCTTGCAGCATGCCCTCACCCGGCTTCGCCACCTTCTCTCGGGGCAAGAGGGTCAAGCGTGCTCGCTTGTCCGGCACGCCCGGCCTGCGCCGCCAGCAGTTCGGCAAACTCCGCCGCCGGCAACGGCTTGCCGTACAGGTAGCCCTGCGCCATCTCGCAGCCGGCCGCACGCAGGAAATCGGCCTGCGCCTCGCTCTCCACCCCTTCCGCCACCACGCGCAGGTTGAGGCTGTGCGCCATCAGGATGATGGTGCGCACCATGGCGGCGTCGTTGCTGTCGCCGATCACGTCGCCCACGAAGCTCTGGTAGATCTTGAGCTTGCGGATGGGGAATCGCTTGAGGTAGGAAAGCGAGGAATGGCCGGTGCCGAAATCGTCGATGGCGATGCCCACGCCGAGCGCGGTCAGTTCGTGCAGGGTGGCCAGGGGTACGCTCCCCCCCTGCATGAGGATGGCCTCAGTCAGCTCCAGTTCCAGCGCCTCCGGCGGCAGGCCGTAGCGCCGCAGCAGGCCGTCCACCTGCTCGTACAGGTTGCGCTGGCAGAACTGTAGCGCGGAAAGGTTGACCGAAATGCGCAGCGGCGGCAGGCCGGCCGTGCGCCAGGCACGGCACTGCCGCAGCGCCTCCTCCAGCACCCAGTCGCTGATGGGGCCGATCAGCCCGGTTTCCTCCGCCAGCGGGATGAAGCTGACCGGCGGCACCATGCCCTTTTCCGGGTGGCGCCAGCGGATCAGCACCTCGCAAGCGACGATGCGGCCGTCCGCCAGTTCCACCTGCGGCTGGTAGAAAAGCTCGAATGCCCGTTCCTCCAGCGCCGCGCGCAGGGCGGTTTCCAGCTCCAGGCGCTCGTAGATGCTGGCGGTCATGTCGGGGTTGAAGACCATGACACGGTTGCGCCCGGCCTCCTTGGCCTGGTACATGGCGACATCGGCGTGCTTGACCAGGGTGTCGGTATCCTGGCCATGCTCGGGGAAAATGGCGATGCCGATGCTGGCGGAGATGCGCAGGACATGTCCCTGGATGGGATAGGGCTGTACCAGTGCCTGCAGCATCTTGTCCGCCACCAGGGCGGCGCCTTCGGCATCGGTGGCCGGCAACACGGCGATGAACTCGTCGCCGCCCTGGCGCGATACCGTATCCTGCTCGCGCACGCAGTCGGCAAGGCGCTGCGCCACCATCTGCAGCAGTTCGTCGCCAACGTTGTGCCCCAGGGTATCGTTGATCTGCTTGAAACGGTCGAGGTCCAGGAACAGCACGGCCAGATGCGCGCCGCTGCGGCGAGCCTGGACGAGGCCGTGCTGCAGGCGGTCGGCGAACAGCAGGCGGTTGGGCAGGCCGGTCAGCCCGTCATACTGGGCCAGTTGGCGGATGCGCTGCTCGGCCTGCTTGCGTTCGCTGATGTCGTCGAAAATGGCGACGTAGTTGGTCACGGCGCCGGCATCGTCCTTCACGCAGGAAATGGTGAGCTGTTCCGGGTAAATCTCGCCGCTGCGCCGCCGGTTCCAGATTTCGCCGCGCCAGATGCCCTGCTCCGCCAGACTTTGCCACATGTGCCGGTAGAACTCCTGGCCGTGCCGGCCGGAGGCCAGCAGGCGCGGGTTGCGGCCGATCACCTCTTCCGCCGGATAGCCGGTGATGCCAGTGAAGGCGCGGTTGACCGCGATGATGTTGGCGGCGGCATCGGTCACCATGATGCCCTCGGCACTATGCTCGTACACGCTGGCGGCCAGCTTCAGCTTGGCCATCACCGCCTGGCGCTCGCGCTCGCGGTCGAAATGGTCGAGGGCGCAGGAAATGTCCTCGGCGAGCCCGTGCATGAGAGCAATGCACTCCGGGATGAAGAACCCCCTCTCCCCGGAATAGACGGATATGGCGGCATGGCAGCGCGCGCCCCGCCGCAGCGGGAACGACGCCGCCGCGCGGAAATCGGCGGCCGCCGCCTCGTCGCGCCAGGGCGCCAGCGCCGGATCGTTCAGGAAATCGTTGTAGATCTGCGTCCTGCCGGTGCGGATCGCCATGCTCGTGGGTCCGAGTCCCTCCGCCTGGCTGTCGTCCATCACGGTCCTGACCCGCCGCAGATAGGCGGAATCCGCCGGACTGGCCGCGGCCGGCACCACCCGTCCTGTCGCATCGGGCACGCCGATCCAAGCCAGGGGAAACGGCACGCGCCGCACCAGGGTGGCGCAGATGGCGTGCAGCAGGCGGGATTCGTCGGTCTCGCGCACGATGATGTCGGTGCATTCGGTCCAGGCGGCATACAGCCGGTTGAGGCGTGCCAGCCGGTCTTCCGATTCCTCCAGCGCATCCAGCATGCGGTTGAGGCTGTGTCCGAGCTGGGCCACCTCGTCGCGGCGGGGACTGGCCGAGCGGACACGGCGCCGGCCGTGCTCCACCGCCACGGCGAGCTGCATCAACTGGTAGAGGTCGCCGGTCAGCCGCCGCCCCAGCCACAGCGCGACCAGCATGGCCGGCAGCGCCGCCAGCAGCGAGAACACCAGCGCCGTCGCCGCCAGCTTGGCGAGATTGGCGTTGACCGAAGCGCGCGTGTTTACCAGCCTGACCCAGCCGACGAGACGCTCCCCCGCCATCACCGGATGTGCCAGGTCGAGCAGGTCGTCATCGTCCACCAGCACGCGCGGCGCTGCCGGCCCCTGGAGCAGGCTGCGGCTCAGGGGGTCGCGAACGTAGCCCCCGCGCTGCGCGGGCTGCGTGGAGGCCAGCACCTGTCCGCGCGGCGACAGCGCCATGGCGAACTTGAGATCGGTGGCCCCGGCCACGCTATCCAGAACTTCCTGCAGCCCTGCCACATCGTGGGCCAGCACCCATGGGACGCTGCTCGCCGCCAGCGCCTCGGCCATGCCCATGGCGGCATCGCGCGAGGCATCGTGCAGAAAATCGCGCTGGTGCAGATACAGCAGGGAGCTGGACAGGGTCATCATGAGCAGCGCGACAAGACCGAAGGACACGGACAACTGGCGCCGCAGCGAACGGCACCAGTAGTCGCGCACCCTGTGCCACAGCACGCCCGGCAGCCCGCGCAGCCTCACCATGCCACCGGCCGCACCGCGGCGGAGAATTCTTCGAGGAAGGCGCGCACCGATGCATAGGTACTCTCGTCGGCCGGCTCGAAGCGCGAAACCGGCAGCCGCTCCAGCATGGCACGGCCGGCCGCGCTCTCGTGCAGGCGCAGCAACCGTTCGGTGAAGCGTTGCTGCACCGGCTGCGGCACGTCGGGGCGCACCACCCAGCCGTTGCTGGGCAGCGTGGCGGTCTGCCATTTCACTTCCAGTTGCGCGGCCTCTTGCGGATGCTCGCGCTGGAAGAGCTTCCAGGGCATCGGCCAGGTGGCGCCGGCGGCGACATCGCCGTGCAGCACGCTGAGGATGGAGGATTCCTGGGAGCCGACGTAGCGGTTGTCGATGTCGCGGTTCACGTCGAGGCCGTGCATGCGCAAAAAATACTGCGGCAGCATGGCCGCCGCCAGCGCGGTGGGTGCCGGATACGACACCGCCTCGCCCCTGAGATCGGCCACTTCCCGGATGCCGCTGTCTTTGCGCACCAAGAGGATGCCGCGGAAATCCCCGTCATCGGCCATCTTGCCGAATACGCGATAGCCGCGGCGCAGCGCGCGCAGGGCCCAGGCCCAGCCGCGGCTCCTCATCAATCCCGATCTCCTTCGTTTTTCGATGTATGGGCGCCTTGTGAACAGCCCCGAACAGGCCCGTCACGGCGTGCAGCGCGGCACTTGCTGGCCCGGATCGCCGGCACGCGGGCGCGGCCCACGCGCCCTACCCCTGAGCATACGGGATTCGTTGCGGTTGCGGAAGGGCCGGGGCAGGAAAACGCGGCTCCGGGTCCCGGCCACACCCGCGCCTGGCGCGGAATTTTTCGGCACCTGCCCATCCTTCCCTTTCGTTGCGGCGGCGCCATGCTAACATAGCCGCACTTTCGAGCCTTCCCAACCGAGGCATGCATGACGACCGAAGCCAACAACAAAACCTGGCAAGTCCCCAAGGAGGCCTTGCTGCCGGACGATCCGCTGGCCAACTGCCTGGTGCTGCTCACCCAGTTGCAGCACCGCCCCTTCACGCTGCAATCGCTGACCGCCGGCCTGCCGCTGGAGGAATCGAAGCTGACGCCGCAACTGTTCGTCCGCGCGGCCGAACGTGCCGACCTCAGTGCGCGCATCGTCAAGCGGAGCTTGCGCAAGATTTCCAACCTCACCCTTCCTGCCGTGCTGCTGCTGCACGAGGATCATGCCTGTATCCTGCTGGAACACGACGGCAAGACCGCCAAGGTGCTGATGCCGGACGCGCGCGCCGGCGAGGAAGACGTGCCGCTGGAACGGCTGCAGGAGAGCTACACCGACTTCGCCATTTTCGTCAAGCCGGCCTTCCGCTTCGACCAGCGCGCCGAAGCGAGCTTCGTGCCCAAGCCGCGCCACTGGTTCTGGGGCACCGTGGGCAAGGCCTGGCCCATCTACGGCGAGGTGCTGATCGCCTCCTTCCTGATCAACCTGTTCGCGCTGGTCATGCCGCTGTTCATCATGAACGTGTACGACCGCGTGGTACCCAACAACACCCTGCAAACCCTGTGGGTGCTGGCTTCCGGCGTGGCGGTGGTGTATATCTTCGATTTCCTCATGCGCACCCTGCGTGGCTACTTCGTCGACATCGCCGGCAAGAAGATCGACGTCATTCTCTCTGCCAACATCTTCGAGAAGGTCATGGGCATCCGCATGGAAGCCCGCCCGCTCTCGGTGGGCGCCTTCGCCAACAACCTGCAGGAATTCGAATCCTTCCGCATCATCACCCTGGTCGATCTGCCTTTCGTGGTCCTGTTCCTCGCCCTGGTCTGGTGGCTGGGCGGCGCCGCCGTGATCCCGTTGCTGGTGGCCATCCCGCTCATCCTGCTGGTGTCGCTCGCCATCCAGCGTCCACTCGCCAGGGTGGTCAACGAGACCTTCCGCACCGCCTCGCAGCGCCAGGCCACCCTGATCGAGAGCCTGACCGGACTGGAAACGGTCAAGGCCATCGGCGCCGAAGGCCCGATGCAGCGCCGCTGGGAACAGCTCGTCGGCCAGCTCGGCCAGCTCGGATTGAAGGCGCGCCTGCTGTCAGCGGCCAACGTCAATCTGGCCACCTTCGTGCAGCAGCTCGCCACCATCGCGGTGATCATCGTCGGCGTCTATCTGATCGGCGAGCGCGAGATGACCGTGGGCGCACTGGTCGCCTGCACCATCCTCGCCGGGCGCACGCTGGCCCCGCTCGGCCAGGTGGCCGGCCTGCTGACGCGCTACCATCACGCACGCGCCGCGCTCGACAACATCAACCGCATGATGCACCTGCCGGTGGAACGCGAATCCGGCAAGAGCTACGTGCACCGCCCCCGCTTCGAGGGCGCCATCGAGTTCAAGGACGTCGGCTTCAGCTACCCCGGTCAGCAGGTGGCGGCACTGCAGAACGTTTCCTTCCGCATCCGGCCGGGCGAACGCGTCGGCATCATCGGCCGCATCGGCTCGGGCAAGACCACCATCGAAAAACTCATTCTCGGGCTCTACCAGCCCTCCAGCGGCTCGGTATGGATGGACGGGGTCGACCTGCAGCAGATCGACCCTGCCGACCTGCGCCGCAACGTGGCCTACGTGCCGCAGGACTGCATGCTGTTCTTCGGCAGCGTGCGCGACAACATCACCTACGGGGCCCCCTACGTGGACGACAGCGCCATGCTGCGCGCCGCCGAGATCGCCGGCGTGGCCGAATTCGTCAACCGCCATCCGCTGGGTTTCGACATGCCGGTGGGCGAGCGCGGCGAAGGGCTCTCCGGCGGCCAGCGCCAGTCCATCGCCATCGCGCGCGCGCTGCTGCTGGACCCGGTCATGCTACTGCTGGACGAACCCAGCAATTCGCTCGACAATCGCTCCGAGGAAAATCTCAAGGCCCGCCTGTCACAGCACCTCGCTGGCCGTACCCTGCTGCTGGTCACCCATCGCGCCTCCATGCTGAGCCTGGTCGACCGGCTCATCGTCATGGACGGCGGCCGCCTGATTGCCGACGGCCCCAAGGAGCAGGTGCTGGAAGCCCTGTCGAGTGGAAAGATCCACGTCGCGAAAAGCTGACGTGAACGCGAGAAGCCAGACATGAAAAAACCCATGAAGGAAAAATCCCGCCAGGACGACATCGAACTGATGCCGGACAGCACCGCGGCACTGTTCCAGACCGCGCCGCGTTTCGGCTCCTACATCCTGTTCGGCTTCGTCACCTTCCTCATCGCCGCCCTGCTGTGGGCCTACAACGCCGAAATCGACGAGGTGACGGTGGGCGAAGGCAAGGTCATCCCCTCCCGCCAGGTGCAGGTGATCCAGAACCTGGAAGGCGGCATCGTCGCCGAAATTCCGGTCAGGGTGGGCGACCTGGTGCGCAAGGGTGATGTCGTGCTGCGCCTGGACGAGACCCGCTTCGCCGCCTCGCTCGGCGAAACCAGGGCCAAGTACGAAGCCTTGCAAACCAAGGTGGCCCGCCTCAACGCCGAAGCCTACGGCCGGCCGTTCCAGTTGTCGCCGGAACTGGTCAAGGCCAATCCGCGCCTGGCGGCGGACGAACTGGCGCTCCATCAATCGCGCCAGCGCGAGATGGAAACCTCGACGAGCGTGCTGCGCAAGCAGGCATCCCAGCGCGCCCAGGAGTTGCAGGAGACCAAGGCCAGGCTGGTGCAACTGGAGGAAAACCATCGCCTGATCGAGCGCGAACTCGACATGAGCCGCCCGCTGGCCCGGCAGGGCGTCATGTCCGAAGTGGAGATCCTGCGCCTGGAGCGCCAGTTGAGCGACATCAAGGGTCAGATGGATGCCACCCGGCTTTCCATCCCGCGCCTGGAACAGGCGGCCAATGAAATCCAGGCCAAAATCGACGCCGCCTGGGCCAAGTTCCGTGCCGATGCGGCCATCGAGGCGAATCTGGCCGCCGCCGAACTGGCCGGCATCTCGGCGACCGCCGTGGCTGCCGAGGACCGTCTCGCCCGCACCTCGGTGCGCTCGCCGGTGGACGGGGTGATCAAGCAGATCAAGATCGCCACCATAGGCGGCGTCATCCAGCCCGGCATGGAGATCATGGAGATCGTGCCGCTGGAAGACACCCTGCTCATCGAGACCAAGATCAGCCCCAAGGACGTCGGTTTCATCCACCCGGGGCAGGAAGCCACGGTCAAGCTCTCCGCCTACGATTTCTCCATCTACGGCGGGCTGGAAGCGGTGGTGGAAAACATCAGCGCCGACACCATCACCGAAGAAAAGGGCGGCCGCACCGAAAGCTACTATCTGGTCCAGGTGCGCACCAAGACCAGCACCTTCACCAACAGCAACAGGGTGCTGCCCATCATCCCCGGCATGCTCGCCACGGTACACATCCGCACCGGCAAGAAAACGGTGATGGACTACCTGCTCAAGCCCGTGCTCAAGGCCCGCTACGAGGCCATGCGCGAACGCTGAGACTGTCGGCGGCCGGTGTTGGGAGCAGCCGTTTTGCCCCTACTACGCTGGCCGGCCGATGGCGTAGCCCTGCATGCCGTCCACGCGCAGGGTCCTGAGCACCGCCATTTCCGCCTCGGTTTCCACCGATTCGGCGATCACCTGGATATCCAGGCCGTGTGCGATTTGCACAATCGATTCGACAAAAAACTGGTTGTCCTTGCCGTGGTCGATGCCACGGATGTAACTGCCGTCGATCTTGAGGTAATCCAGCTTGAGGGTGCCAAGATAGCCGAACGAGGCGAAACCGCGGCCGAAATGGTCCAGTCCCATCCGCGCCCCGCCGGCCGCGACGCGCTGGATGAAATCGCGCAGCGCCGCCAGGTTCTCCACCACGCCGTATTCGGCTACCTCGAAGCGCAACCGCTGTGCCAGCGCCGGGTGCTGCGCCATCTGCCCGCACAGCCAGTCGATGAAGCCTGCATCCTGCACGCTGGCGGGGAACAAGTTGACCGCCAGCGGCACATCACCGTGTCCGCCGTGTCCGAGTTCGCGCAGCGCGGCCCGCACCGTCACCTCGTCGAGCGCGCGCAGAATGCCCAGCCGCTTGGCCATGGGTACGAAGATGCCAGCCGGGATTAGCGAGCCGTCCGGGTTTTCCAAGCGCAACAGCGCCTCCAGATGCAGCAGATTGCCATGCACCCCCCTGACCGGCTGTAGGTGCAGGCGGAAGCGATTTTCCGCCAGCGCCTGCTGCAGGGCGCTGCGCCATTCGGTCGCGCTCTTTTCGCTGTAGGCATCACGCACGGGCGTTTCCTGGAAATGCACGGCGTTGGGCCCCATGGTTTGCGCCGCACGCAGCGCCACGTCGGCCGCCGCCAGCAGCTCGCCGGCAGGCTGGCCGTGGTAGAGTGCCACGCCGATGTGGCCGACTTCCTCGTTGTCGGTAAAGCCCCGCTCGCGGAAGCGGGGCAGGGCGTGCGCAATCACCTGCGCGTATCCCATGGCCTCATCCCGGCCGACGTTCTTCAGCATGACGGCGAAGTTGGCGCCGCCCAAGCGCGCACTGAAGCTGTCGATGGCCTCGTGGCTGCGGCTCACCGCGCTGAGCAGGCCCGCCATGTTGCGCAGCAGCTCGTCACCCGCCCGGAAGCCGCGGTGCTCGTTGTAGACCTTGAAATCCCGGATTTCCAGCAGCAGCAGCGCGCCGCTCACCACCTCGTCGGTGTTCTTGGACATCTCGCGCACCTGCATGTCGAAGAAGGCGCGGTTGGCCAGACCGGTGACGGGGTCGCGGTAGTTCCCCTCGCGCAGACGGTCGATGGCCGCCGCCTGCTCCTCGAACATCTCGCGCACCTTGCTGGTCATGCGGTTCATGGCCTCCACCACGCTGCGCAGCTCCAGCGTCCACGGCAGCTTTTTCTGCACCGGGTACTCGCGGTCGCAGATGGCACGTGCCTGTGCCTCCACCGCGCGCAGCGGACGCAGGATGACATGCAGCGCCAGCAGCCCGAACAGAAAGGTCGCCACCGAGGCCGCCAGAAACCACCAGAAGGACTGCACCGCGCTCGCCCACAGCGAGGCATAGGCATAACCGGGGTTGGCCACCACGCGCACCGTGCCCGCCTGCTGCCAGCCGGCCATGACCAGCGCCTCACCCACCGGCGTCTCCAGCGGCACACAATCGACGAACCACTGCGGCACATCCCCCAGCCTGACCTCCTGGCGACGCTCCACCAGCGGCCGCCCATCGACGTCGCTCACCACCACCTCGCGATAGTAGCCGCTATCGGATACCGCGCTCACCAGACGGTCGACGACGACGGCGTCGTTTTCCGCCAGCGGCACGGAGAGCATCATGCCCAGCGAGGTGGCGGTATCCTGCGAGATGGTGCGCAACTGGTCGTTGAGGTAATCCCGCGTGTTGCCGATGCTGAGCAGCAGAGTCCCGGCGAACAGCATGACGAACAGCACCACGATGACGATGACGAGCTGCCTGAGGAGTGTCATGACGGTTTTCCTTTAGCGTGATATTGTCATAATGCGTACCGGCCCCACCGCCGGTCAAATTTCCCTGCCCATGCGCGCCATCATGTCGCGCCACAGCGAAATGCGGTTGCCCCCGTCCACGCGCTTGCCCTCGCCGCGTCCGCGCGCCAGCCACAGGCCGTCGCCGTTGAAGCTGTAAACCGGTGTCAGATCCTGGCGCCTGTCGGCGGTCTTGATCTCGCCATCCAGATTGTCCAGCACCAGCGGGATGGCGCTGGGCGTGGGGTAATAGGCCAGCACCATGTGCGCCGCGTTGATCAGCCCGTAGCCGCGCGCCTTGACATAGGTGATCTTCAGCTTGTCGCTGTCCATGCCCATCGCCAGCAGGGTGAAATACTTGGCGATGGAATAATCCTCGCAGTCGCCGCCGCCGGTGCCCAGCAGTTCCATGGGCGTGGCCCAGTAGTCGTTCCTGCTCCAGTGTTGCATGTCCGGCACGAAAGGGATCGGGTTGAAGAAATCGTTGGCCAGGCGCAACTGCTCTTCTTCCGCTTTGTTGCGGCCCTCCGCGATCAGCGCCGCCCAGGCCGTCACCCGCTTGCGCGCCTGCTCGCCGTACCTGCGCTCCACGGCGGCCATCTGCTGCTCGGTGAACGCGACCTGGAAGCTGTCGCCCACCGTGACGGCCGCCGGGGCCAGCAGGATGACGGCGAGCAGCAGCCTGCGCAGCATGGCAGTCATGGCGTCATCCAGTCACTTCCGGCAATCGGGCGAATCGCGGCAACAGGCATGCGCAGGCGACAAAAAAGGCAGGATGCCATCCTGCCTTTTTTGTCATGCGAACGCAATATCGGCGCCAGCGCCACCCGACAAGCGGGTACTGCCTGTTCCGCAGCCGCAGGGCAACGGCGGCGGGCTAGTTGGTCGTCGCCGGCGCCTCGGTCGCGGCCGGCTGGGCCTTGGATGCCGGCACCGCAATGCCGTTGGCGACGGCCTCTTGACGCGGCGCCACGCCCAGCGCGCCGATCAACTGGCCCATGTCGGCCAGCAGGCGGTAACGCGCAAACATTTCGACAAACTGGCCGTCGATATGGTTGGCACGGGCGGTATAAAGCTCGTTCTCCGAATCCAGCAGGTCCAGCAGGGTGCGCTGGCCGATGCTGAACTGCTTGGCATAGGCATCGCGGGTCTGCTCGGCGGCATCGGCGTGCGCCTTCAGCTTGGGCAGACGGTCCGCTGAAGTCATCAGCGCGTTCCAGGAAAGCCGGGTGCTCTCCTCCACCTGGCGGCGGGTGCGGTTCATCACCTCGATCGCCTCCTGCGTCTCGATGCGGCGCTGGGCCACGCGCGCCTCGTCCGTGCCGCCGCGATACAGGTTGTAGCGGAAGCGTAGCATGGCATAGGCATCGTTGTTCTTGTAATCCACGCCATCGAGGTTGTTGTTCCAACTGGTGCCCAGCTCCAGGTCCACGCGCGGACGTAGCAGCGATTCCCCGGCACGGGTCTGCGCGCGGGTGGCCTCGATGTCGGCCTCGGCGGAACGCAGCAGCGGGTGGTTACTGGTGGCCACGCTGATGGCCTCCTCCAGGGAAGCCGGCGCGCCGGCAGGGTCGGCCGGACGCTCCAGCCCGGCGGGCTCCTCGCCGACCACGCGCTGGAACTGGATCACGGCCTCGCGCAGGTTGGCTTCGGCGGAAGCGAGGTTCGCCTGCGCCAGGGAAAGACGCGCCTGCGCCTGCTCCAGATCGGCCCTGCGGCCGACTCCGGCATCGGCGCGCAGCTTGATCTGCTCAAAGACGCGCTCGTGCGCGGCCAGGTTGTCCGCGGTCAGGTTGCGCTGCTCCTGCCGGCGCACCACGTCGAGATAGGCTTCCACGGCACGCAGGCCGATTTCCTCCGAAGTGCCGGCCACCTTGTGCGCCGCCGATTGCGAACGCGCGGTGTGGCGCTCCACCTCGCTGCGGGTGCCAAAGCCGTCGTACAGCATCTGCGTCAGCGTCAGCGCGGACTCGGCGCGGTTAAGACTATCGCTGCCCGGTCGCGTGGAAGTGTTCTCGCTCCACTCCCACCCCCAGCCGGCGGAAAGATCGATCTTGGGACGATAACCGCCGCGCGCCTGGTTGATTTCCTGGTCGACGGCCAGCCGGCGATTGGCGCTGACCAGCACATCCGGGTTGGTGCGGACGGTGGTCTCCACCGCCTCGGCAAGCGTTTGCGCCATGGCGGACTGCCCCCCTGCAGCCAGCATGGCGCCAGCCACGGCACAGAACAGAACGGAACGTTTGAATTTCATCATGACCCCTTGTTTGTTGATTCGTCAGGTTACTATCCATGCAGACCTCGTGTTAATTTATGCCACTGCCGGCACTTTGGCAATTGATGTTCGTTACTATCCAACGGCCTCACCCAGAGGTGTTGCGAAAAACATACAAAATCGGCTAAGCGTTTGACAAAAATCTGGATTTCAATGCTCTTTCTACCCCATTTGGGGTATTCTGGAATCAACTGGACAAGGGCTGGATATGAGCGCGACCGAAGCGGAAAGAAAATTCATGCTTCGATCGCGCTCCCGAGCCCGGTCGAAGGAGCCTGTCCTGAGATTGTCGAAGGAGAAGTAGGCGCGCGAGCGCCGTATCTCCCCTCCCCCTCCGGGAGAAGGGCGGTGAGGGCCTCGCGCCCGCAGATGCAAACCGTCGAAGAGCCCGAAATTGGCTTCGATCACCCGGCGTCCGAGACGCCCAAAATCCATCTGATCAGCGGTACACTTTGGCATCGGCACAGCCCCCACAAGATCTTCTTCGCACGCTGATTTTATGCGGGATTCAAGGCTGTGCCGACCTCATTCTGATGAAAGATCCGGGTTAGCTTCCCGCTTTTTGCCGGCGCAACCGCGGGAAGAACGCGGGCGTCGCCGCCGCATAGCGGCGGTAGGTGTCGCCGAAGGCATTCTCCGCCTCGCGCTCCTCGCGCCGCGCCAGGCGAACGTACATCCACAGCAGCACCGGAAACTGCGGCGGTCACGTTTTTTCGGACAGTCGGCTAAGCTAAGGCTGACCGGTTGAA
>JBBILG010000040.1:0-5215 GCA_037445085.1 Methylobacillus sp.
AAATTGGCGGCTGAGGAGGCTGCACTGGGTACTCGAAAAACAGGGGCAAGCTCACCTTGTCGGGCTAACTGGCCGTAGGAAGCCGTGTTCACCAGGCGCAACAGCTTGTCGGTGAGGGCGAAATCCTGCAGGATGGCCTGGGTCGGTTTGTGCGCGCTTTCCGATTCGCTGGCGACGATGCGGTTGATTTCGCTGATGGTGCCGGACAACGCGGGAAAATCCTCGTCGGCCGCGCCAAGCAGCACGTGATCCAGGACGTTGACCGCGCCCTTGCGCCAGGCGGACGGCTGTTCGGGACGGCTCATGGCCGGGGCTGTCCGGTCAGCGCGCGCAGGTCGTCGATGATTTCCTGCGAGTGGCGCGAGGTGTCCACGCTGAGATAGACCCTGGCGATCAGCCCCTGCGGATCGATGAGGAAGGTATGGCGCTTGGCGAAGCGCACCAGGCCAAGGTCGGTGAGCGCGCCGTAGCGCTTCGCCACCGTGCCATCCCTGTCCGCCAGCAGCGGGAAGGGCAGGTTGTATTTCTGCGCGAACCTGGCGTGCGAGGCGGAATCGTCCACGCTGACCCCGACCACTCTGGCCCCCAGCTTTTCCAGTTGGAACAGGTCGTCGCGGAAATTGCACGCCTGCCGCGTGCAGCCCGGCGTGTCGTTTTTGGGATAGAAATACAAGACCAGCCACTTCCCGGCATAGTCCGACAGGGCATGCCGCTTGCCGGCCTGATCCTGCAGGGCGAACGCCGGCGCCGGCTGGCCGACCCTGGGAGCGTCGGCACGCGCGCTGCGGCCGACCAGCAGCACCAGGGCCAGCACGGCCAGCGCCAGCAATGCCAGTGTCTTCACGCGATCACCTCCGGGGCAATGTCTGTCATCCGGGCCATTTTAAGCTAAAATTGCCGCTTCGCCCCCGTAGCTCAGTGGATAGAGCATCCCCCTCCTAAGGGGAGGGTCGCACGTTCGATTCGTGCCGGGGGCGCCATCCACCGGAAAAAGGGCGGGTCTCATGAGCAGACGGGCTCTGTTGGGCACTCCGGCCAGGATGTGATCTCGGCTTTTGCTGGTAAGCATTGAACCCGGATATCCATCAGGCGGCCTGCGGGCCTGCGACCGCCAGCATCGCGCGTCCCTATGGATAATCGGGGTTGAAATGGAGCGATTGCACTGCTGAACAAACTGGGTAGTCACCATGCGGTAGCCGGATGGCGCGTTTCCTGTGACCGGATGCACGGAGGGTCCATGCGCAATGGCGGCTTCGGCGCGAGCGTGATCGGGTGCGACGAATTTTTTCAGGGCTGACCCCAGTCCAAAGACCATGAAAATCCTCCTGGCAGAAGACGTGCGTGCGGTGGCGGCGCTGATGGCGGCCCGCCTGCAAAGTTTCGGGCACGAGGTGATCCTCGCCGAGAACGGGCGGGTGGCGGTCGAGCTGTTCCGCAGCGCGGCCCCCGACCTCATCCTGATGGACATCACCATGCCCGAGGTGGACGGTTTCGGAGCGGCCAGCCGCATCCGGGCCATCGAGGCGACGCAGCAGTGGGCGTGGACGCCCATCCTGTTTCTCACGGCCACCGATACCGTGGAGAACCTGATTGCGGCCATCGAGGCCGGCGGCGACGATTTCATCCCCAAGACCGTTCCCGAACCGGTGTTGCAGGCCAAGATGAAGGCCCTGGCGCGTATCGCCGCCATGCGCCAGCAGCTCATCCGCGCCAACCGCCAGTTGCAGGAGCTGGCGACCCACGACGGCCTGACCGGCCTCTACAACCGCCGCCAGATGGATCTGCTGCTGGATGCGGCCTGGGCCGAGGCGGTGCGCACCGGCCAGCCGTTTGGCCTGTACATGCTGGATATCGACAACTTCAAGAAATTCAACGACCGCTACGGCCACCATGCCGGCGACGAGTGCCTGCGCAGCGTGGCGGGCGCGATGGCCGGGGCGGTGCATGCGGCCAACCGGACCGGCCTGACCCGCGGCGCCTTTCCCGCCCGTTACGGTGGCGAGGAATTCGTGGTGGTGCTGCCGGGGGGGCACGGCCGAGGCGTGTGCGCGGCTCGCCGAGACCATCCTTGGCGCAGTACGCGGGCTGGGTATCCCACACGAGAAAAATTCCGGCCATGGTGTGGTGACGCTCTCCCTGGGCGGCGTGTGGGTGGAAGCCGCCCGCGGCCAGCTCGCGCAGATGTTCCGCGAGGCCGATCGGCGCCTCTACCAGGCCAAGGCTGCCGGCCGCGACCGCGCGGTGCTGGCCTGAGGGAAGTTGCGGGCTTGCGGCCAACCGCGGAGCGGTCATCCGGCATCCGGTGAACCATGAAGGTTTGGATGGCCGCTGCGCTTGCTCGAAACTCCCCCGGATCAAATCCGGGGCCGTTCTCCGGGTTCTGCCCCTGGCAGCCACGGAATGATGTCGAGGGGCCTGTTCAGGTTTGCCCCTGACCCCCGCCGGCGACTTGGCCTGTCATGCGCCCGGCCGCGGCCAGCACTGCGAAACCGGCGGCGGGCAGCGGCTTGCTGTAGAAATAACCCTGGCCCTCGTGGCAGCCCGTTTCGCGCAGCAATTGCATCTGCTCGGCGGTTTCCACGCCTTCCGCGATGGTTTTCAGGCCAAGGTTGCCGGCCATGCCGATGATGGCGCTGACGATGGCCATGTCTTCCGGGTCGGTGCACAGGTCACGCACGAAGGACCGGTCGATCTTGAGCTTGTACAGTTTGAATTTCTTGAGATAGCCGAGCGACGAGTAGCCGGTGCCGAAATCGTCCAGCGACATGCGCACGCCAAGTTCGCGTAGCCGGCCCATGATGGCGATGGCGGCCTGCGGATCATGGGTCGCCACGCCCTCGGTCAGTTCCAGTTCCAGGCATTGCGGCGGCAGGCCGGCCTCGTCGAGGATGCGGGCGACTTGTTCGGGCAGGTCGGGGTGGCGGAACTGCACCGCCGAAAGGTTCACCGCCACGACCAGCGGCCCGATGCCGCCGTCCAGCCAGGATTTCGCCTGGATGGCCGCCTGCTGCAGCACCCATGCGCCGATGGGCAGGATGAGCCCGGTATCCTCGGCCATCGGGATGAATTCTGCGGGGGAGACGGCGCCCAGTTCCGGGTGGCGCCAGCGCAGCAGGGCTTCGGCGCCGACGATGCGCCCGTCCGCGAGGTCCACCTGCGGCTGGTAGTGCAGCTCCAGCTGGTCCCGCTCCACCGCGTGCCGCAGGGCGTTTCCCAGCAGCAGGTGGCGGGCGGAGCGTGCCTGCATCTCGGCGGTGAAGAAGCGGTAGCCGTTGCGGTTTTCCTGCTTGGCCCGGTACATGGCGACATCCGCGCTTCTCGACAGGCTGTCGAGATCGGTGCCGTCGCCGGGATAGAGCGCGATGCCGATGGAAGCCGTCACGGTCAGGTCGTACTGTTCGATCCGGCACGGCTGCGAGATCGCCGCCAGCAGTTTATGTGCCACGTGGGCGGCGCCCGGCGCATCCGTGCCCGGCAACAGCAGGATGAATTCGTCGCCGCCCAGGCGCGTCACCATATCCTCCTCGCGCAGCCTGCCGCGCAGCCGCCGTGCCATTTCGACCAGCAGCGCGTCGCCGACGCCGTGGCCCAGCGTGTCGTTGATGTGCTTGAAATGGTCGAGGTCGAGGAACATCATTGCCAGTCCGCCGCCGGAGCGCTTGGCCAGGCTGATGGCGTAGCAGGCGTGATCCTGCAGTTGCAGGCGGTTGGGCAGGCCGGTGAGCGCGTCATGGCGGGCGAGGTACTGGATGCGACCTTCCGCCCGCTGGCGTTGCCGCTCGCGCTCGAAACCCTCCAGGGCGAAATCGATGTCCAGCGCCATCTCGATGAGCAGCGCCTGCATGTCAGAGTCCAATGCGTGGGCCTCGCCCGCATACAGGTTGAACGCCCCGGCCACCTTGCCGCCGCGGTGCAGCGGCAGCGCTGCCAGGGCGCCCCAGGCGTGGCGGGCGCCACGCTCGCGCCAAGGCGCCGTGGCCGGGTCGTTCTGGAAATCCTGGCACCAGCAGGGCCGGTCCTCGCGCATCGCCGTGCCGGTGGGGCCATGCCCAAACGGGCTGTCGGCACGCACCGAGATCTGCAGCCCGCGCAGGTAGTCGGTGCCGTCGCCATGCCAGGCGACCGGGTGGAGCGCGCCGGTTTCCGCATCGAGCATGCCGATCCACGCCATTTTCATGCCGCCGCACACCACCGCACTGCGGCAGACTTGCGGGAACAGCTCCGCTTCGTCGGCCGCGCGCACGATGGCCTGGTTGCACTGGCTGAGCGCGGTGTAGAGCTGCATCAGGCGCCGGTTTCTGGCTTCCGTCCCGCGGTGCTGCGCATCGAGGCGTGCCAGGGCTCCCCGCGTCTGCTCCAGCCAGGCCAGCACGCTATGTGCCCGCCCCGCCGGCACCGCGATGGGCGTGCCAAAATCCCCCTCGCCGATGCGCGCGATGCAGGCGTGCAAGGCATCCGGCGTCGTGCCGAGTATTCTTTGCGATGCCCCGTAGGAGCGCCACACCGTCCAGAACAGCAGCAGGGTGAAGGCAACTTGCAGGCCAAACATCAGCCGCGCCGTGCGCTTGGCCGCGTGCACCTCGGCCTGCGCGTGCCTGTCCCTTTCCTGCATGAAAGTGCCGATGCGCTGCACGATCCCGGCACTGGCTGCCTGATAGGCGGCGTCGTGCAGCATCAGGTTCGCCTGCTGGCGCGCATCCAGAGGCCGGGCGGATTCCGACCAGCGCATGGCGGCGCGCTCGGTGCTGGCGAGCGCGTCCGACTCGGCCTTGGCCTCCGCCAGCAGGGCGAATCCGCGCTCGGTGAAGCCGGCCTGCCGCATCAGCTCCAGCAGGGGCACGGCCCGCCCGCCGGGGGCTGGCTGCCGGGCTCTTGCGGCGTGGTCACGTGGCCCGTGCCGAGGGTGCCCCGGCGCGGCGCCCTGCCGTCGCGGATGTCGAGGATTTCCTGATGGCGGTGTTTGTATGCGGGATCGCCGGTAACCACGTAGCTGCGCGCCATGCGCGTGAGCTCGTAGGACGACACGCGCAGCTCGACGGCAAGCTGGTACGCGTACAGGCGGCGCTCGTGGGCCTGCTCGATGCGCTTTTCCGCGTTCACGTAAGCGGTCAAGCTGAACCCGTAGAGCACGAGTGCAGCCCCCGCCAGCCACAGGCTGCGGTGAAAGCGGGAGAGGATATCGGCGGCAGGCTGTGGCATGGATCCCGGAGGAGGC
>JBBILG010000040.1:5241-14829 GCA_037445085.1 Methylobacillus sp.
AAACCGGCCATGCCGGGAATCCCTGAACAAGCCCGCTGTTCGGTAGAATTGCGCATGAGCCAGCGCCCGGTCCGAGCCGCCATGAAACAACGGTCCGGTTTTCGGTTACGGTGATGCGGCGATGTTCGCAGGAAAAACCGCTGTGCGAGGTCGGATTGGGATGAAAATCCGGCGCCGGTCAGCGCAGGGATCAATTTGAGGCGCTGAATGCAGGCTTGTTCAGCGCTTTCCTAATGAAATGGGTTCTTGGCATGGATATCGGATTTTGAACGTATTGTACGAAGAAGAAGGCAGCTTCAAGGTCGCTGCCGTCATGGCCGAAAACCCCGGCTCGCTGCAGGTGGAGGCGCTTTCCGGCAAGCGCTCCAAGATCAAGGCGACCGGCGTGCTGCTCCGGTTCGAGGGCGCGCTGGCCGGCTTCATGGAGCAGGCGCAGGCCGAAGCGGAAACGCTGGATGCCGATTTCCTCTGGCAGTGCTGCGGCGAGGCCGAGTTCGGCTTCGAGGAACTGGCGGCCGCCTATTACGGGCACCAACCCACGCCAGTGCAGGCGGCCGCCACCACCATCCGCCTGCATGCGGCGCCCATGTATTTTTATCGCAAGGGCAAGGGCCGTTACAAGGCGGCGCCGCAAGACAACCTCAAGGCGGCGCTGGCCGCGCAGGAAAGAAAGCGCCTGCAGGCGGAAAAGCTGGCCGAGTACGTGGAACAGCTCAAGGCGCACCGGCTGCCTGCCGATTTCGGCGGCAAGCTGGACATGCTGCTTTACGAGCCGGACAAGAACGCGCTGGAATGGAAGGCGCTGGACCAGGCCGCCGCGGAAACCGGCCTCACCCACCTCAAGCTGCTGGAAGCCTGCGGCGGCATCGCGTCTGCCCACGATTACCACTTCGGCGCCTTCCTGCGCGAGCATTTCCCCGCCGGCGTGCATTTCGATCATCACCCGGACATCGCCCTGCCGGACAGCCTGGACCACGCCGAGGCGTCCGCCTTCAGCATCGACGACGCGGCCACCACCGAGATCGACGACGCCTTTTCTGTACTGGCGCTGCCCAACGGCAATACCCGTGTCGGCATCCACATCGCCGCGCCGGCGCTGGGCATTCCCGTCGCGTCATCGCTCGACGCCATCGCCATGCGCCGGCTGTCCACCGTGTACATGCCCGGCAACAAGATCACCATGCTGCCGGAGGCTGCGGTGCAGCCGTTCAGCCTGCACGCGGGCGAGTGGCGGCCGGCGCTGTCGCTGTATCTGGAGCTCACGCCCGAGCTTGCCATCGTCGATACGCACAGCAAGGCCGAAGCGGTGAAAATCGCCGACAACCTGCGCCACGACGAACTGGAGCCGCACTTCAACGAGGGCAACTGGGCGATGCCCAGTGGCCATCCCTACTGGCGCGAGCTCCACCTGCTGCACCGGCTGGCGGTGGCGCAGGAGAAGGCGCGCGGCAAGCACGACCCGGAGCGCGCGCCGCAGGTGGACTACAGCTTCTACGTGGAGCACGGCCGCGTGCGCATCGTCGAGCGCAGGCGCGGCGCGCCCATGGACAAACTGGTGGCGGAACTGATGATCCATGCCAACGCGCACTGGGGCGGCCTGCTCGCCGAGCGCGGCATTCCCGCCATCTACCGCGCGCAGGCGGGCGGCAAGGTGTATCTGACCCTGCAGCCGGAGCCGCACCAGGGGCTGGGGGTGGCCCAGTATGCCTGGAGCACCTCGCCGTTGCGCCGTGCTGTGGACCTCATCAACCAGCGCCAGATGCTGGCGCTGCTGCGGGGCAGCGAACCCGCCTACGGCAAGGGCAGCGACGCGCTCGCCGCCACCATGCGCGACTTCGACCTCGCCTACAACGCCTATGGCGAGTTCCAGACGCGCATGGAGCGCTACTGGTGCCTGCACTATCTCATCCAGGAAAACCTGCAGGACATCGCCGCCACGGTGTGGCGGGAAAACCTGGTGCGGCTCGACGGCATGCCCTACGTCGCCAGGGTGCCCAGCCTGCCGGAACTTCCGCCGGGCAGCCGCGTGCGCCTGGAAATCCGCCGCATCGACCCGCTGCTGATGGAGCTGGAATGCCGGTTCAGGGAGCGGCTCGACTGATGTTCCGTCTCGGCAGAACGGGAATCGGCCGCCGTGTCGATCGTGCCGGCGGCGACGGTGTCGAGGTGAGCGAAATCGACGGCGTGCGTTCGCTGCACCTGGGCAACAGCGTCATCCAGAGTTCCATGCGCATCCGGGCGCCCCACGATCTGGTGCTCGCCTACACGCGCGGCATGATGTGCTACCTGCTGTTCCGGCCGCAGGCGCGCAGGTTGCTGCTCATCGGCCTGGGCGGCGGCTCCATTCCCAAGTTCGTCCGGCATTATCTGCCCCGGCAAGTGCATGTCACCGCGGTGGAGATCAACCCGCGCGTCATCGAGGTGGCGCGCGGCCATTTCCTGCTGCCGCCGGACGACGACCGCCTGCGGGTGGTGGAAAGCGACGGCGCCGCCTATGTGCGCGAGCATCCGGCGGCGACCGACGTGCTCATGCTGGATGCCTATGCCCGCGACGGCCTTGCCTCGGAACTGTGTTCGCAGGATTTCTACGACCGTTGCGCCGACGCCCTCACGGAAGAGGGCATGCTGGTGGCCAACCTGTGGGGCAGCGACCGCAATTTCGATGTCTATCTGCAGCGTATCGAGCAGAGCTTCGGCGGCCGCGTGCTGGTGATGCCCACCGGGCGCCCCGGCAACATCGTGGTGCTGGCCTTCGGGCGCGTGCCGGCCGACCTGCGCTGGGAAACCCTGCGTGAACGCGCGCGCCGCCTGGAAGACGCCTATCCCGTCGAATTTCTCGAATTCGTTGGCCGCCTGCGCGATGCCAACCTGCACAGCACCCACCGCATCCTGCTGTGAGTGGCGGACATGACATGACACGCGGCATACCGGAAAGAGCACCATGAGCGCCAGCCAGCGATTCTTCGCCACCTGTCCACGCGGCCTGGAAGGCGTGCTGGCCGAGGAACTGGCGGCCCTGGGCGCCCAGGGCTTCACCCCCACCGACGGCGGGGTCGGCTTCGCTGGCGACCTGCCGCTGTGCTACCGCGCCAACCTGGAATCCCGCATCGCCACGCGCATCCTCTGGCAGGTGGGAGAAGGCCGCTACCGCAGCGAAGAGGAGCTCTACCAGGCCGCCAGGGCGCTTGCCTGGCCGCGCTGGTTCGATGTCGGGCAGACTTTCATGGTCAAGGTCACCGCGGTGCGCTGCCCGCTGAAAAGCCTGGAGTTCGTCACCCTCAGGATCAAGGACGCGGTATGCGACCGCTTCCGCGAAACGGCCGGCAGCCGGCCCGATGTCGAAACCAGGCGGCCGGACGTGCGCATCCACGCCTTTCTTGGCGCCGATGGCTACCGCTACTACCTCGATACCTCGGGCGAGGCGCTGTTCATCCGCGGCCTGCGTCGCGCCAGCGTGGAGGCGCCGCTGCGCGAAAACCTGGCAGCCGGCATCCTCAAGCTTTCCGGCTGGCGGCCGGGCACGCCGCTGCTCGACCCCATGTGCGGCAGCGGCACCTTTTTGCTGGAAGCGGCGATGATGGCGCTGAAGATCGCGCCTGGCCTGGGGCGGCATTTCGGCTTCGAGAAGCTGAAGAACTTCCGGAGCGGCACCTGGCACCGTCTGCGCGGCGAGGCCGAGGCGCGCCGCAGGCCGGTGGAGTTCGCCCACCTCTACGGCAGCGACAGCGACCGCGACGCGCTGTCCGCGGCGAGCCGTAACCTGGACGAAGCCGGCTTGCTGGAAGCGGTGTGGCTCGCCCAGCGCGACATCCTGGACGCCCGGGCGCCGGCGCCGCAGGGCGTGCTGGTGGCCAACCCGCCCTATGGCGTGCGCGTCGGCGAACAGGCGCAACTGGCCGCACTGTATCCGAAGATCGGCGAAGTGCTGAAGAAAAACTTCGCCGGCTGGACTGCCTGTTTCCTCACCGCCGACCTGCGCCTGCCCAGGCTGATGCGGCTGGCGCCGGCGCGCAGGACGCCGCTCTACAATGGCGCGCTGGAGTGCCGGTTGTTCGAGTTCAGGATGGTGGCGGGCAGCAACCGCGGGGCAGGGAGGGGCGAAGGGTGAAGGGGGAAGGGGAGAATCCGGACCGGCTGGATGCGCTGCGCGAGCGCCTGCGGGCTTTCGTGCGCGAGCGCGACTGGGAGCAGTTCCACTCGCCCAAGAACCTCGCCATGGCCATGATCGTGGAGGCGGCGGAACTGGTCGAGCACTTCCAGTGGCTCACCGAGCCGCAGAGCTTCGAAGTGCCGGCGGAAAAGCGCGAGCAGGTGGCGCAGGAGATCGCCGATACCTTCATCTATCTGCTGCGTCTGAGTGATGTGCTGGACATCGACCTCATCGCCGCCGCACACGCCAAGATGGACATCAACGCGCGCAAATATCCCGCCGACAGGGTGCGCGGCAGCAACGCCCGGTGCACCGAATACGAGGATTGATGCTGTAAACCGCCGTCCAGCCGCCAGGGCGCGCAGCACGCGTCGCCTTGCCGTGACGGCGCTTGCGCGCCTGCTTCCCTCGATATGGCGCTGCGCGCCTACTCGGGACGAACGGGGGGCGGGGATTCTTTGCGCCCGTTCGGGGCACGAACGGGACCCTGCGCCCTTTGTGGTTTCCGCCTGGTTTCTGGTTGACTCAGCCGGGGTGTGCGCTGGCAGGTTTCAGCCATTTTTTGGCGAAGCGGGCGGCCGGCGGGGGCGGTCGAAGCGGTAGCCCCTGCCCCAGGTCGCAGCCCAGTTCGCGCAGGCTGGCGAGCTGTTCCTCGGTTTCCACCCCTTCGGCCAGCGCGCATATGCCGATGCCGCGCGCCATCGCCAGGGTGGCCAGCACGATGGCGCGGGCCCTGGCGTCGTGGTGCATGTCGCGCACGAAGGAAAGGTCGATCTTCACCTTGTCGAGCGGATAGCGCTGGAGGTAGGTGAGGGATGAAAAACCGGTGCCGAAGTCGTCCACTGCCAGTCCAAAACCCGCCGCCTTCAGCGCCAGGATGGCCTGGTCGGTCTGTTCCGAGTGCTGCAGGGCGGCGGATTCGGTGATTTCTAGTTCGAACAGCCCGGGTGCGAGGCCGGCAGCCTCGACGATGCGGCGGGCGCGGGCCGCGCAATCCAGACGGCCGATGCGCACGGCGATGGCTGCTGCCGCCGCGCTGCCGTCGATCGTTGCGAACAGCGCGAAATCGTCGCTTTCCAGCCGCGCCAGGGTTTCTTCCTGGCGCGGGGCCGCCCGGAAGCGCGCGGCGGCTTCGACGATTACTTGGTTGCCGGTCTCGTGCCCGTGCGCCGCGTTAATTTCCCCCATGCGCTCAAGGCCGAGCAGCAGCACCGCCAGCCGTTCTCCATGCCGCCGCGCGTGTTCCAGCGCCACGGCGAGCCGGTCGGTGAACAGGTTGCGGTTGGGCAGTCTGGTCTGCTGGTCGTAATGCAGCAGGCGGTCGATGCGTTCCGACTGCGCCCGCTGCACGCCGGTGTCCACCACGATGAACACCTCATGGCGGGCGCCGTTCCGCTTGACCGGCGAGGCCGACAGCCACACCGGGTAGTCGCCGGCGGGCTCGCGCCGCAGCCAGCCGTGTGCCTTCACGTGGCGACCCTGTGCCAGGTGCTCGCGCACGCTGGCAAGCCAGCCTGCCGTGCGCGCCGCAGCCAGCGCGTCCACCGGCTGGCCGACGACTTGTGCTGCCTTCAGGCCGGTTTGCGAGGAGAAGGCGCGATTGACCGAAAGGATGCGGCCGCCGTCATCGGTGACCAGGATGGCGTTGTCGGTGGCCTCGAACACCGTGGCGGCGATCCGCCTTTCCGCCTCGGCCTTGCGCAGCTCCGTCACGTCGGCGTCGCTCGCCAGCAGATAGCGCGGCCTGCCCGCGGCGTCCCAGATCAGCAACCAGCGGATTCGATGGTCAGGCGTTGTCCGCTGCGCGTCGATTTCTGCAGGTCGCCGATCCACCAGCCCTGCGCGAACAGGGCGGCGCGCGCGGCGGCGTAGTCCTCGGGCGAAGGGTGCAGCAGGTCCGGCGCGTAACAACCGAGGGTTTCTTCCGCGCGCCAGCCGAACAGGCGCTCCGCGCCCTTGTTCCAGAAGCGGATGCGGTCGGCCATGTCGCGGCTGAGGATGGCCTCGCGGCTCTGGTCCAGCAAGGCCAACAGCTCTGCCAGCCGGTATCGGCGGTGCCCGGTGTCGGTTTCCGAGGTCATTCCTGCTGTTTCATCCCGCATGGCGGCCGCGGCGTCCAGCCCCGCGAGCCAGAGCACCGTGGCCACCACGGCCGTGCTCAGCGCCACCTGCGCCGTGCCGAGTCCGAACACCTGGTGGCGCATGGCGTGCAGCTGCGGCAGGGAGTAGTTGAGGCCGATGGAAAAGAGCAGGAAGACCACGCCGAATTCGGCCAGCACCTTGAATTCCGGAACGTGCACCGCGGGTCCGGCGGTATGCGGCCCGAGAATCACGCCGACCAGCAGATACCCAGGCTGGACGGGATGCGCAGGCGCTGGAAAGCAACGACGATCCCCACCGCCACGGCGAGGAGCAGGACGATTTGCGCGAGATAGCTCATCCGCTGCCGGTTCCCGCCGGGATCGGCAGCGCGCCGGCGAAGGCAGGCGCTGTGCCTGCCGACCCGGGCCTGCGCGGCCCCCGCTTTTTGCCGTACTGCGACTACGGTAGTTGCGGCATCGCCCGTTGCGCGGGTGAGTCTGCACTGAAACCACATTGCGGCGTTTTTCCGGTGTCGGCGTGTTCCGGGCGCGCTCCATTTGACTGCGCTCGCCAGTCTGCTGAACCCGGATCATCCATCGGGCGGCCTGCGGGCCTGCGCGCGCCCCAATGGATCATCCGGGTTGAAATGGGTTCCAGGGAGAGTCAGTCGGCGAGCAGCGGGCAGTCGGGCGGGCTGGCGGCGAGCTTCTTGGCGATGATCTGCGCGCCGTAGCGCTCCAGGTAGTGGGCGATGGTCTCGACCCGGATCTTCACCGAGCCGGCGGGCTTGGTCGAATCCAGATCCTGAAACGAGAAGAACAGCGTCCCCGAGCACTCGACGATGGCCTGCACCGGCGTGTAGGTGGGCTGGTCCATGCCGCACTCGTAGCTCGACAGGCGCACCACGCAGGCGATCCAGGGCATGCGCGCGGCGACCTTCGCGCCCCACAGGATCTCGTTGGTGTTGGCGCTGTAGGACGACGGCCAGACATCAGCGATGTCGTACGCCGACTTGATGTGGCCGGCGGCGATGTCCGGCCCGAACATCCAGTCGAGCAGGTCGGCGTCGGTCGGCAGGTACTGTGCCCACAGCACCGGATAGCCGTAGGCCTGCAGATCGACCTCGATCTCGTGGCCGATGCCGGGGTCCATGTGATAGGGGCGCGCCAGCACCAGCAGCGCCGGCCGTCCGGTGCGCGCGCACTCGCGCAGGATCTCGCGCCCCTTGGCGCGCAGCGCGCGCGCGAACAATTCCAGCGCGCGGTAGCCCTGGTCGACCGCGGTGCGCGTCTGCTCCGGCGTCAGACCGGGGATCGCCTCGCGCAGCCCCTCGAAGAGCTGTTTGGGCACGATCTTAGGGTCGGCCAGCGAGACCAGCGGCGCGACATAACGCACGCCGACCTCGGCGAAGGCATCCTTTTCCTTGAGGAAGCCGGCCTTGATGTTCTCGGGCCCGGCCATCACGCGCGGGCAGGTCAGCGAGTCGGCCACGTGCCCGCCGAGGTAGGAGGGCACCGAGTGCAGCATCGGCGAGAACAGGATGTCGATCTTGTGGTGTTTTTTGAGCGCCAGCAGCTCGCCGTAGTGGCCCGACATGCACTTGACCGGATAGCAGCAGTCGACCGTGCCGCGGCCCTTGGCGTGCTCGCGCGCCTGCTCCTCCGAGGTGTCGCCGGAGAACTCGAGCTGGCGCGCCGCGATGCCGAGCGATTCGAAGAACGCGACCCAGAACTGGTGCGTGGACCACAGGTTGAGCACGCGCGGGATGCCGATGCGCAGCGCCGCGCGCCGGGCGACTATCGCGTCCGCATCCGCCGGCGTGGGCGCGGCGGCTTTGCCGCCGAGCGAGCTAGGCCAGAACTTTCGCGCGACGGAAGGCGCCTTCTCGAACCAGTTGGGCAATGTTGGGATGGGCATCCTTGGCTTCCTCGAGTTTGGCCTTGACCGTGCGCATCTCGTTGGCATCCTCCACCAGCCCCTTGGGGCAGGAGTTGCCGCTGATCACGCGCTCCCAGCCGGCGGCCAGCGGCACCTGGCTCCAGGGCCGGCCGGCCGCCTGCGGCAGCCGCACGTCGATGAAGGTGCGCTTGCAGTTGACCGCGCACCACTTGCACACGGTGTGTTCGTTGGTGGTGCTGGTGTGTTCGAGCGCTTCGATCACGTCGTACCCGCGGAAGCGGCTCGGCCGCGCAGCATCGCGCCGCTCGCCGGCGACGAGCGCCGCACCGATCGCGCCGGCCTCGCCCGAGTACGGGTGCACGGCGATCTCGGCCTGCGGCACCTTGTCGCGGATGAAGTCGACCTGCGCCTTGACCACCGCCAGGTTGCGGTGCGTGCCCCCCTGCAGCACGAACTTGCGTCCGGCCGCCGCCAAGTTCTGCAACTGCCCCGCGTACACCCACACGTTCAGCGGCAGCACCGCGGCGAGCGAGGCCATGATCTCCTCGGCCGACCAGCCCTTGCGCTGCTGGTTGACGATGTCCGACTGCAGGAACACGCCGCAGCCCATCGCCAGCGCCGGGATCGAGCGCGCCTCGAACGCGCGCTCGGCGTACTGCTCGAGCGGCACCGCGTAGCGCTCGGCCACGCCCTGCAGGAACGCGCCGTTGCCCGAGGAGCACTGCGAGTTCAGGCGGAAGTCGGAGACCGTGCCCTGGCGCAGGATCATGATCTTCACGTCGCAGCCGCCCACGTCGCAGATCACGTCGGCGTCCGGGAAGTAGTGCAGCGCGGCGCTGGCGTGCGCGACCGTCTCGACGATCGCCTCGTCGGCGCCGACGATGTCGCGCAGCAGATCCTTGCCGTAGCCGGTGATCGCCAGGGCGCCGATGTGCTCGAAGCCGGCGCCGCGGATCTGCCGGAACAGGCCCTTGGCGTCCTCGATCGGGTTGCCGTTGGACTGCGTGTAGCAGGAGAACAGCAGTTCGCGCGCCTCCGACAGCACCACCGCCTTGGCCGTGGTGCTGCCGAAGTCGCAGCCGATGAGCACCGGTGCGGCACGCTGCGCCGGATCGGGCGCAGCGAGCAGGCTGCTGCGCTCGCCGCCGTAGCAATGCATGAAGGTCTCCAGGTCGGCGGGGTCGCGCACCAGGCCCTGCGATCCTTCCTTGGCCTTGGCCTCCCACTGCCCCTCGTCGATCCACCAGGCGAGCTTCTCGCGTCCCGCGTACAGGCCGGTGCCGGCGGCATCCCCCGCGCCCACCTCGATGCAGCCCAGGCAGGCGTAGTACAGCGCATCGTCGGGCACGCGGATCAGCGACTCGGCGTCGCCGCCCGCGGGCAGCGTCACGCCGCGCTCGCGCCACAGCTTGCCCAGGTGGTGGCGCCAGGCCTGCTGCAGGCCGCGGAAGAACAGG
>JBBILG010000041.1:0-11505 GCA_037445085.1 Methylobacillus sp.
AGCACCCCCATCAGACCACGCGCCAGATGTTCGATGTCCGGCCCAACGATGAAGGCGAGGTCGGTGCCCTTTTCCATGGCAATCCGGCTGAGGTGGACGTAATCCTGGAAAAATAGCGACACCCGGAAGGCATCCTCGTCGGCTTCCATCACAACCAGGTGTTGCACCTCATACGCCAGCACCAGGCGATCGAGATGGCTGCCAACCCCGCTACCCAGGACGATCAGCAAGGGAATGTTTTGTTCACTGCCGAAGACGGGATAGGGAGACAACCCTTCGCCCGTCGAGTAATGCTGCACGAAATGCCTGCGTGCCCGGTTGGGATACTCCGCATCGATATTGGAGTAGTGATAGCGCTGCATGTCACCGTGCGAGGGCTGTTCGGCTACCGCGTGCAGCTCGTGGAAAGCGAGCAGTTGCGGCCGGCTGCGCGGGTCGGAAAACTCGGCAAAGCGCGCCTCCATCTCCACCCGGCAAGGTGCCACGGGCCTGGTGGTCCCGTCCGGGTAGCGCAGGCTCAAATCCCCCTGGTCGGAAATGTCCAGGGTGGGCAAGGGGTTGGCCTGCGTGACACGCTGGTAGATCGCCGGCATGTTGAGGCGGAAGAATTCCAAGTTGGCCAGGGCCGTCGCGTGCAGTTTGCTGAGGTAGGCTTGCTGTAGGGGCGTCATGCTGGTCGCTTATCCGATGCTTTCCCATGTCAGGGGCGTGCCGCGGCGCAGGTCGCGGTTTACCCGCTTGCCGAGCACGGTTTCGTAATATTTGGGCGCCAGGCCGAAGCCGGGCCGCAGGATGCGGATGTTGTCTGCGGTCAGCATGCTGCCGGCCGGGATATCCTCGCTGACATAGATCGAACGGCGAAACACGAGCGATGCCTGTTCTGCCGCCGTGGGGCCATAATGAACCCGGCCCAGCGCCTGCCAGGCACGCTGCGTTTCCGTCACCAGCGCCCGCATCTCCGGCGGCTCCATGGAAAAAGTCGCGTCCACGCCGCCATCGGCACGCGCAAGGGTGAAGTGTTTTTCGATCACCGTGGCGCCGAGCGGAACGCTCGCCACCGCCACGCCGATGCCCATCGTGTGGTCTGACAGGCCGACCTCGCAGCCGAACAGCTCGCGCATGTGCGGGATGGCGAGCAGGTTGGTGTTCTCCGGGCTGGCCGGATAGGTACTGGTACACTTGAGCAGCACGAGATCCTTGCAGCCCGCCGTGCGCGCGGCACGCACTGCTTCATCCAGCTCCGCCAGCGTCGCCATGCCGGTGGAGACGATCATGGGCTTGCCGGTGGCGGCCACCTTGCGGATGAGGGGCAAGTCGGCATTCTCGAAAGAAGCGATCTTGTAGGCCGGGACATCCAGGCTTTCCAGAAAATCCACCGCGCTTTCGTCAAAGGGGGTGGAAAAGGCGATCAGCCCCAGTTCCCGCGCGCGTTCGAAAATCGGTGCGTGCCATTCCCAGGGCGTGTGCGCTTCCTGGTAGAGCCTGAAAAGAGTCTTGCCGGCCCAGAGGCTTTGCGGATCGTCGATGCGGAATTCGCCTTCTTCCACATCCAGGGTCATCGTCTCGGCGGTGTATGTCTGTAGCTTGATGGCGTGTGCGCCACTTCGCGCCGCCGCCTCGACGATGGCAAGCGCCCGCTCCAGCGACTGGTTGTGGTTGCCGGACATCTCGGCGATGATGAACGGCGGATGGCCGAGGCCGATGTCTCTGTTTGCGATAAGCAGTTCAGGACTTGCCATGGATATCCTTTCTGACTGTCGCGCAGTGGAGTCGAAACCCTGCATCACTGAAAAGCGCTAAAGAAGCAGTGTTCGCGGCCGTAATCTCAGCGTCGCAAACCACCACATCGGGACGCTCTTTCCGAAGCCAGTCCTCCCCTGCCAGCAGAAGACGTCTGCCCCAACCCTTGCCTGCCAGCCCAGGCACCAGATAGATCGAAACGAGGGCTCGGCCTGCGGTGATGTCATAGCGCAGTACGCCAACAGGATGCCCTCCATGCTCCGCGATCAAAAGCTCCCGATTCGGGTCGGCCAATACCGCCAAAAACCAGCCTTCATGGTTCGCCTGGTCGATCTCCGCCGGGTCCAAGGCATGGCGGCGGGTATCGGGATGGTTACGCCAGGCATGAATCGCAGCGCTGTCATCGGTCCCTGCCCGTCGCAGTCGGAGCTCATCGGCCAGGAGCCGGTCAGCGACACGGCCAACACCGTGCCCATCCGCCAGACTTTGCCCCCGTTCGCCCATGTGCGCGAGCAGCTCTGGCAGTCCGAGCACAGCCCCGATCATGCGTGCCAGATGTTCCGTCCCAACCGACTGCGCCGCTCCGAGGCAGAGCTGGGCGCCGGCCCGGGCAATGGCCTCGGCCTGAGCGATCTGGTTGTCCGCCGTCGCGATCACCAGTGCCGGCAGCCCCAGGCAGCAACGCTCCCAGGACGAGGTGCCGCCTGCGCCAACAAAGAGATCGGCCGCAGCCATGCGCGAGGCCATGTCGTCCACTTGGCAATACAAGGTGGCATTGGGCAGGGCATGACAGGCTGCCTCGATGGCAGCCCGGTGTGGATTGGCCTGACCGATGACGCAATCGACGGCCAGTTCGGGGCGGCCGAGCATTCGGATCGCCTCCAGCGCCTTGAGGGTCTCGCCGCCGACATCCGTACCGCCAAAAAACACGAGCAAGCGCGCTACCCGCCCTTCGCGCGCGTGCATTCTTTGCCTTGCTGCCGCGAACTGGGGGCGCAGCAGAGCGTATTTCGGCCCGATCAAGCCAAGGCAAGCGTCAGGGATGAGCCCTGCATAGCGGCCTTCGGCCTGCAGGTTCTGGTCCAGCAGCAAGTCGCAATCATGCGGGCGATCAGCCAAGTCATCGATCACCATGATTTTCCCGGCCACGCTGCGCATGCGGCGCTCCCAGGCGGCATCGAGGCCGTAGTGATCCACCACCAGCCAGTCCCACAGTGCTTCGTCCGCCAGGGCTTGGCGACAAGCGGCAGCATCCTGGTCCTTGCTGTCGCAGGCCGGCAGGAAGGCAAGGTCGTGACCACGTGCCGCGATGAGATCACCTAAGTGACCTGGGAGTGGCTGGCAGATCAAGCGGGTGGTGGCCCATTCTTCTCGCAACCGGTCGGCAAGCGTCAGGCAGCGCATGACATGGCCGGTGCCGAGGCTGACCGAAGCGTCAGCGCGGAATGCGACCTTCATGCTTGTGCATCCATCTGCCAGGCACGGTACATCAGCTCCGCCCGGCGCCAATCCTCTTCGGTGTCGATATCCTGTACCAGGTGAGGCGGCAGGATCAGTCCCACGGAGTGCGCCGAGAAAAGCGGCAATTCCTTGAGAAAGGCCTCTGCCGTGCCCCAGTAGAACTGTCCGGCATCGTGATAGGCAGGCTCCAGGTCCTGCGATCGGGTGTTGCGATACTCGGGATAGAGTGCTTCCACCTCGCCCCGCTCATTGAGGCGGATGGCACGCTGAATGGGGAAGGGATAAAGGGCGACCGTGAAGACGAAGGATTTTCCGGAAGCCAGCAAGCGATCCCAACCCTGGCGGAGATCGCGGGCCTGGACAAAGGGCGCCGTGGCATAGAGACAGCAGGCATGCGTGACCGGCAGACCGTTCGCCTCATGCCACTGGATGGCGTGTTTGACCACGGCGCTGGTTCCCGCATGGTCATCGGCCAGCGCCGCCGGGCGCAGGAAGGGGATTTCCGCCCCCAGCTCCCGTGCGATCCCGGCGATTTCCGCATCGTCGGTGGACACCATGACCCGGTCGAACAGGCCGCTTTCGCGAGCAGCCCCGATGGAATAGGCGATGATGGGCTTGCCGCAGAAGGCACGGATGTTCTTGCGCGGGATGCGCTTGCTGCCGCCGCGTGCGGGAATGACGCACAGCTTCATGCCAGCGCCTCGCGCAGGGCGGCGGCGACCCGCTCCTGATCCGCAGTGGACAGTCCCGCGTACATCGGCAGGCTGATCGCCCCTGCATAGTAGGCTTCAGCCACAGGATAATCGCCCGCCTTGAAACCGAGGGCGCGGTAGTAGGGCTGGGTGTGCACGGGGATGTAATGCACGTTCACGCCGATGCCGGCGGCGCGCAGGGCATCGAATACCGCGCGTCTGCGCTTCACGTCCTGCAAGACGACGACGTACAGGTGGAAGGCCGATTCGGCGGCGGGATCACAGTACGGGGTCGTCAGCGGCAAGTCCGCAAGCAGCCGGTCGTAGCACGCGGCCAGGGCGCGCCGGCGGGCCACGAAGGACTCCAGTCGTGCCACCTGGCTGAGCCCCAGGGCGGCCTGCAGATCGGTCATACGGTAATTGTAGCCGAGCGTGAGCTGCTGGTAATACCACGGCCCGTCCGCCTCGCCATGCATCTCGTCCGGATCGCGGGTGATGCCATGGCTGCGCAGGCTGCGCATGTGCGCGGCGATGGCCGCATCGTTGGTCAGCGCCATGCCGCCCTCCCCCGTGGTGATGATCTTGACCGGGTGGAAACTGAAGATCGTGATGTCGGCATGGCGGCCGCAACCGATGGGCGCGCCCAGGTAACGGCCGCCGATGGCATGCGAGGCGTCTTCGACGATGCGGAAGCCGTAGCGGTCGGCAAGCGCCCGGATCGCGGCCATGTCGCAACCCTGGCCGGCAAAGTCCACCGGCACCACGATCCTGGGCAGCCGGCCGCAGCGCCCGGCCTGTTCCAGTTTTGCTGCCAGAGCCTCCGGGCTGAGGTTGTAGGTACGCGGGTCGATGTCGACGAAATCGACCTCGGCGCCGCAGTAACGGGCGCAGTTGGCCGAGGCGACGAAGGTGTTGGGGGAAGTCCAGAGCCGGTCACCCGGCCCCAGCCCCAAGGCCAGACAGGCGAGATGCAAGGCGGAAGTGGCACTGTTGACGGCCACGGCATGGGCGGCCCCGCAGCAGGCCGCCACCGCTTCCTCGAAACGCGGAACGGCCGGGCCTTGCGTTAGCCACTCGGATTGGAGCACGCCGACGACGGCGTCGATGTCCGCCTGCTGGATGTCCTGACGGCCGTAGGGAATCATGCAAGGGCGGCCGCATTGAAGGCAGCGATTTCATCCACGCGCAGAAAATGCGGATTGTTACCGGAGTTGTACTCGAATCCCACCGGGCACGGCAGCCCCGCTTCGCCCAGCGGATTCAACGTGTAATCATATTCCTTGGCAAAGAAGCGGATGCTCGGCCGGATGACGAAGTGATCGGCAAATTCCAGGGTGAGATGGGAATCGTCCGCAGGGCACATGACTTCATGCAGTTTCTCGCCCGGGCGGATGCCGATGATCTTGTGCGGCCATTCGGGTGCCATGGCGCTCGCCAGATCCACGATGCGCACCGAGGGGATCTTGGGTACAAAAATCTCCCCGCCCTGCATGCGGGCAAAATTGCGGAACACGAACTCAACCGCCTGCCCGAGGCTGATCCAGAAACGCGTCATGCGCTCGTCGGTGATCGGCAACTCCTTCGCGCCTTCCGCGATCAGCTTCGTAAAGAAAGGCACGACCGAGCCGCGAGAACCCACCACGTTGCCGTAGCGCACCACGGCAAAACGGGTGCGTGCGGCCCCGGCGATGTTGTTGGCCGCGACGAACAGCTTGTCGGAGGCGAGCTTGGTGGCGCCATAAAGATTGATCGGGTTGGCCGCCTTGTCCGTGGACAGGGCGATGATCTTTTCCACTTCGTTGGCGAGCGCCGCATGGATAACGTTTTCCGCCCCGTGGATGTTGGTCTTGACGCACTCCATGGGGTTGTATTCCGCTGCCGGCACCTGCTTGAGCGCGGCGGCGTGGATGACGTAATCGATGCCGCGCATGGCTTGGACGAGCCGGTCGCGATCCCGCACGTCACCGAGGAAATAGCGCATGCAGGGCGCATTGAGGGCCTGCTGCACCTCGAACTGCTTGAGCTCGTCGCGCGAGAACACGACCACACGCTCCGGCCGGTGGCGCCGCAGCAGCTCGCGGATGAAGGCGCGGCCGAAGGACCCCGTGCCCCCCGTGACGAGGATGGCTTTGTCGTCGAACATCACAGGTAATTGAACAGGCTCAGTTGACTCGCCCTGGCAAATGCCTGCTGGGAGGCTTGCAGGGACACTTGCTGCAATTGCAGTTCGACCGCCACCTGTTGCAGGTCGACACGCTCCACACGTTGCAGCTCGTCCTGGAACTGGCGCCTGAATTCGATGGCAATGGTCCCGGCGGCGTCGATGACATCCAGCCGGTTGGCAACCGCGTTCTGGATGGTGCGTACCTGATCCGCCGCGGCGACGAGCTTGTCCAGCCCGGCGGAGATGGCCGCGGTGTAGGCGGCATCGGTCAGCGAGGGATACTGCAAATCCGTGATGAGCTGGTTCAGTGCGGCGAACGGGTCGTTGGCCGTCCCCATGCTGAACACCGCATCGCCCGGATCGGCGACCGGGATGCGTCGACTGTCGCTGATGGCGATTTCGAGCTGGAAACTGTTGCCGGCATAAGTGACGGGGGGGCCGGCGGAAAACGGCGCGCTGCCCGCCAGCGAGCCCGCAAAGTAATAATCTCCGTTGCTGTCGCGACTGTTGGCGTACGCCAGGAGGTCCTGCAGCAGCTCGGAAAGATGGTTGGCCACATCCCGCCGCAGCGCCATGTCGGTGCCGGACTGCACGCCCATCACGGCAGCGCGCGCGGCGTCCAGCACGCCCTTCGCGCCGTTGAGTATGGTCAGTTCCTGCTTGAGCCGGGAGGTCGCCACGTCCATGTTGTTGAGGTGATTCTGTGTGCGGGCCAGCCCCTGGGAGGCCTGCAACGCGCGATTGGCCCCTGCCGGGTCATCCGCCGGGGTCAGGATGCGGCGACCCGTCGCGAGCTGCTGCTGCAGTTCACTGAGTCGCGACTGCTTGTCGAGCAGCGCCGAAGTGTTCAGGCTGAACGCATACGCGGTGCTGATGCGCATGGCGGATTATCTCCCGATGGAAAGCAGGGTATCGAACAGGGCATTGGCCGTCTTGATCAATTGGGCCGCAGCCTGGTACGCATGCTGGAACCGGATCAGGTTTGCGGCCTCCTCGTCCAGGTTGACGCCGGAGACGCCCTGCTGCGCGGCTTCCGCCTGTTGCAGCAGGTTGCCGTAGAGAACCTCGTTGGCTTTCGCAGCGGCGGCCGCGCTGCCGATTTCGCCGACCCACAGCGCGTAGGCGCTCTCGAAGGTGTTGTCGCCGCGCATCATGGTGCGATCCTGCTGCAAGGCGGCCAGCGCGAGCGCCGTGGTGTTGTCGAGTATGGCGCCGGCCGGAGCGCTGCCGCCCGCTGCGGCGATCAGCGTGTAATCGGTGATCGCCACGCCCATGCTGTAGGAGGCGGCGGCCGTGGGCCGCAGGAGGAAGCTGTCGCCCGCGGCAGTCGCTCCGCTCAGGCTGAGATCGAACCCTTCCGTCGCAGACAGGCCGGCCAGGCTGGCACCGCTCCAGCTCGTCCCGTCCGCCAGGCGCTGCAGGGTGTAGCTGGCGCCGTCATAAGTCAGCAGGTAGTCACTGGTGGTGAGCAGCGCGCCATCGACCACGCTGGCGCTCAAGAACCCCGTGCCGGTGTTGGCGCTGTTGGCATGGACTTGCGGCAAGCCGGTGAGATCGTCGAAAAACAGGCCGCCAGCCGCCCCCGTGAGGTCCTTGCCGGCCTGGTGCAGGGTGTTGACCTGCATGCTGAGGCTGAGGGCGATGCGCCCCAGGGTATTCTGGGCGGGGTCGAGCTGCCGGCTGCGGAAATCGACGATCGCGCCCAGCTCGCCGCCAATGCGTCCCGGGACGGAAAGCTGCGCGCCGCTTGCACCCGCGTAGACCTCGACACGGGTCGGATCATAAGGGGAAGGTTGGGCCGAGAGCCGGTTGGCCGTGCCCCCCAGCACCAGGGCATGGCCGGAGACGAAAACGTTGTAATCCCCTGTCTCGTTGGTCACCATGGTGACGCCGGCGAGACGGTTGAGCTGCGAGAGCGCTTCATCCCGCTGATCCAGCAGATCGTTGGGTGGCTGCAGAGCGGAACCCTGCAAGGCCGAGATCTGTCGGTTGAGGTCGGCAATCTGGGCCGCATCGGCATTGATGCGAGTCACCAGACTCCGGATTTCGGCGTTGGCGCCCCCCTGCAACGCGCGGAAATATTCGCCATAGATATTGATGGAGTTCGACAGCGACTCAGCCGCGCTCAACACGCCCTGCCGGGCCGGCGTGGAGGCGGGATCGTTGGCGAGGCTGTTCCAGGCCGCAAAGAACTGCTGCAAGGCTTGCGACAGTCCGGCGGAACGGTCACCCAGTACGCCGTCAATCTGGTTGATGGCCGCGGCACTGCGCTGCATGTAGGCCGTCTGTGCTTCGCTCCGGAACACCTGCTGTTCCAGGAAACCGCTGTAGATGCGCCGCACCGCGGTGGCGTTCACCCCCTGGCCGATGAAGCCGCTGCCGGTACGGACAGCGAAATTGGTGGCCAGCACGGCTTCCTGCCGACGGTAACCCGGCGTGTTGACGTTGGCGATGTTGTGGCCGGTGGTGGCAATGGCCACATTGGCCGAGTTGAGCGCCGTCACCGCGATGCTGTAGATGCTCATGGCGATCATCCGTCAGAGTTGTGTTTCATATCGGCATGCGGCGGGAAAACTTGACCCTATCCGCTCATCCTTGCAGGCGTTCGCGGAAAAACGCACTGTGCATGACCCGCAGCAGCTTCTGCGCATAGCCCGGATCGGTGGCATATCCCGCGCGCTGCAAGCCGTGAGCGAAGCCTGCGGCATCCTGGCCCAGCACGCCGGCATACCGCGGCGATTCGGTGAGCAGGCGCGCATAGTCCGCGAAGGCCTCGGCATACGAGGCATAGGCACGGAAGCGCTCGCTGCCGTGCACCGGTCGGCCCGCCACGTACTCCAGCACCACCTTGTCGACGGTTTCTCCCCTCCAGCCGGAACCTGCCTTGATATTGAAGAGGTTGTGGCTGGAGAGGCCGGAATCCGTCTGCAGGACATGCCGCCCCCAGCCTGTCTCCAACGCCGCCTGGGCGATCAGGAAATGGGGGGCGACGCCGAGCCGGGCGGCAGCGTCCACGGCATGCGGCCAGAGCGTCTCGACGAAAGTCGCCTGGGTCAGTTCGCCCTGTGCGGAAGGTGCGGAAGTTGCCTCGACCGGGATCGCCGCGGTGTCGGCATCGCGCGGCGGCATCTCGGCGCGCGGTGCCGGGGAAGCCGGCGCGAATGCCGTGATGTGCATGGGCGCGGCGGCTTCGTCGACGGCCGGCTGAAACGCCCGGATTTGCCTTTCGATCAGTTCGGCCAAGCCCAGTCCCTTGTTCTGCGCGATGTCCAGCGCCACCTGCTGGTCGAACATCTCGCCAAACATGCGCGCTTCCGCACTGTCGAACGGCCCGTCCTGCGTCAGCGTCTGGCGCATGCTGCGCAGCATCAGCTGCAGGAAATGGGCTTCGAACTGCTGCGCCGCCGCGCGCACCGCCTCCCTGCCGCCCTCCTGGCGTGCCAGGAGGCGCAGCCTGTCCAGACCCTGGGGGTTGAAGGCGAGGGCGTCGGCGTACATCGCTCAGATGATCTCCAGCTCGGCCTTGAGCGCCCCGGCCGCCTTCAGCGCCTGCAGGATGGAGAGCAGGTCCTGCGGCGTGGCGCCGACCGCGTTGAGCGCCTTCACCACCTCGCCCAGGCTGGCGCCGGCCCTGACCATCACCAGTTCGCCCTGCTTTTCCGTGATCTCGATCTCGGCACGCTCGCCGACCACGGTCTCGCCGCGCGGCGAGAACGCCGGCGGCTGGCTGACCAGCGGCTCGGTGCTGATCACCACGGAAAGATTACCGTGCGCCACCGCCACCGTGTCCAGACGCACCTCCTGGTTCATCACGATGGAGCCGGTGCGGGCGTTGAGGATGACGCGGGCGACTTCCTCGCCCGGCTCGACGCGGAGGTTTTCCATGCGGCTGATGAAGGCCACGCGCTGGTTGAGGTCGCCAGGCGCCGCCACACGCACCAGCCGGCCGTCCACCGCCTCGGCCACGCCTGTGCCGAAGTTGCGGTTGATGGCTTCCACCAGGCGCGACGCCGTGGTGAAGTCGGCCTGGTGCAGTTCCAGATGGACATGACCACCCTGCCCCACGTCGGTGGGTACGGCGCGCTCCACCGTCGCCCCGGCGGGAATGCGCCCCGCGCTCAGATGGTTGACCTGCACGCTGGAACCGGCGGCGGCGGCACCGGCGCCGCCCACCAACAGGTTGCCCTGGGCGATGGCATAGACCTGCCCATCGGCCCCCTTGAGCGGGGTCATCAGCAGGGTGCCACCGCGCAGGCTCCTGGCATTACCCATGGAGGACACGGTCACGTCCAGCACCTGCCCGGGTCTTGCGAAGGGAGGCAGGTTGGCGGTGACCATGACCGCCGCCACGTTCCTGAGCTGCAGGTTGGTGCCGGGCGGCAGGCTGATGCCCATGTTGCGCAGCATGCTGACCACGCTCTGCACGGTAAACGGCGTCTGTGTGGTCTGGTCGCCGGTGCCGTCCAGGCCCACGACGATGCCGTAGCCGACCAGCTGGTTGCTGCGCACGCCCTGCACGGTGGCGAGTTCCTTGATGCGTGCCGCCTGCACCGGCAGGGCCATCGCGAGCGCGAGTAGCGCGGCTGTGAGAGTGCGGAGAAAAGCATTGGACATGTTCGGCTCCTAGAACGGCAGCAGGGCCACGAAGAACCGCGACAGCATGCTCACGACCTGCGCGGTATCCATGCTCTGCTTGCCCTTGGATTCGATGCGGGCGTCCGCGAGCTGGGTGGAGTTGACCGCATTCGCCGCGGTGATGTTGATCGGGTTGACCACGCCGGATAGGCGGATGAATTCGGTGCGCTGGTTGATCGCCACCTGCTTTTCGCCGCTCACCACCAGGTTGCCGTTGGGCAGCACCTCGATCACGGTGACGGTGATGGAGCCGCTGATGTTGTTGCTGGTGCTGGCGCTTTCCTTGTTCGAGGTGCTGATGTCGGAATCGGCGGTGACCACGGTATCCAGGTTGCTGCCGCGCGAGAAGAACGGCGGCGTCAGCGGGAAGCGCTTGGGCGTGAGGCCGAGCACGGTGGGGGTGGCCACGTTCACGTCCACTGAGCCGCCGCGCGCGGAACTTTCGTTGGTACTCTTGGTGGCACTGGTACGCTCGGTGAGATGGACGGTGATGGTGTCGCCGACGAACATGGCGCGCCTGTCCTCGAACAGCGGCCGGCTGTTGCTGGCCTGGTAGATGGCGCCATCGTTGGCCGGCAATGCCGCCGGCGGCGTCGGCCGCACCGTCATCGGCTGGGCGACGCGGGTGGCCGGATCGGTATTGCAGCCCGCCAGCAGCATGGCCAGCAGGCCTATCGTCGGTATGCGTTTCATGCCTGCCCTCCCGCTTGCCTTACAGTTGCGTCAGCCGCTGCAGCATCTGGTCGGATGCCTGAATGGAGCGGGAGTTGATCTCGTAAGCCCGTTGCGCCTGGATCATGTTGATCAGTTCCT
>JBBILG010000041.1:11515-14802 GCA_037445085.1 Methylobacillus sp.
GAAGCCCTGTTGCAGCGTGCCCAGCCCGTTCAGTCCGGGGTTGGAGGTGTTCGGGGTGCCGGATGCGACGGTTTCCTGGTAGAGGTTGTCGCCGACGCTCTGCAGGCCCGCCGGGTTGATGAAGTTGGTGAGCTGGATCGGCCCCTGGGTGGTGGTGACGTTGCCCGGCTGGGTGATGGTCACCGTGCCGTCCTTGGCGATGGTGACGGCGACGGCGTCGACCGGGATGGTGATCTGCGGCTGCACCACATCGCCGGAAGCGGTGACCAGGGCGCCTTCGCTGTTCACCTGGAAAGCGCCGTCGCGGGTATAGGCCAGGGTGCCGTCGGGCAGCGCCACCTGGAAGAAGCCGTTGCCCTGGATGGCGAGGTCCAGGCTGTTGCCGGTCTGCTGCAGGTTGCCCTGCAGGAAGATGCGCTCGGTCGCCACCGGCCGCGCGCCCACGCCGATCTGCAGGCCGGAGGGAATCTGCGTCTGCTGCGAGGCTTGGGCGCCGGGCTGGCGCAGGGTCTGGTAGATGAGATCCTGGAATACCGGGCGCTGACGCTTGAAGCCGTTGGTGCTGACGTTGGCCAGGTTGTTGGAGATGACGTCGATGTTGGTCTGTTGCGACTCCATCCCGGTCTTGGCGATCCACAGCGATCTCAGCATGTTCGTGTTCCCTGGTTCGTGAAGTTGAGCGCGAGATCAGGCGCCGAGCGACAGCACCTGGGCCGCGCGCCCGGCATTCTCGTCGGCCTTCTGCATCAGCCTGACCTGCAGGTCGAAGTAGCGCGACTGGTCGATGATGCTGATGAGCGCCTGCACGCTGTTGACATTGCTGGATTCCAGCGCGCCCGGTGCCAGCGTGACCGCCGCGTCGGCTGCCGCCGGTTGGCCATTGCCCTGGCGGAACAGGCCGTCGTCGCCGCGCACCAGATCGGCATCGGCCGGGTTCACCAGCTTGATGCGGGCGACGGCGGTGATGGCCTCGGGCTGGTTGTTGGTGACGATGCTGATGGTGCCGTCCTTGCCCACCGTCACCTCGGAACCTTCCGGAATGCTGATGGGGCCGCCGTCGCCCAGCACCGGCAGGCCGTCGCTGGTCACCAGCAGACCGTTGATGCCGACCTGCAGGCTGCCGTTGCGGGTGTAGGCCTCCTGGCCGGCGACATCCTGCACTGCGATCCAGCCGCGCCCTTGCACTGCCACGTCCAGCGGGCGGCCGGTGCTGCGCACCGCGCCCGCCGATAGATCGGCATTGGGCGTGGAATCCACCACATAGGCGCGGGTGGCCTCCCCCGGTCCGAACACCTGCAGGGCGCGAAAGGCACTGTTCTGCGCCTTGAACGCGGGCGTCGAAACATTGGCCAGATTGTGCGCCGTCACGGACTGCTGGTACAGGCTGTGCTTGGCGCCATTCATGGCGATGTAGAGCAGGCGGTCCATGCCTCAATCCTCAGCTCGTCAACGCAGGTTCACCAGCGTCTGCAACACCGCGTCCTGGGTCTTGATGGTCTGCGCGTTGGCCTGATAGACGCGCTGCGCGGTGATCATCGCCACCAGTTCCGCGGTAAGGTCCACATTGGAATCCTCCACCGCCGCCGACTGGATGGCGCCATACTGGCCGCTTTGCGGCGCACCGACCAGCGCCGGCCCGGACGCGGACGTCTCCACCCACAGGTTGTTGCCGATCGGCTGCAGGCCCTGCGGATTGCGGAAATTGGCGAGCACCACCTGCGCCAGGTTCTTGGACTGGCCGTTGGAATAGCGGCCCAGCAGGATGCCGTCCGGCGAAATGACGAATCCGGTCAACTTGCCGGAGGCATAGCCGTCCTGGATGAGACTGTTGACGCTGAACGCCGAGCCATACTGCGTGCTGCCGGTAAAATCGATGTTGAAGGACATGGCGGCCGCGCCGGTGCCCAGTGCGGCCGGGGCGATCGTTTGCGTGAAGTATCCGGGCGCCGTGAAGCCGGTGGAATTGGCAATATCGATCTGTCCCGCCGGGTCGAAAGCCAGCACCGGCGTGGGTACGGGGGTCACATCGGTCATCGTGCCGGCAGGATTGGTCACGGTGGTATGCACCTCCCACTCACCCGCGGCGATTTTCTTGAAGTACATGGTCAGGGTATGGGCGTTGCCCTGGCTGTCGTACACGTTCAGGGCCGTCGAGCGGTTGTAGGAAAGCGGATTGGAGGGATTGAATGCCACGGCGTTGATGTCTTCGCGGCCGTCCAGATTGATATTGCCCTGCACGCCGGTGGCCCCGGTACTGGTGCCGGTGGCAAGCGGCGCCACGTCCGCGGCATCGATGAGGATGTCGGCCGGCGAACCCGGAATGATGTTGCCGTTGGCATCCGCCGGATAGCCTGCCACGCGGTAACCCTGCACGTTGACGATATAGCCGTTCTTGTCCATCTGGAATTGACCGTTGCGGGTGTAGAACGGCGTGCCCGCCGTATCCCGCACAAGAAAGAAGCCGCCACCATTGATGGCGAGATCGAGCGGGTTGTTGGTGCTGGTGATGTTGCCTTGGGTGAACTGCTGCACCACGGCCGCGAGCTTCGATCCCAAACCGACCGGCGTGGTGCCGGCGCCGGAGAGGGATGCCGCGAATACGTCGGCGAACTGTGCCTGGCCGACCTTAAAACCCACCGTGCTGGCGTTGGCGACGTTGTTGCCGATCACGTCCAGGCTCTTGGAAGCGGTGTTGAGGCCGCTCAAACCCTGTTGGAAACCCATTTCTCTGTCCTTTCCAGAATTACAGTATCTGCCTGACTTCGCCGAGATCCACCAGCCCCATGCCCTGCACGGTCAGCGCCGGACCGATGCCGTCCATCAGCACGCTCTGCACCTCACCCACCGCCAGCGGCTGCGCCGGCACGGTCTGGCCGCCCTGGCTGGCCGCCACCGTGAAGCGGTACACGCCGTCCGGCGCCACCTCGCCGGCATCGGTCCTGCCGTCCCACTGGAACACGCCGACGCCATCGTTGTGCTTGCCGAGATCCAGACTGCGCACCAGCTTGCCGTTGGCATCCAGAATGCCCACCCTGACGCTGTCCGCCACGCCCGGCAGTTCGAAGCCGCCCGCCCCGGCACCGCCCACGAGGTTGACGAACTCGCCCGGCGCCAGCACGTAATGGCCGATCAGTCCCACCGCCTGGAACGCCTGCGCGCGGGTGAAGGCTTCCAGCGTGGCGTTGAGCTTCTCGATGCCGGTGACGGTGGAAAGCTGCGCCATCTGCGTGGTCACCTGCGCGTTGTCCAGCGGATTGAGCGGATCCTGGTTCTTCATCTGCGTCACC
>JBBILG010000042.1:0-14796 GCA_037445085.1 Methylobacillus sp.
GCTCTCGTACTGGTGCGACATCAGGTAGGACTGCACCTGCGCCATGAAGTCCATGGTCACCACCACGATGATCAGCAGCGAGGTGCCTCCGAAATAGAACGGCACGTTCCACCTGACGATGAGGAACTCGGGCAGCAGGCACACCGCGGTGATGTAGGCCGCCCCCACCATGGTCAGGCGCGCCATGATGCGGTCGATGTACTTCGCCGTCTGCTCGCCTGGGCGGATGCCGGGGACGAAAGCGCCGCTCTTCTTCAGGTTGTCCGCGGTTTCCTTGGGGTTGAACACCAGAGCCGTGTAGAAGAAACAGAAGAAGATGATGGCCAGCGCATACAGGATCACGTACAGCGGCTGCCCCGGGGACAGCGTCGCGCCGATGTCCCGCAGCCAGGTCATGCCCTCGCCGGCGCCGAACCAGCCGGCCAGCGTCGCCGGGAACAGGATGATGCTGGAGGCGAAGATCGGCGGAATGACACCGGCCATGTTCAGTTTCAGCGGCAGGTGGGTGGTCTGCCCGCCAAACACCTTGCGACCGACCTGGCGCTTGGCATAGTTCACCGTGATCTTGCGCTGGCCGCGTTCGACGAACACCACGAAGGCGGTGACCAGAATCGCGCCGGCGAACAGGACCAGCACCAGCGGAATAGAGAACGCGCCCGTGCGTGCCAGCTCCAGCGTGCCGCCGATCGCACTCGGCAGGCCCGCGACGATGCCGGCGAAGATGATGATGGAAATGCCGTTGCCGATGCCGCGCTCGGTGATCTGCTCGCCCAGCCACATCAGGAACATGGTACCGCTCACCAGGGTGATCACCGTGGTCAGCCGGAACATCAGGCCGGGATCCAGCACCAGCCCCGCCTGCCCCTCCAGGGCGATGGCAATACCCAACGCCTGGAAGGTGGCCAGCACCACCGTGCCGTAGCGTGTGTACTGGGTGATCTGGCGCCGGCCGGCCTCGCCTTCCTTCTTGAGCTGCTCCAGCCGCGGGGACACCACCGTCAGCAGTTGCATGATGATGGAGGCCGAGATGTAGGGCATGATGCCCAGCGCGAACACGGTGAAACGCTCCAGCGCCCCTCCCGAGAACATGTTGAACATGCCGAGGATGCCGCTGCTCTGCGTTTCGAACAGCTTGGCCAGCACGTCCGGGTCGATGCCGGGCACGGGAATGTGCGCGCCCAGGCGGAACACCACCAGCGCACCGAGCACGAAGAGCAAGCGGTTTTTCAGCTCGCTCATCTTGCCCACACCCCCGAGGAAAGAGTTGTCGGCGGCCAAGGCGATTACTCTACAATCCTGCCGCCCGCCGCCTCGATGGCGGCACGCGCACCCTTGCTCACGGCAAGGCCCTGCACGGTCACGGCACGGCCAAGCTCACCCGCCAGGTAAATGCGTGCGGCTTGCGCCGTGGCAGGCACCACGCCGGCCTGTTTGAGCGTGAGCAGATCGATGGTCTCGCTCTCGACGCCTGCCAGTGCACCCAAGCGCACGCTCGCGGTATCGCCCTTGGTCAGGGAATTGAAACCGCGCTTGGGCAGGCGACGTTGTATCGGCATCTGGCCGCCCTCGAAGCCCACCTTGTGGAAACCGCCCGCGCGGGATTTCTGGCCCTTGTGGCCGCGCCCAGCGGTCTTGCCGAGACCGGAACCGATGCCGCGGCCGACACGCCGCCGGGTGCGCTTGGCGCCCTCGGCCGGCTTGATGGTATTCAGCTTCATTTAACCCTCCACCTTCAGCAGATAGCCGACCGCGTCGATCATGCCGCGGTTGGCAGGCGTGTCCAGAACTTCCACGGTCTGGTGCATGCGGCGCAAGCCCAGGCCGCGCACGCACTGGCGGTGCGACTCGATGCGGCCGATGGGACTCTTTACCAGCGTCACCTTGACGGTGGCAGGCGCGTTCTTCGCTTTTGCCATTGCTTACCCCCTGATCTCTTCCACGGTCTTGCCGCGCTTGGCAGCGACTTCCGCGGGCGTATTCATGGATTTCAGGCCGTCCAGCGTGGCACGCACCACGTTGTACGGATTGGTGGAACCGATGCACTTGGCCAGCACGTTGGTCACGCCCATCACCTCGAACACGGCACGCATGGCGCCGCCGGCGATGATGCCGGTACCTTCGGACGCCGGCTGCATGAACACCTTGGCGGCGCCGTGTCGGCCCACCACGGCGTGATGCAGGGTGCCGTTGTTGAGGCTGATCTTCACCATGCTGCGGCGCGCTTCGTCCATCGCCTTCTGCACGGCGGCCGGCACTTCGCGCGCCTTGCCCTTGCCCATGCCGACGCCGCCGTCACCGTCACCGACCACGGTCAGCGCCGCGAAGCTCAGAATGCGGCCGCCCTTGACGGTCTTGCTGACGCGGTTGACCCCGATCATCTTTTCGCGCAGACCGTCGCTCTGCTGCTGATCCACTTCCCTATCTCTTGCCATCGTCGTCTACCTCGTCTTCAGAAGGACAGGCCGTTTTCGCGCGCGGCTTCCGCCAGCGCCTTGACACGGCCGTGGTACTTGTAGCCGGAGCGGTCGAACGCAACCATGGTCACACCGGCGGCCCTGGCCTTCTCGGCGATGCGCTTGCCAACCACGGCGGCCGCCTCGACATTGCCGCCGTTCTTGAGGGCGGCGCGCACCTCGGCCTCCAGGGTGGAGGCGCTGGCCAGCACCCGGTCACCGGTTTCCGCGATGATCTGGGCATAGATGTGACCGTTGGTGCGATGAACGCACAAACGTGCTGCCTTGAGCGCGGCAATCCTGGCACGAGTTTTACGTGCGCGACGCAGACGTGCATCTACATTGTTCATGGCTAAACCTTACTTCTTCTTGGTTTCTTTGATGACCACCACTTCGTCGGCATACCGCACGCCCTTGCCCTTGTAGGGCTCGGGCTTGCGGTAGGCGCGGATCTGCGCGGCGACCTGACCGACCACCTGCCTGTCCACGCCCTTGATGACGATTTCCGTCGGGGTCGGCGTTTCCACGGTGATGCCGGCCGGCATCCTGTGCACGATGGGGTGCGAATACCCCAGCTCCAGGTTGAGCGCCGTGCCCTGCGCCTGCGCCTTGTAGCCCACGCCGACCAGGGTCAGCTTGCGACTGAAGCCCTGCGACACGCCGCGCACCATGTTGGCGACGATGGCGCGCATGGTGCCGGACATGGCCTGCGCATGCCTGCCGTCGTTGGCCGCGACGACCGTGATGGAATCGCCCGCACGGCCCAGCCTGACGTCGGACGTCACGAAATGGGACACCTTGCCCAGCGGTCCGCTGACGTCGATCACGTCGGACCCCAGGGTCACTTCCACCCTGGCCGGAATCTGTACGGGGTTCTTGGCTACACGAGACATCATGTCCTCCTTACGCCACCACGCACAGCACTTCGCCGCCGACACCGGCAGCACGCGCCATGCGGTCGGTCATGACACCCTTGGAGGTGGACACGATGGCCACCCCCAAGCCGTTCATCACCTTGGGGATATTGCTGCTGCCCTTGTAGATGCGCAGGCCGGGCCGGCTCACGCGCTCGATCTTCTCGATCACCGGGCGGCCGGCATGGTACTTGAGGCTGATGTCCAGCATCGGCTTGCCGTCATTGGCGCGCACAGTGTAGTCCTCGATGTAGCCTTCATCCTTCAGCACCCTGGCAATCGCCCCCTTCAGCTTGGAGGCCGGCATGGATACGCTCGCCTTGTTGGTGCCCTGCGCGTTGCGAATGCGCGTCAGCATGTCGGCAATCGGATCGCTCATACTCATTGCTCAATTCCTCCTTACCAGCTGGCCTTGATGACGCCGGGCACTTCGCCACGCATCATCAGCTCGCGCAGCTTGCCGCGCGCCAGGCCGAACTTGCTGAAAACGCCGCGGGGACGGCCGGTCAGGGCGCAGCGGTTACGCAGGCGCACCGGGCTGGCGTTACGCGGCAGCCCCTGCAGCTTCTGCATCGCGGCACGACGCTCCTCGGGGCTCGCCTTCGCATTCTTGATGACGGCCTGCAGCGCCGTGCGCTTGGCGGCATATTTCTCGACCGTTTCGCGGCGCTTCTTTTCGCGCTCAATCAGACTTACCTTAGCCATGTCACCCTCAGTTTCTGAACGGAAAACTGAATGCGGCGAGCAGGGCGCGCGCCTCTTCGTCAGTCTTCGCAGTGGTTGTGATCGTGATATTCATGCCGCGCAGCGCATCCACCTTGTCGTATTCGATCTCCGGGAAGATGATCTGCTCCCTGATGCCCATGTTGTAGCTGCCGCGGCCGTCGAAGGATTTGCCGGAAATGCCGCGGAAATCCCGGATGCGCGGAATGGCGACGGCAATCAGGCGATCCAGGAATTCGTACATGCGCTCGCGGCGCAGGGTGACCTTGCAGCCCACCGGATAACCGTCGCGGATCTTGAAGCTGGCGATGGACTTTTTGGCCCGCGTCACCACCGGCTTCTGCCCGGCGATCCTCTGCATGTCCGCCACCGCGTGCTCCATCACCTTCTTGTCCGCAACCGCCTCGCCCACGCCCATGTTGAGCGTGATTTTCTCGATGCGCGGCACTTCCATGACGGACTTGTAGCCGAACTGGCCCATCATCTGTCCGACGACCGTATCTTTGTAAAACTGCTTCAAACGCGCCATGATTCACCCTTATGCATCGACGACTTCGCCGTCGGACTTGAACACGCGCACCTTGCGGCCGTCCTCCAGCATCTTGAAGCCGACCCGGTCAGCCTTCTGGGTTGCACTGTTGAACAGCGCAACGTTGGAAACATGCAGCGGCATCTCCTTGTCGAGGATGCCACCCGCGATGCCGCGCATGGGGTTGGGCCTGGCGTGCTTCTTCACCCGGTTGACTCCCTCGACCACCACGCGCTCGTTCTCCAGCACGCGCAGCACGATGCCGCGCCTGCCCTTGTCCTTGCCTGTCGTGACGATGACCTCGTCACCTTTGCGTATCTTGTTCATGCCACCCTCTCCTTAGAGCACTTCCGGCGCCAGTGAAACGATCTTCATGAAGCGCTCGCCGCGCAGCTCGCGCGTCACCGGCCCGAAAATGCGGGTGCCGATGGGTTCGAGCTTGTTGTTGAGCAACACGGCAGCATTGCTGTCGAACCTGATCAGGGAGCCATCGGGCCGACGCACGCCCTTGGCGGTGCGCACCACCACGGCGTTGTAGATCTCACCCTTCTTGACGCGGCCGCGCGGGGCGGCATCCTTGATGCTGACCTTGATAATGTCGCCGATGCCGGCATAGCGACGCTTGGAACCGCCCAGCACCTTGATGCACATCACTTCGCGCGCACCCGTGTTGTCGGCGACTTCCAGCCGAGATTGCATTTGTATCATGAATGTTCTCCAACTTAATCCGTTCGCCAATACCGGCCGCATCGCGTCACGGCCAGGCAGCCTACGGTCAGTATTGGGGCGCCAGCCAGTTAGGGCGCCGGAAAAACCTAGAATTCTATAGCGCTTGCACGAAGCGGGTCAAGAGAATTATACGGTTGCTGCCTTTTCGACGATCCTGCTCACGCGCCAGGTCTTGGTCCTGGAAAGCGGGCGGCATTCCTCGATCACCACCAGATCGCCTTCATGACACTCGTTGTTCTCGTCGTGCGCATGAAACTTCCTGGAACGGCGCACCACCTTGCCGATGAGCGGATGCTTGACCTTGCGCTCGACCAGGACGGTGACGGTCTTGTCCATCTTGTCGCTCACGACGCGACCGCTCAGGGTGCGCACGAGCTTCTCAGGCTGATTCACTTCGCTGCCCATGAATGACTCCCAATTTAAGCTTGCTTGGCTTTTTCGGCCAGAACGGTGCGCACGCGCGCGATGTCGCGGCGCACCTTGCCCAGTTGATCCGCCTTGCCCAGTTGCTGGGTGGCCTGCTGCATGCGCAGGGAAAACTGTGCACGGAGCAGTTCGATCAGTTCGTTGTTCAGCTCGTCTATCGACTTCGCTCTCAATTCGACAGCCTTCATGCTCAGCTCCCCAGATGACGTGTGGCGAACGTCGTTTCGATCGGCAGTTTGGCGGCCGCCAGGCGGAACGCTTCACGCGCCAACTCCTCGCTGACGCCCTCCATTTCGTACAGCATCTTGCCGGGCTGGATTTCCGCCACGAAATACTCCGGACTGCCCTTGCCGTTGCCCATGCGCACCTCGGCCGGCTTCCTGGAAATCGGCTTGTCGGGGAACACGCGGATCCAGATGCGGCCGCCCCGCTTGATGTGGCGGGTCATGACACGACGCGCCGCCTCGATCTGGCGGGCGGTCAGCCGTCCGCGACCGATCGCCTTGAGGCCGTACTCGCCGAAGCTCACCTTGTTGCCGGTCGTGGCAATGCCCTTGTTACGGCCCTTCTGCTGTTTGCGGAATTTCTGTCTAGCTGGCTGCAGCATTTCTCGCTCCCGGCTTTCTCACGCGCTTTTCCGGCTCGGCCTGGGCAGCAGTCTGCTGCTCGGACTTGCCGCCAAGCATTTCACCCTTGAATACCCAAACCTTGATGCCGATCACGCCATAGGTGGTATGGGCCTCGGCCACGCCATAGTCGATGTCCGCGCGCAGCGTATGCAGCGGCACGCGGCCTTCGCGGTACCACTCGGTACGGGCGATTTCCGCGCCGTTCAGCCGGCCGGCGCTCATGATCTTGATGCCCTGGGCACCCAGACGCATGGCATTCTGCATGGCGCGCTTCATCGCACGGCGGAACATCACGCGCTTTTCCAGTTGCTGGGCAATGCTCTCGGCGATCAGCGTGGCATCGATTTCCGGCTTGCGCACTTCCTCGATGTTGAGGTGCACCGGCACGCCCATCATGCCCTGCAGACTGGCGCGCAGCGCTTCGATGTCCTCGCCCTTCTTGCCGATCACGATACCCGGACGCGCGCTGTGGATGGTGATCCTGGCATTGCGCGCCGGACGCTCGATGACGATCCTGCTCACCGCGGCATGCGCCAACTTCTTCTTCAGGAAGTCGCGCACCTTGATGTCGCTGCCGAGCATCTCGGGGAAGCTCCTGCTGGTGGAGTACCAGCGCGAGGACCAGTTCTTGTTGACCCCCAGGCGGAACCCGAACGGATGAATTTTCTGTCCCATGATGATTCCTTTAGTTGCCGACGGTCACGGTGATGTGACAGGTGGGCTTGATGATGCGGCCGGCGCGGCCCTTGGCGCGCGCACGGATGCGCTTGTAAACCAACCCCTTGTCGACGTAGATGGAGGTCACCTCCATCTCATCGATGTCGGCACCTTCGTTGTGCTCGGCATTGGCGATCGCCGATTCCACCACTTTCTTGATGATGGAGGCGCCGCGCTTGGGGCAGAAGGTCAGGATGTTCAGCGCGCGGTCGACCTTCTTGCCACGGATGAGGTCGGCCACCAGGCGGGCCTTCTGTGGCGACAGGTGGACACCTTTCAACACTGCGGAAACTTGCATCGTCATGCTCCTACCTCTTGGCCTTCTTGTCGGCGGCGTGACCCTTGAAGGTGCGGGTCAAGGCGAATTCGCCGAGCTTGTGGCCCACCATGTTTTCGGAAACCAGCACGGGAACATGCTGCCTGCCGTTGTGCACGGCAATCGTCAGGCCGATGAAATCCGGCAGGATGGTGGAGCGGCGCGACCAGGTTTTGATCGGACGGCGATCCCTGGCGGCATGTGCAGCCTCCACCTTCTTCATCAGATGGGCGTCCACGAACGGACCTTTTTTAATGGAACGTGCCATAACTGTTACCTCTTACCGGAAGGACGGCGGCTGACGCGCATGTTGTCGGTCCGCTTGTTGTTGCGGGTACGGTAACCCTTGGTCGGGGTACCCCACGGGCTGACCGGGTGCATGCCCGCGGCGGTACGGCCTTCGCCCCCGCCGTGCGGGTGATCGATCGGGTTCATCACCACGCCCCGCACGGTCGGGCGCACGCCGCGCCAGCGCACCGCGCCCGCCTTGCCCAGCGAGCGCAGCGAATGCTCCTCGTTGCCCACCTGGCCGATGGTGGCCTTGCAGTCGACATGCACGCGACGCACTTCGCCGGAGCGCAGACGCAACTGGGCATAACTGCCCTCACGCGCCAGCAGTTGCACGGCAGTACCGGCAGAACGCGCCAGTTGCGCACCCTTGCCCGGCTGCAGCTCGACGCAGTGGACGGTGCTGCCGACCGGAATGTTGCGCAGCGGAAGTGCATTGCCAACCTTGATCGGCGCCTCGGAACCGCTCACCAGTTCCATGCCCGCGGCCAGGCCGCGCGGCGCGACGATGTAGCGGCGCTCGCCGTCGGCGTAGCACAACAGGGCCAGATGCGCGCTGCGGTTGGGATCGTATTCCAGGCGCTCGACCCTGGCCGGGATACCGTCCTTGTTGCGGCGAAAATCAACGATGCGGTAATGCTGCTTGTGGCCGCCACCCTGATGACGCGTCGTAATGTGGCCGTTGTTGTTGCGGCCTGCGTTCTTGCGCTTTTTCTCCACCAGCGCGGCGAGCGGCTTGCCCTTGTGCAGACCGGGGTTGACGACCTTGACGACGGCGCGCCGGCCCGGGGAAGTCGGCTTGACTTTGATCAGTGCCATGTTCTGCTCCTATTCGCCCGCTGCGAAGTTGATTTCCTGGCCGGGCTTGAGACTCACGTAAGCCTTCTTCCAGTCCTTGCGGCGGCCCATCGTGCGGCCGGTACGCTTGGTCTTGCCCTTGACGTTGGCGACGGTCACACCTTCCACCTCCACCTTGAACACCAGCTCCACGGCCGCCTTGATCTCCGGCTTGGTGGCGTCGGTGCGCACGCGGAAGGCGATCTGCTGGTGCCGGTCGGCCACGCGCGTCGCCTTTTCGGTGATCTGCGGGGCAAGAAGCACCTGCAGCAGGCGCTCCTGATTCAGATTCGTCGTGCTCATGCCAGCAACTCCTCAAGTTTCTTCACCGCGCCCTTGGTGACGATCACCTTGGGAAAGTGCACCAGGCTCACGGGGTCGGCATGCTGCGCCTCGACCACCAGCACGTGCGGCAGATTGCGCGAGGACAGATAGAGGTTTTCGTCGAAACCGTCCGTCACCAGCATCACGGAGCCATCGACCCCGAGTGCCTTGATCCGTTCGTTGAACAGCCTGGTCTTCGGCGCTTCCACGCTGAATTCCTCGACCACGGTCAAGCGATCCTGACGCACCAGCTCCGACAGAATGGAACGCATGCCGGCACGGTACATCTTGCGGTTGACCTTGTGGCTGAAATTCTCGTCCGGCTTGCTCGGGAAAGTCTTGCCGCCCCCGCGCCATAGCGGGCTGGAGCTCATGCCGGCGCGGGCACGGCCGGTGCCCTTCTGCCGCCACGGCTTGCGGGTGGAATGGGAAACCTCGGAGCGGTCCTTCTGCGCGCGCGTTCCCGTGCGGGCATTGGCCATGCAGGCCACCACGACCTGATGCACCAGGGCTTCGTTGAAGTCACGGCCGAAGGTGGCCTCGGAAACTTCCACGCCACTCTTGGCCGGCTTGCCGTTCTTGTCGATCAGCTTGAGTTCCATCATGCACCTGCCTTCACGCTGGGACGCACCACCACTTCACCGCCCCTGGAACCGGGGACCGCGCCCTTGATGAGCAGCAGATTGCGTTCGCGATCGACGCGCACCACCACCAGGTTCTGCACGGTGGTCTTGGCCGCGCCCAGATGGCCCGGCATGCGCTTGCCGGGGAACACGCGACCCGGATCCTGCGCCATGCCGATGGAGCCCGGCACGTTGTGCGAACGGGAGTTGCCGTGGGAGGCACGGTTGGAACTGAAATTGTGGCGCTTGATGCCTCCGGCGAAGCCCTTGCCGATGGAAATGCCGGTCACGTCCACCTTCTGGCCTTCCTGGAAGATTTCCACGGTGATTTCCGAGCCGACGGCATGATGGGCCAGCGCCTCCTGCGGCATGGCGAATTCCTTGAGACCCGCGCCGGCCATCACACCCGCCTTGGCGTAGTGCCCTGCGAGCGCCTTGGTGACACGGCTGGCACGGCGCGTGCCATGCGCGACCTGGAGCGCGGAGTAGCCGTCGCTGTCCGGCGATTTGATCTGCGTCACACGATTGGGTGCAAGCTCCAGCACGGTCACCGGGATGCTCTCGCCATCCTCGGTGAACACGCGGGTCATGCCCACCTTGCGACCCACAAGCCCTAAGCTCATGATCGTTTCCTTATAGTATTTGACCAAGGCCGATTGCAATTGACCGGCCCGTGAAGAAAGGCGCGGATTATAGCCGAGCCCTTCACAAATTACAACTTGCAGAATTGCAATTTACAGCTTGATTTCGACATCCACGCCGGCCGGGAGGTCCAGCTTCATCAGCGCGTCCACCGTCTTGTCGGTCGGATCGACGATGTCCATCAGGCGCTGGTGGGTACGGATTTCGAACTGGTCGCGCGAAGTCTTGTTGACGTGCGGAGAACGCAGGATGTCGAAGCGCTCGATGCAGGTGGGCAGGGGCACGGGCCCCTTGACCACGGCGCCGGTGCGCTTGGCGGTTTCCACGATCTCCTGCGCGGACTGGTCGATCAGGCGATAGTCGAATGCCTTGAGGCGGATGCGGATTTTTTGGGATGCCATGTGTTTTCCTTATAAAGAGCGGAACGGCAGGGTTGCCCCTGCCGTTGGGTTGGACTGCGGAAACCGTTACTCGACGATCTTGGCGACGACGCCGGCGCCGACGGTGCGGCCGCCTTCGCGGATGGCAAAGCGCAAGCCTTCTTCCATCGCAATCGGCGCAATCAGGTTCACCGTGATCGACACGTTGTCTCCAGGCATCACCATCTCGGTGCCGGCCGGCAGCTCCACCGCCCCCGTCACGTCGGTGGTGCGGAAGTAGAACTGCGGACGGTATCCATTGAAAAACGGGGTGTGACGACCACCCTCTTCCTTGGACAGCACGTAAATCTCGGCCGTGAACTTGGTGTGCGGGGTGATCGAACCAGGCTTGGCCAGCACCTGGCCACGCTCGACTTCTTCACGCTTGGTGCCACGCAGCAGCACACCGACATTGTCACCCGCCTGCCCCTGATCCAGAAGCTTCCGGAACATCTCGACACCGGTGCAGGTGGTCTTGAGCGTGGGCTTGAGACCAACAATCTCGATTTCGTCGCCCACCTTGATGACGCCGCGCTCGACCCGACCCGTCACCACGGTGCCACGACCGGAAATGGAGAAAACATCTTCCACCGGCATGAGAAAGGTGCCGTCAATGGCACGCTCGGGCATGGGAATGTAGGTGTCCAGCGCTTCGGCCAGACGAAGAATGGCAGGCTCGCCAATCTCGGACTGGTCACCTTCCAGGGCTTTCAGTGCAGAACCCTTGATAATGGGAATGTCGTCCCCAGGAAAATCGTACTTGCTGAGCAGCTCGCGCACTTCCATCTCGACCAGTTCGAGCAGCTCGGGGTCATCCACCATGTCGGCCTTGTTGAGAAACACAACAATGCAGGGCACACCCACCTGACGGGCAAGCAGGATGTGCTCGCGCGTCTGCGGCATGGGACCATCAGCAGCAGAACAGACCAGAATGGCACCGTCCATCTGCGCCGCTCCGGTGATCATGTTCTTGACATAGTCAGCGTGACCAGGACAGTCCACGTGGGCATAGTGACGCACCGCCGTCTCATATTCCACGTGCGCCGTGTTGATGGTGATGCCACGCGCCTTTTCCTCCGGCGCCGCGTCAATCTCGTCGTACTTCTTGGCCTCCCCACCATACCTCTTCGCCAGTATGGTGGTGATCGCCGCCGTCAAGGTCGTCTTGCCATGATCCACGTGACCAATCGTACCCACGTTCACGTGCGGCTTGGTGCGCTCAAATTTGCTTTTTGCCATTGCCGAAATCCCTTTGACTCATGAAGTTCAAGAAAATGGTGCCCATGGCGGGAATCGGACCCGCGACCTCTCCCTTACCAAGGGAGTGCTCTACCACTGAGCCACATGGGCGCTCTCAACCACAGCACATCACTGGAGCGGGCGACGAGGCTCGAACTCGCGACATCTTGCTTGGAAGGCAAGTGCTCTACCAACTGAGCTACACCCGCAGGCAAGCCATGCACGCGGAGCCGGCACGGCCCCAGAAAATTTGGTGGAGGGGGCTGGATTCGAACCAGCGTAGGCGCAAGCCAACAGATTTACAGTCTGCCCCCTTTAGCCACTCGGGCACCCCTCCGCGCCGAACTCGTTATTATCTTGCTTTGGATCCGGCCTGTCAAACCTTAGTTTTGCAGCAAGCACTCTGCCGTCGCGGCAACGATGGTGCCGGATGCCTGAATCGAACAGGCGACCTTCGCATTACAAGTGCGCTGCTCTGCCAACTGAGCTAATCCGGCGCGCCGCGCATTATACTCGCATGGACGTTGCCGACAAGTCGCACCGGCCCCTCTGTCGCACCGGCCCCTCTACTTGATCACCTTGAGCGCCGACTTCCCGCCGCGCAGTGGCGGCGGCGTGTCCTCCGGGGAGGCTCCGGCTGGCGCGTGCTGCTCCGCCTCGAAGAACATGCCTTGGCCGTTTTCCCGCGCGAAAATCGCACGCACCGCGCCGATCGGCACGTAAACGTCGAACGGCACGCCGCCGAAACGCGCCGCGAACGTTACCGCGTCATTGTCGATGCGCAGGTCCTTGGTCGCCGAATAATTGATGTTGAGCACGATTTCGCCGTCCTTGACGTAGGCCTGCGGCACGCGCGTGTGTGCGTCCACCGCCACTGCCAGATGCGGCGTCAGTCCGTTGTCCACGCACCACTCGAACATGGCGCGCAGCAGGTAGGGCTTGGTCGAACCAGGCTCGCTCACTTGCGCATGGCCTTTTCCGAAGGCGTCATCGCCTCGATGTAGGCCGGGCGCGAAAAGATGCGCTCGGCGTACTTGAGCAGCGGCGCCGCCTGCTTGGGCAATTCGATGCCGTAATGGCCGAGGCGCCACAGCAGCGGCGCGATGGCCACGTCCAGCATGGAGAATTCCTCGCCCAGCAGGTAGGCCTGCTTGCCGAAAATGGGCGCGATGCGCGTCAGGTTGTCGCGCACGATGGCGCGTGCCCTGCCGGCGCGCTCGGCATTGTCGGACTCGATGTCGGCAATGTGCGCGTAGAGATCGCGCTCCATTTCGTAGAGCCCCAGCCTCGCCTTGGAACGCAGCATTGGTTCGGCCGGCATCAGCTGGGGATGCGGGAAGCGCTCGTCGATGTATTCGTTGATGATGTTGGCCTCATAGAGCACGAGATCGCGCTCGACCAGCACCGGCACGCGGTTGTAAGGGTTGATCACCGCCAGGTCTTCCGGCTTGTTCGTCATGTCGACATCGATCACCTGAAAATCCATGCCTTTTTCGAACAGCACGATGCGGCAGCGGTGGCTGTAGGGGCAGGTGGTGCCGGAGTAAAGCGTCATCATGGGCGTGTTTCCAAATCTCGATGAAATGCAAAAGGGAGGGGCCGGCCAGCCGGCACCTCCCGTCGGTTCCGCACAGGGCTCAGTGCACGTCTTTCCAGTATTCCTTCTTCAGCGCCAGCGCCAGAACGAAGAACAGGGACAGAAACAGCAGCACGATCACGCCAAGCTGGAGACGAGTGCTCTTGGCCGGCTCCGCCATGTACGCCAGATAGTTGACCAGATCGGCCGCCAGACGGTCGTACTCGACCGGCGACAGACTGCCCTGCTTGTCCAGAACCAGAACCTCCGACTCGACCCGGTTGCCCTGCGCATCGACTGCATCCACCTTGCGCAGGCGTTGCTCGCCCTGCAACTGCCACAGCACGTGCGGCATGGCGACATTGTCGAACACGGTGTTGTTCCAGCCGCTCGTGCGGGCGTCGTCACGATAAAAGCCGCGCAGGTAGGTGTACAGCCAGTCGGCACCGCGCGCGCGCGCCACCACGGACAAATCCGGCGGTGGCGCGCCGAACCACTCCCTGGCCTCGTCCGCACGCATGGCCACGGTCATGGTATCGCCTACCTTCTCTCCGGCAAACAACAGGTTGGCCTTGATCTGCCCATCGGTGAGGCCGATGTCGCGCAGCCGGTTGTAGCGCATATAGGCCGCCGCGTGGCAGCTCAGGCAGTAGTTGACGAACACCTTGGCGCCGCGCTGCAGCGAGGCCTGGTTGGTGGGGTCGATGGGCGCGCGGTCCAGCCGCGTGGCGTCGTAAGCCGAGGCCGCCATCGGCAGCAGCAGCCCCAGTACGATCAGCAGTTTCTTCATGATCCGGTCACCCTTTCCGGCACTGGTTTGACCCTGTCGATTCTGGTGTACCACGGCATCAGCACGAAGAAGAGGAAGTACACCAACGTGAAAAAGCGCGCGGCCACCGTGGCCCGGTCGACGCCGCCCACCAGCGGCGTCTCCGGACCGAAAGCGCCCCACACCGTGGTGACCTCGGTGCCCAGATAGCCCAGCACCAGGAAGCTGATCACGAATGCCGTCAGCCAGCCCTTGTACAGCACGCCGCGGTAGCGGATGGACTTGACCGGGCTGCGGTCCAGCCAGGGCAGGAAGGCGAACGCCACCACCGACAGCCCCATCGCCACTACGCCCGGGAATTGCGAATTGAACATCGGCGGCACCGCACGCAGGATGGAATAGTATGGCGTGAAGTACCAAACCGGCACGATGTGCTCGGGCGTCACCATGGGGTTGGCGGGGATGAAGTTGTTGTATTCGATGAAATAGCCGCCCATTTCCGGCGCAAAGAACACGATGGCGGAGAACACCATCAGAAACACCACCACGCCGACGATGTCTTTCACCGTGTAGTAGGGGTGAAAGGGAACCCCATCCAGCGGAATGCCGGTCTTGGGGTCCTTTTTTTCCTTGATCTCGATGC
>JBBILG010000043.1:0-11428 GCA_037445085.1 Methylobacillus sp.
CGCGGCCGTGGGTTCGTTGAGCAGGCGCAGCACGTTGAGGCCCGCGAGCCGTGCGGCATCCTTGGTGGCTTGGCGCTGGGCGTCGTCGAAGTAGGCGGGCACGGTGATCACCGCGCCGGCCAGCTCGCCGCCCAGCGACCTTTCCGCGCGCGCCTTGAGTACGCTCAGGATTTCGGCGGAAATCTCCACCGGGCTCTTGGGGCCTGCCACGGTATCAATCTGCACCATGCCGGGCGTGTCGATGAAGCAGTAGGGGTGGTGGCCGATGTCGGCGATGTCGGCAAGCCCGCGCCCCATGAAACGCTTGACCGAGACGATGGTGTTGCGCGGGTCGCGGCTTTGCTGCGCCTGGGCGGCGTAGCCGACCTCGACTCGGCCGTCGGGCAGGTAATGCACCACCGAGGGTAGCAGGGCGCGGCCTTCCTCGTCGTGCAGCACCACGCTCAAGCCGCTGCGCACGGTGGCGACCAGCGAGTTGGTGGTGCCGAGATCGATGCCCACCGCCAGCCGGTGCTGGTGCGGGGCGGCGCTTTTGCCGGGTTCGGAGATTTGCAGCAGTGCCATAAAAACCGGTCAGCCATGGAGCACACGGAGCGCACCGGGACGAAAAATCTCCTTGTCCCTTGCGTGCTCTGTGGCTAGTGCCTTTTCATTGGTCCAAATATTCAATTGCCTGTTTGATTTCGGCCTGCACTTTATCAAGAAAGCGCAGCTTGCGCACGGTTTCCGCCGCCCGGGCATGGTCGGGTTCCCGGTCCAGCGCGCGCGCGAGATCGGCTTCCAGGCTGCGCGCTTCGGTGCGCAGTTCGCAAAGCTGCCGTTCGAGTCCGGGCAGGTCACCCGCGGCGATGGCCTCGCGCCATTCCATCTGGCGCATGAGGAATTCCGCCGGCATCGATGCGTTGCTGTCCTCCCCGGTATCGACGCCATGGAGTTGCAGCAGGTAGCGTGCCCGCGCGATAGGCGATTTCAGCGTCCGGTAGGCCTCGTTGACGTGGGTTGCCCATTGCATCGAACGCCGGCGCTCGGCCGGCGTGGCCGCGGCATGGCGGTCCGGATGCACCTCGGCCTGCAGCCGGCGGTAGCCCGCATCGAGTGCCGCCTCGTCGAGGGCAAAGACGGCCGGCAGGCCGAACAGGTCGAAGTGGTTTTGCTGGATGTCGAGCATGCTGCAGGTCAGCGTCCGGGCCGGACCGGGCGGCCGGCTCACACGGTGAAGCTTTCGCCGCAGCCGCAGGAGTCTCTGACGTTGGGGTTGTTGAACTTGAAGCCCTCGTTGAGACCTTCCTTGGTGTAGTCGAGCTCCGTGCCATCCAGATAGGCCAAGCTCCTGGGGTCGACCAGGATGGTGACGCCATGGCTTTCGAACTGCACGTCCTCGGCTTGGGCCTCGTCGGCGAATTCCAGGGTATAGGCCATGCCGGAGCAGCCCGAGGTTTTCACGCCCAGGCGCAGGCCGACGCCCTTGCCGCGGTTGGCGAGGAATTTCTGCACGCGCGCGGCGGCGGTGTCGGTCAGGGTGATCGCCATCGTGCTCAGGCCCCCGGCGCGCAGACCCTGGCCGTGACGGCCGCGCCCCGCTTCTTGCGCAGGTCTTCCACTGCCGCCTTGATGGCATCCTCGGCCAGCACCGAGCAGTGGATCTTGACCGGCGGCAGCGCCAGTTCCTCGGCGATGGCGGAGTTCTTGATGGTCATGGCTTCGTCCAGGGTCTTGCCCTTGAGCCATTCGGTGACCAGCGAGGAGGAGGCGATGGCCGAACCGCAGCCGTAAGTCTTGAACTTGGCGTCCTCGATGACGCCCTCGTCATTGACCCGGATCTGCAGCTTCATGACGTCGCCGCAGGCGGGCGCCCCCACCATGCCGGTGCCGACGTTGGGCGCGCTCTTGTCGAGCGAGCCGACGTTGCGCGGGTTTTCGTAGTGGTCGAGTACCTTGTCGCTGTATGCCATTGTGATGCTCCTTATCAGTCGCGTGGAGGGGAAAGGGAACGCGCCTTTGGCGCTCATAAGGAGAAGGACGTCTGGTTTCACCCTTCCCCCTTAACCCTTCTCTATCGTTTTAATGTGCCGCCCACTGCACGGAATCGAGGTCTATGCCTTCCTGGTACATTTCCCACAGCGGCGAGAGTTCACGCAGCTTGCCTATCCTGGATTTGACCAGATGGATGGTGTAATCGATTTCCTCCTCGGTGGTGAAGCGGCCGATGGAGAAGCGGATCGAACTGTGCGCAAGCTCGTCCGAGCGCCCCAGCGCACGCAGCACATAGGAGGGCTCCAGACTGGCCGAGGTGCAGGCGGAACCGCTCGACACGGCGATCTCCTTCACCGCCATGATCAGCGATTCGCCCTCGACGAAGTTGAAGCTGACGTTGAGGTTGTGCGGCACGCGCTGCTTCAGGTCGCCGTTGAGATAGACTTCCTCGGTCTCCGACAGGCCGGCCCACAGCTTGTCGCGCAGCCGCCGGATGCGGGCATTTTCCAGCTCCATTTCCTCGCGGGCGATGCGGAAGGCCTCGCCCATGCCGACGATCTGGTGGGTGGGCAGGGTGCCGGAGCGCATACCGCGCTCGTGGCCGCCGCCATGCATCTGCGCCTCGATGCGGATCCTGGGCTTGCGCCGCACGTAGAGCGCGCCGATGCCCTTGGGGCCGTAGGTTTTGTGCGCGGAAAAACTCATGAGATCGACCGGCAGCCTGGAGAGGTCGATGGCGACCTTGCCGGTGGCCTGCGCGGCATCGACGTGGAAGAGGGTGCCGTTGGCGCGGCACAGGCTGCCCAGGGTCTCGATGTCCTGGATCACGCCGATCTCGTTGTTGACCAGCATGACCGAGGCGAGCACGGTGTCGGGGCGCAGTGCGGCCTGGAACCTGGCGGCATCCACCAGGCCGTCCGGCTCGGGGTCGAGGTAGGTGGCCTCGTAGCCTTGGCGCTCCAGTTCGCGCACCGTGTCGAGTACGGCCTTGTGCTCGGTGGAAATGGTGAGGATGTGCTTCCCCTTCGTGCCGGCATAGAAATGCACGGCACCCTTGATGGCGAGGTTGTTCGATTCCGTCGCGCCGGAAGTCCAGACGATCTCGCGCGGATCGCAGTGGACCAGCGCGGCGACTTCCGCGCGTGCATCCTCCACCGCCTTTTCCGCATCCCAGCCGAACACGTGCGAGCGCGACGCCGGGTTGCCGTAACGCTCGGTGAGATAAGGGATCATCTTTTCCGCCACGCGCGGGTCCACCGGCGTGGTGGCGGAGTAATCAAGGTAGATCGGGGTCTTCCCAGTCATGGTGGTTTCCTCAGACCGCAATTGCGGCCATGCTTCTCAGTCTCGTCAGTTCGTCTTCCAGCGCGTGCAGGAAAGCCCGCACCTCATCGGCGGTGTTTCCGGCGCCCAGACTGACGCGCACGGCTCCGCGGGCAATGGCGGGTGCCACGCCCATCGCCGTCAGCACGTGGCTGGGCTCGGTGCTGTCGCTGGAACAGGCGGAACCGCTCGCCACGGCAAAGCCCCTGCGGTCCAGCGCCATCACCAGGGTTTCGCCTTCGATGTCGGGAAAGGCGAAAAAGCTGGTGTTGGGCAGGCGCGGCGCCCGCTCGCCGAAAATCGTCGCGTCCAGCCGGTGCAGACCGGCTTCCAGCCGTTCGCGCAGCGAAACGACCGCCGCCGTGCGCTGCGCCAGTTCGCGCCGGGCCAGCTCGCACGCGAGGCCGAAGCCGACGATGGCGGCGATGTTCTCCGTGCCGCTGCGCAGGCCTTTCTCCTGGCCGCCGCCGTGGAGCACCGGCCGGATGTCCACGCGCTTGTCCAGCACCAGTGCGCCGGCACCCTGCGGGCCGTAGATCTTGTGCGCTGACAGGCTCATGGCCTGCACACCCAGCGCGTGGAAGTCGATGGCGAGCTTGCCCAGCGCCTGCACCGCGTCGGTGTGCACGAAGGCGCCGACACGGCGCGCTGTCTCGCTGACGGCGGCAAGATCCTGCAGCACGCCGGTTTCGTTGTTGGCGGCCATCACCGAGACCAGGGCCGTGGGCTGGCGCAGCACCGTGTGCAGGCTGTCCATGTCCAGGCGGCCGTCGGCGTCCACCGCGATTTCGGCCACCTGCCAGCCGCGGTCGCGCAGGGTATGGGCGGGGCGCAGCACGGCGGGATGCTCGATGGCGCTCACCGCAATCTGCGCCGGCGGCAGTATGGCCGTGATGCCCAGGATGGCCAGATTGTCGGCTTCAGTTCCGCCGCTGGTGAACACCACCTGCGACGGGTGCGCGCCGACTGCCGCCGCCACCTGTTCGCGCGCCTGCTCGATGGCGTTACGCGCGTGACGGCCGAAGCCGTGGCGGCTGGTGGGGTTGCCCTGCTGTAGCCGGAGGTAGGGCAGCATGGCCTCCAGCACGCGCGAATCCAGCGCGGTGGTGGCGTTGTGGTCGAAGTACACGGCGTTCATGTGGCGCTCAGGCAGCGACGGCCTGCTCCACGCGCTCGCGGCGCTTGGGCTCGTTGATGACGATCTTTTTGCCTTCGCGCTGCGAAGCCACCAGATCGGCGAGAGAGACGCCGGACAGATAATCCAGGATCTTCACGTTGAGGCTGGTCCACAGCTCGTGCGTCATGCAGCGCTTGTCGCCCATGCAGTTTTCCTTGCCGCCGCACTGGGTGGCGTCGATCTGCTCGTCCACGGCGGTGATGATGTCCGTGATGGAAATGGCATGCTGGGGCTTGGCGATGCGATAGCCGCCGCCGGGGCCGCGCACGCTCTTGACCAGGCCGCTGCGGCGCAGCCGGCTGAACAGTTGTTCGAGATAGGACAGGGAAATGTCCTGCCGCTCGCTGATGCCGGCAAGCGTGACGGGACGGTCGACTTCGTTGAGCGCCAGATCGAGCATGGCGGTTACCGCAAAGCGGCCCTTGGTGGTCAGGCGCATGATGTCAACTCCTAAACAGTACGGAAGCATTACAGTCAGGGCGGACTGTATAATACCTTAGCTATTTAGTCAACTATTTTATTGAGATAGTTCACATCGAATGCGTTGCCGACCTGCGCATCCGTCTCCACCTCGGCGCCCATCTTGGCGAGCTGCCGCATGACTTCCTGGAGCTGCCTGTCCTGTTGCGCGGCGTGGTCGAGCAGGGCATGGATGGCCTTGGCCATGGGGTCGTTCATGTCCTCGGACACGGCGTAGGCGGAGAAACCGATCTTCTGCGCCATGTCGTCGCGCCGGCTGGCTTTCTCCTGGTCGAGAATGCGTGCCGGGATGCCGACCGCCGTGGCATCCGCCGGCACGTCCTTGACCACCACGGCGTTGGAGCCGATCTTGGCATTGGCGCCCACCGTGATCGGCCCCAGCACCTTGGCGCCGGCACCGATGACCACGCCATTTTCCAGGGTGGGGTGGCGCTTGCCTTTCTTCCACGAGGTGCCGCCCAGGGTGACGCCGTGGTAGAGCGTGCAATCGTCGCCCACCACCGCCGTCTCGCCGATCACCACGCCCATGCCGTGGTCGATGAACACGCGGCGGCCGATGACGGCGCCGGGATGGATCTCGATGCCGGTGAGAAAGCGGCCGAGGTGCGAAGTGAAGCGCGCCAGCCAGCGCAGGCGCAGGTTCCACAGCCAGTGCGAGAAGCGGTGGACGACGAGTGCGTGCAGGCCGGGGTAGGTGGTGATCACCTCCCAGGTGGTGCGGGCGGCGGGGTCGCGCTCAAACACGACCGCGATGTCTTCGCGCAGATGGGTGAACATGGGGCTGGTGCCGCGTCAGGTTGTGAAACTGGACATTGTGCCACAAACGCCCTCAGGGTTCCCGCGGCTGTTCGGCCGCCTTGAGGATGCCGCGCAGGATGTTGACTTCCTCCCGCTCCAGCCGCGTGCGGGCGAACAGGCGGCGCAGGCGTGGCATGAGGCGCTTGGGATGCGCCGGGTCGAGAAAGCCGATGCGCACCAGGGTATGTTCCAGCTGGCGTAAGAAACCTTCGACTTCGTCGTGACTGGCGAGCGGGAAGGGCGGTGTCGGCTGCGCGGGCGAGACCGCTGCCTGGCGTACCTCGTAGGCGAGAATCTGCACGGCGGCGGCCAGGTTGAGCGAAGGGTATTCGGGGTTGGCGGGGATCATGGCGAGTAGCTGGCACCGCAGCAGTTCCGCGTTGCTGAGGCCGCTCATCTCGGTTCCGAACACCAGGGCCGCCGGCTGGCTGTGGGCCGTCGCCACCGCGCGCGCGGCCGCTTCGCGTGCCGTCACCTGTTCATGGGAGAGTTCGCGCCGGCGCGCGGAAAGGCCGATCGCCAGCGCGCAGCCGGCGAGCGCCTCGTCCAGCGTGTCGCAGACGCGGGCGGCGGCCAGCAGGTCGGTTGCGCCCGAGGCCAGGGCGTCCGCCTCCGCGTGAGGGAATCGCTTCGGCCGCACCAGCACCAGTTCCGCGAGCCCCATGGTTTTCATGGCGCGCGCGGCGGCGCCGATGTTGCCCGGATGGCTGGGCTGGCACAGCACGACGCGGATGCTGGCAAGTACCTGGAGTTTGGAGCTCATGGGATTCGGACGGTAAAATGCCAATTTTAACAGTTCTTTGAAGCGCCCCCCAGCGGGCCAGGATACCGAACCCCATGCATCCCACGCTCAGCATCGCCGTCAAGGCCGCCCGCCAGGCCGGCAACATCATCAACCGCGCCTCCCAGGACCTCGGCGCACTCAAGGTGCACAGCAAGACCAGCAACGATTATGTCAGCGAAGTGGACCACGCCGCCGAGGCCGCCATCATCAAAACCCTGCGCGATGCCTATCCGACGCACTCCTTCTTGGGAGAAGAGAGCGGGGTGACGGCGGGCGATGCCGAAAACGTCTGGATCATCGATCCGCTGGACGGCACCACCAACTTTCTGCACGGCCTGCCCCAGTACTGCGTTTCCATCGCCCTGCAGCAGCGCGGCCAGATCACCCAGGCCGTGATCTACGACCCCACCCGCAACGACCTCTACACCGCTACCCGCGGCCGCGGCGCCTTCCTCAACGACCGCCGTATCCGCGTCAGCAACCGCGCCAGGATCCAGGATGCCATCATCGGCACCGGCTTCCCATTTCGTGATTTCGCCCATTTCGACGCCTACATGGCCATGTTCAGGGACCTGGTGAAAAAGACTTCCGGCATCCGCCGCCCCGGTTCCGCGGCGCTCGATCTGGCCTATGTCGCTGCCGGCTGGTACGACGGTTTCTGGGAGATTGGCCTGTCCAAGTGGGACGTTGCCGCGGGCGCCCTGCTGGTGCACGAGGCGGGCGGCCTGGTGGGGGATTTCGAAGGCAACGAAACCTGGCTGGAGACCGGCAACATCGTCGCCGGCAATCCCAAGGTGTTTGCGCAGATCCTGCAGGTGCTGCGGCCGCACCTGACGGACGCGCTCAAGAGCCATGCTGGGGTTTGAGGCCGTCATCGAACAGCGCATCGAGGAGGCTGCCCGCCGCGGCGAGTTCGACGACCTGCCGGGCGCGGGCCGTCCTCTCGAACTGGACGAGGACCGTCTGGTGCCGGAAGACTTGCGCGTGGCCTACCACATTCTGAAAAATGCCGGCTTCGTCCCGCCCGAAATTCAGGCGATCAACGAAATCGCCGCGCTGGAGCGGCTGATCCACACGCAGGAAGCCGGCGAGCAGCGCAATCTGGCGCGGCTCCGGCTGCATCTGCTCGCCATGCAGATGGGCGAGACGCGCACCGGCAACCTGCAGATGCAGGCCGGCTATTACGACAGGGTCGTGGCCTCGCTGTCCCGCCCCTGAGGGCAAACTACTTGCCCATGTTCCACAAGTGGGAGCGTACCAGCCAGCGGCCGTCCGCGCCCTTTTCCAGCACGCTCACCAGCACGCCGCCGAATCTCGGCTTGCTGCCGTTCTGCTCGGCGCCGTAAGCACCGAAGCGGGCGACCTGGTGAATCACGCCGTCGTTGCCACCGACATCGACGACACATCGTCATACACTGGGCCACCAGACAGTGGGCTGCCCCTCTCTCCGCGCACTCCTGCACCACGTGGAGGAGGGGCCGGCCAGTCAAAGTTATGGATTGCAGGTGGCGCAGCTCGCCGGCATTCCGAAATCCGCCATCGCCGCCGCCAGGCGCAAGCTGGCACAGCTCGAGCAGCAAAGCATCGCCCCGGGTCCACAGGCGGACCTGTTCGCCGCGCCGCAGGCGAGCGAACCCTCGCCGCACCCGGTGCTGGAAGCGCTGATGGGCGTGGAGTCGGACGAAATGACGCCCCGGCAGGCGCTGGAAGCCTTGTACAAGCTGAAAGGAATGCTGGGGAACTGAGTCGGGCGCCGTCGTTTTTCGATTGGCGCGCCCGACTGGATTCGAACCAGTGACCTTTGGCTTCGGAAACCAACACTCTATCCAACTGAGCTACGGGCGCGTGAACGGAATTATAGCAAATGCAGGCCGTCTCGGGCGGCTCAGTCCAGCATGCCGACGATGGTGCGCTCGTATTCGGGGAAGTAGCGACCGATCACCGCCAGGTCGAAGCGGCCGAGTATGCTGGTATTGGGTTCGCGCGCCAGCAGGAAATCAAAGGAACGGCTGACCAGGTGCTCGACCGGCACGCGGCCCGCCGTGAGGCGCTGCGCATAGGCCGGATCCACCGTCACGACGTGCATGGTCGGGCGGTCGGCCTGCACGCGCACTTCAAAGGTCGTCTCCCCCAGCTTGCCGATGTCTACCCTCGTCATGGTCATCTCCCGGTACGAATGACGCCAGCGTTGCATGCGCGAGACTTGCGCACGGTGCCAGCTTTCAATATTATCAACACGTTGGCAGTACGATTTTAAAGTTGTTTTGAATAAAACGGCCTAAAGCTGCTTCAAACAATGCCGATAACTGAAATGGCGGATCGTCACGCCGCACGGCAGCATATGCAAGAATAACGGGATCATCGGGTGCAGGAAACCATTATCGAGGAAATCGAGCTAAGCCGCCTGCCGGCCATGCCGGAGGTGCTCACGCGCCTGATCCAGGAGCTGCATAACGAAAAGCTCAACATGACCGACCTCGCCGAGCTGATCCTGCAGGACAGCGCGCTGTCCATAAAAGTGCTCGCGGTTGCCAATTCCAGCTTCTACAACCGCCGCACGCCCTGCGATTCGGTCGCCCAAGGCATCAACCTGCTGGGTCTCAAGATGGTGAAGCTGCTTGCGGTCAATGCGGCCATGCAGCAGTTCCTGCGCGAGTGCGCCGGGCTCACCCCGGCCGCTTTCGCACGCTTCTGGCATCACGCCGTACTGACGGCGCTGGTCGGCAAGGCCATCGCCCAAGCCATCGGCTACCCCCGGCCCGACGAAGCCTACCTTGCCGGCCTGCTGCACGACATCGGCCAGCTCGCGCTGCTGGCGGGCAAGGGCGATGGCTACCGCAAGCTGCTGGAGGCCTGCGCCGAGGAGGAAGCCCTGATCGAGCAGGAGCGGCGCATCTATGGCATCACCCATCCCGAGGCCGGCGCCCTGCTCGCCGAATACTGGCGCATGCAGCCGCTGGTGAGCGATGCCATCCGCCACCATCATGTCCCGGTGGCCCAGGTGTATAACGCCACCGAACTGGTGAAGCTGGTCAACGCGGCCAACGCCATCGCCCACATGGAAGCCGCGGACAACCATCCCGCCTTGGTGGTCGCGCGCAACCTGTTCGGCCTGCCGGCGGCGGAAACGCGACGTCTGCGCGAGAAAGCCGAAGCGCAGATGGACATCATCGCCATGGTCAACGCCGTGGACATGCGGCACGCGGATGATCACCACGCAGCGACTCCGGCCGACGCCGCCCACGACCGGCTGCAGGCCGAATTGCATGCCACCGTCATGCTGTCGCTGCTGCAGGAGTCACTGGCGCCCGCGGCGAGCGAGGACGAACTGCTGGCCTCGCTGCTGCAGGCAGCGCACCTGCTGTTCGAGCCGCGCGAGGTCATGCTGTTTGCCTGGGATGCGGACACCAATCTGTTGAGCGGCAGACCGGTCTGGGGGCAGGACGAGGCGCTGGCGCGTATCCGTCTGCCGCTCGAAACAGGCCGCAGCCTGATCGCCGATGCGCTGCTGCAGAATGCCGTGACGCATTCCTTCGATCCCGCCGCCATCACCGCACGCAGCATGACCGACCAGCAACTGCTGCACATGACCGGCGCGCAGGGCCTGTATTGCGTGCCGCTGCACAACCAGCATTTCGTCTACGGCGTGCTGCTGCTGGCCTACCCGGCGGCGGTACAGCAGCGCGCCGAGGCCAGGCTGCGCTTCATCGGCGGCTTCGCCCGCCAGGCCGCCGATGCCGTTCTCGCCCTGCGCGGCCGCCTGCAGCAGGCGACCCTGCAAAGCGCGCTGCAGGAACAGACCTACCGCGAGCAGGCGCGCCGCCTCGTGCACGAAGCCAATAACCCGCTCGCCATCCTCAAGAACTATCTGGCCACGCTGGATTACAAGCTGGCGGACAGCCAGCCGGTGGCGAAGGAGCTGCAGGTGCTGCGCGAGGAAATCGACCGCGTGAGCGGCATCATCCGCCGGCTGGCCCATCCCGAGGAGGCCGCAGGCGGTCCTGCCGTCAGCGCCATTGACAGCATGCTGCGCGACCTGGTGGCCGTGTGCGACACGGCTCTGTTCGTGCCGCGCCACATCCGCGTCGAACTGCAACTGGACGAGCGGTTGCCCCCGGTGGCGGCCGATGCGGGGCGGCTCAAGCAGATTTTCATCAACCTGTTCAAGAACGCAGCCGAAGCCATGTCCGAAGGCGGCACGCTCAAGGTGAGTGCCTCGCTCGCGGTGGGCAGCGCGCAGAAGCAGTCGGTTCTGGTGAGCGTGGCCGACAGCGGCCCGGGCATGCCGCGCGAGGTGCTGGCGCAACTGTTCGCACCCATGCAGACCACCAAGGGCAGCGGCAATGCCGGCCTGGGTCTGTCCATCACCGCCGGCCTGGTCGCGGAACTGGGTGGCACCATCACCTGCAGGAGCAGTTCCGGCGTAGGCACGGTGTTCGATGTCGTGCTGCCCTGCCAGCACACACCGGCATGAATCATGAGCCCTGAACACACGGGGCCACGGGGAGGCAAGCGATGATCAACCAATGGCTGGAATTCCCGGAAGCGGGACACCCGCCCATGCGCGGTGGCAAGGTGCTGGTGGTCGACGACGAGCCGCGCGTATGCGACAGCCTGGCCGAACTGCTGGGTCTGCGCGGTTACAACCATGCCGGCTGTACCAGCGGCCGCCAGGCCATTACCCTGCTCGGCCAGGAAAACTTCGACGCCATCCTGCTCGATCTCAACATGCCAGACATGGACGGCAATGCGGTGATGAACTATCTCGTCGCCGCCGGCATCCGTATCCCGGTCATCGTGATCAGCGGCGAGACCTCCATCAACGCGGCTATCCAGGCTTTGCGCAGCGGCGTCTACGACTTCATCCGCAAGCCCTTCGAACCCGAGGAGTT
>JBBILG010000043.1:11438-14674 GCA_037445085.1 Methylobacillus sp.
GACGGTGGAGAACGCCGTCTACAAGACCAAGCTGGAGCGCGCCAACCAGGCCATCTACTCGCGGCTGGAGCACTCGCGCAGCCTCTACCGCTACCTGATCGACAGCTCGCCCGACTTCATCTACACGCTGGATCCGGAGGGGCGCTTCAACTTCGTCAACGACCGTGCCGAATCGCTGCTCGGCTACGGCAAGGAAGAGCTGCTGGGCAAACACTACACCTTCCTGATTCACGAAGAGGATATGGACCGAGCCAAGTACGTGTTCAATGAGCGCCGCACCGACAGCCGCACCAACGCCAATATCGAGCTGCGCCTCAAATGCAAGAACAGCGATCCCGGCTACCGCCATTTCGACACCAGCTTCGTCACCATCGTGTTGCGCTCGCGCGGCCTGTACAACATCGACGACGACGTCGCGCCCTTTCTCGGCACCTATGGTGTTGCGCGCGACATCAGCGACCGCAAGAAGATCGAGGAAGCGGTCAATCACCAGGCCTACCACGATGCCCTCACCGACTTGCCCAATCGCGCGCTGTTCAAGGACCGCCTGGGGCTGGCCATCGCCCAGGCCGAGCGCGAGCAGTGGTGCTTCGCGGTGATGTTCGTCGATCTGGACCGCTTCAAGTGGGTGAACGACACGCTTGGCCACCACATCGGTGACGAACTGCTCAAGATGGTGTCGGTAAGGCTCAGGCAATGCCTGCGCAAGGGCGACACCCTGGCGCGCATCGGCGGCGACGAATTCACCGTGCTGCTGCCCAAGATGAAGAACCGCGAGGACGTGCGTCTTGCCGTCAACAAGATCCTGGAACAGTTCCAGCGGCCATTCATGCTGGAGGGCAGCGAGGTGTTCGTCTCCGCCAGCATCGGCATCGCCATGTTCCCCGAGCATGGCGACGATATCGACACGCTGGTGAAGTGTGCCGACATCGCCATGTACCACGTCAAGTGGGAAGGCAAGAACCGCGCGCGCTTCTATAACGCGGAGATGAACGCCATCTTCCACCGCCGTCTGGCCATGGAAAACGACCTGCGCCGCGCGCTGGACCAGCCCGGGCAATTCCTGCTCAACTATCAGCCGCAGGTGGATGTCGAGCACCGGCGGATCATGGGCATGGAAGTGCTGCTGCGCTGGGTGCATCCGGAGCACGGGCCGGTGCCGCCTTCGGAATTCATCCCGCTCGCCGAGGAAACCGGCATGATCACCCAACTCACCGAGCTGGTGTTCGAGCGCAGTTGCCAGCAGTTCGGCCAGTGGCGCGAGCTGGGCCATGCCGACATCCGCATGGCGGTGAATTTCTCGCCCAAGGACATCGAGCGCGCCGACTTCGTGCACATGATACGCAGCGGGCTGGAAAAATACCGTCTGTCCAAGGAGATACTGGAAATGGAAATCACCGAAAGCACGGTGATGGGCGACATCGAGAACACCGTGAACAAGCTCAAGCAGTTGAGCGGGCTGGGCGTGCAGATATCCATCGACGATTTCGGGACCTGCTACTCCTCGCTCGGCTACCTGAAGAAGTTCCCGCTGCATACCATCAAGATCGACAAGTCCTTCGTCCACGACATCCAGGGCAGCGCCTCCGACATCCCCATCGTCTCCGCCATCACCGCCATTGCGCAAGGCTTCAGGAAGGAGCTGGTCGCCGAAGGCGTGGAAACGCACGAACAGATGCTCGTGCTGCGCGAGCTGGGCTGCACGGTCATGCAGGGCTTCCTGTTCAGCCGGCCGCTGTCGGCGGAAGATGCCAGCCGCCTGCTGGACAACCCGCAGACGCTGTGGCAGCGCCTGTCCACACTCGAACAGGCCGCTTTGCTGGACCAGGCGTGAGAACGGAGTGACGCGCCACCCGACCACCGGCGCGCCGGGCCGGGAACAGGCCGAGCCGGGTTTTCAGTACAGGGAACTGCGGCCGGTGGCGTAATCGTGCGGCACGTCGCTCTGGTATTGCCCGCAGTTCTTGCAATAGTGGTCGTTCATGGTCGGGCACAGGATGAGCTGATCGCTGCCGCAAAACCGGCACAACGATGCCGAGGCAGCCGACGACTTCTGCCGCGCCTCGTGATGCGCCGTCGCCACCCGGGCGCTGCCCAGGCCGTACTTGTTGTCCATGGCACCCTCCGCTGGATCATGCAAACGTGACTTCGATGCCTGTTCATAACTCTATACCAATTTTCCGCGGAAAGAAATCGGCAAGGGGACGCGGGGGTTATGGGTCATCCCAGCCGAACGCATGAAGGCCGGCAAGGAGCATCATGTACCGCTGTCGCCCGATGCCGTGAAGCTGCAAGGTATTGCCCAGGCCGGGCGATAGCCCCTTTGAGCTTCCCCCGAAATTTCGTCTTCCAGGAGAGCAGGTGGGATGACGAAACAGGAGGGAATAGATGTTCAAGATGCCGAAGCCGGAATACTGTCAGGAGGTAGAAACGAAAAACCCCGCACAGCGCGGGGCTCAGCGGGGTCATTGTTCAGTCGTGGACTGGTTTACTAAAATTTACTGGCGGAGAGAGAGGGATTCGAACCCTCGATACAGGTTTAAGCCCGTATGCTTCCTTAGCAGGGAAGTGCCTTCGACCTCTCGGCCATCTCTCCGCGCAAGGGCGCAAGAATACTCTTGTCCCCGCAAAAAATCAAACCATCAGGCGGTCTGGTCGAGCCCGAAAGACTGGTGCAGCACGCGCACCGCAAGTTCCAGGTATTTCTCTTCGATCACCACGGAAATCTTGATTTCCGAGGTGGAGATCATCTGGATGTTGATGCCTTCCTCGGCCAGGGTGCGGAACATCTGACTGGCGATGCCGACGTGCGAGCGCATACCCACGCCGACCACCGACACCTTGGCGATTCTGTCGTCGCCGATGATCTCGCGCGCGACGATGTGGCCCTGTACCTTGTCGCGCAGGATGGCGAGCGCCTTGCCGAGTTCGTTCTTGTGCACGGTGAAGGTGAAGTCGGTGGTGCCGTCGGCGCCCACGTTCTGGATGATCATGTCCACGTCGATGTTGGCGTCGGCGATCGGCCCCAGGATCTGGTAGGCGATGCCGGGGCGGTCCGGAACGCCGAGCACGGTGACCTTGGCTTCATCGCGGTTGAAGGCGATGCCGGAAATGATGGGCTGTTCCATGTTGTCGTCTTCCTCGAAAGTGATCAGCGTGCCGTCGCCCGGTTCGTCCAGGAAAGAAGACAGCACGCGAAGTTTTACTTTGTATTTGCCGGCGAATTCCACCGAGCG
>JBBILG010000044.1:0-14664 GCA_037445085.1 Methylobacillus sp.
AGGCGGACGGCAGTGTCGGCCGTGATGCCGCGCTGGCCACTCGCAATGTTATTGATCCGCCGTGGAGGCACGCCGATCGCGCGGGCAAGCTCGCTTCGGCTGATGCCCAATGGGGTCAGGAAGTCCTGCAAGAGAACTTCCCCCGGATGGATGTTTCGAACTTGCCCCTTCGGCATGGGGTTGCCGTTGAAACCGACGTTCAGGAAGCCGGTGCGGTCAGACAGCGGCGGCCGCCTTGGCTTGCGCGTATAGATACTCGGGTGCCAAATCGAAACCGTTGTCCCACACGACCGTGTCCATGTCGACCTTGAAGGCCGTGAAGACGACTGGATCACGGAGCGCTGCAACGATCGGCCGGGTATCGCTCAAGACAAGTCTCTCCAGATCGACCTCGCCGTCGGTTCCGTCCGAAAACCGCAGCCGCAGTCGATAGCCCCCAAGGTGTTTCGCGTCTTTCACCCAGATCATCGCGAGCCTCCTAGACCAGCGGTTCGATGCGCTTGAAGGTACCGGTCGTAGTCAAGGACGTCCAGTTGTCCATCAATTCGGCCTGATGAAGCTCTGCCCATTCGATGACGAGGCCGAGCACGCGCGGCGGCAGCTTGCCTTCGCGCAGTTCCAGCGGATCGATGCCGACGATCGCACGGAAGTCCTCGTACCGCACGTGGAAGTGGGGCGGCGCGTGATCGTTGAAGTACATCGTGATAACGATGCCGAGGAAGCGACAGATCTCGGGCATCTCCGATCCCTCACTTACCCCACGAGTCCTTCAACGACACCGCCAGATTGAACACCGGCCTCGCCGCCGAGTGATCCTTCCGATCCGCCACGAAGTACCCGTTCCGCTCGAACTGGAACTTGTCATCCGGCTGCGCATCGGCCAGGGACGATTCGACGAACGCGCTGAGCACGCGCTTGCTGTTCGGGGTCAGCAGATCGAGGAAGTCCTTGGCGCCGCCGTCGGGCTGCGGGTCGCTGAACAGGCGGTCGTACATGCGCACTTCCGCCGCCTTGCTGGCGTGCGCCGGCAACCAGTGGATGGCACCCTTCACCTTGACGCTGTTGGCGCCTTCGGTGCCGCTCTTCGTGTCGGGCAGGTACTCGGCGTGCACGGCGGTCACGTGGCCAGCGGCGTCTTTCTCCACGCCGGTGCACTTGATCACGTAGGCCGAGCGCAGCCGCACCATGCTGCCGGGCGAAAGCCTGAAGTAGCCCTTGGGCGGCTGCTCCATGAAGTCGTCACGCTCGATCCACAGCTCGCGCGCCATCGGGATCGTGCGGGTGCCGAGTTCAGGCAAATGCGGGTGGACCTGGAACAGGCAGTCCTCGGTCTTGCCTTCGGGCCAGTTGTCGATCACGAGCTTCAGCGGCTCCAGCACCGCGGTGGCGCGCGGGGCGCGGGCATCGAGGTCGTCGCGCAGCGCCTGTTCGAGCAGCGCGTAGTCGATCCACTGCATGCTCTTGCTGACGCCGATGCGCTCCATGAAGAGCTGGATGCTCTGCGGCGTGTAGCCGCGCCGGCGCAGGCCGACCACGGTGGGCATGCGCGGGTCGTCCCAGCCGTCCACGTGCCGGTCTTCGACGAGCTGGATCAGCTTGCGCTTGCTCATCACCACGTAGGTGAGGTTCAGCCGGTTGAACTCGTACTGGTGCGGCAGCAGGAAGGGGTTGGGCCGCGGCTTGATCGGGCTCTCGTCCAGCGCGTGCTGCAGCAGCGGCGTGAAGTGCTGGGTGTGTTCGCGCAGCAGCTTGAAGAACTCGTCGGCGTCGTTGACGGCGAGATCGGGGTTCTTCGCCCAGCTCGCGAACATCGCCTCCACGCGGCGCTCGTAGCGGCTGTGGCCGAGCTTGTCGGGCTTGGCGGCGGCCAAGTTGCGGCAGTGGAGGGCGAACTGGCGCCTGGCCTCCACACCTTCGGCCGCGATGTCGTCCAGCAGCTGCTTCGCCTGCGCAAACTGCGGCGCGCGCAGCAGCGGGACGATGCGCTCCAGCGTCCAGTCGTAGAACGGGCGCTGGTCCTCGAACTCCAGCGTGCAGATGGAGTGGGTGATGTTCTCCAGCGCGTCCTCGATGGGGTGGGCGTAGGTGTACATGGGGTAGATGCACCACCGGTCGCCGGTGTTGTGGTGGGTGGCTCTTTTGATCCGATAGATGGCCGGGTCGCGCAGGTTGATGTTGGGCGAGGCCATGTCGATCCTGGCGCGCAGCACCATGCTGCCGTCCGCGTGCAGGCCGGCGCGCATCTGGCGGAACAGGCGCAGGGATTCTTCCGCCGGCTGGTCGCGCCAGGGCGAATCCCTGCCCGGCCCGGTCAATGTTCCCCGGTTCACGCGCATTTCCTCGGCTGTCTGCTGATCCACGTAGGCGTGGCCGGCTTCGATCAGATATTCCGCGGCGCGGTACATGAAATCGAAGTAGTCGCTGGCGTAATAGAGGTGCGCATGGCCGAACGCCTCCCAGCCAAAGCCCAGCCATTGCACGGCGTCGACGATGGAATCGACGTACTCCCGTTCTTCCTTCTCCGGGTTGGTGTCGTCGAAGCGCAGGTGGCAGACGCCGCCGTAATCGCGTGCCAGGCCGAAATTGAGGCAGATCGACTTGGCGTGGCCGACGTGCAGGTAGCCGTTGGGCTCCGGCGGAAAGCGGGTACGGATCCTGGCCGGGTCGGAATCGCCCGCGGCATGGTGCGCGGCATCGCCCGGGCCGCCGCCCCAGCGGCGTCCGGCGTAGGTGCCTTGGACGAGGTCGCGCTCGATGATCTGGCGCAAAAAATTGGAAGGCTGCGGGTACTGTTCTTCGGACATGTTCGGGGTGGATGGACGCAATCCCGCCATTTTACACTGCGGGCCGGCATGCCGGCCTGTGCTAATATCGTTGCAGATCATGAATGCCCTGACCTTTCCCATCCTGCGCCTGCTGGCCGACGGTCAGTTTCATTCCGGCGAGGCCATTGCGCGCCATTTCGGCGTGACCCGCGCCACCGTGTGGAACGCCTTGCGCGATACCGGGGCGCTGGGCGTGCGCCTGTTCTCGGTGCGCGGCCGCGGCTACCGGCTGCCGGAACCGGTGCGCTTTCTCGACGCGCGGCGCATCGAGGCGGCGCTGGGCGAGCATCGTCACCGCTATACGCTGGAAATCCACGATGTCCTGGATTCGACCAACAGCCACCTGTTGCGGGCGGCCGTGGCCGGCGCGCCACACGGCACCTGTGTCGCGGCGGAACTGCAAACGGCCGGACGCGGCCGGCGCGGGCGCGGCTGGCAGGCCCGCCTGGGCGGCAGCCTGACCTTTTCGCTGCTGTGGCGGTTCGCCCAGGGGGCCGGCGCCCTGTCCGGCCTCAGCCTGGCGGTGGGCGTGGCGCTGGTGCGCGCGCTCAACGAGCTGGGCGTGCATGAAGCCGGGCTGAAGTGGCCCAACGACATCCTGCACGCACAGAAGAAGCTGGCCGGCATCCTCATCGAGCTGCAAGGCGACATGGACGGCCCCAGTGCGGCGGTGATCGGCATCGGCCTCAACCTGCGCCTGCCCGATGCGCTGTTGCGCGACATCGACCAGCCGGCCGTGGATCTGCAGCGTATCGCGGGCCAGGCGCCGGTGCCGGACGAGGTACTGGGAGTGGCGCTGCGCCATCTGGCGGAAGTGCTGGAAGTGTTCGGGCGGAACGGCTTTGCCGCACTGCGGGAAGAGTGGCAGGGGGTGCACGCCTACCACTGCCGGCCGGTACACGTGCACATGCCAGACGGCAGCACGGTGGAGGGGCTGGCGTCCGGCGTGGCCGAGGACGGCGCCCTGTTGGTGGAAACCCTGGCCGGCCCGCGGCGCTTTGCCGTCGGTGAAATCAGCCTGCGGGCCGCGCCATGATGCTGGCCATCGATGCCGGCAACAGCCGTACCAAGTGGGGCGTGTTCGACGATGCCGGACGGCTGCTCGCGCAAGGCGGGCTGGACAATGCCGATGTTGCCCTGCTGGAGCGGGACTGGCGTGCCTGCCCGCAGGTGCGGCGCGCGGTACTCTCCTGCGTGGGGGGCGAGGCGCTGGCGGCGCGCCTGCAGGAAATCTGCGCCGGGCTCGCGCTACCGCTGCGGCGCATCCATGCCGAGGTCCGCGCCTGCGGCGTGCGCAACGGCTATGCCGAACCGCAGCAGTTGGGCAGCGACCGCTGGGCGGCGCTGGTGGCCGGCTGGCAGCGGGTGCGCGGCCCCTGTGTGGTGGCGACGGCAGGTACGGCACTCACCGTGGATGCGCTGAGCGGACAGGGCGAGTTCCTCGGCGGCCTCATCGTGCCGGGCTACGCCATGATGCGTGCCGCGCTGGCGGGCGCCACGGCCGCCGTGGCGCCGGTGGGCGGCGCGCTGCGCGATTTTCCCGCCAGCACGGCCGATGCCGTGCACAGCGGGGTGCTGGCGGCGCTGGCCGGAGTGGTGATGCGGGTGCATGGCAGCCTGGCGGAACGTGAGGGTGCGGAACCTGCCTGCCTGCTCGCCGGTGGCGATGCGCACCTGCTGGCGCCGCTGCTGCCGGCCAGGGTGGTGCCGGAACTGGTGTTGCACGGCTTGTATCTGCTGGAGAACGCGGTCGCATGAAGTGGTGGCTGGGCCTGCTGGTGCTGGCGAATCTCGCCATCCATGCCTATTTCAACTGGCTGCCGGCGCCACCGGTCACACCGCTGCCGGGTCACGAGCCCATCCGTCCGGAAGTGCTGCGCATCCTGCCGCCGCAGGCAGACGGGCAGGCGGCCGTGGCATCACAGTGTCATGCCTGGGGCAGCTTTTCCGGGGATGCCGTGGCCCGCGCGCAGGCGGTGCTGCAGCGGCTGGATGTGCGCTTCGTCGCGCGGCCCGTCACGCCGCAGGAGGCGGTGCGTTACTGGGTCTACATCCCCCCTCGCGGCAGCCTGGAGGAAGCCAGGAGCAAAGCCGACGAGCTGCGTCTGCGCGGGGTGGAGGATTTCCACATCGTGCAGGAGCCGCAGTGGCGCCATGCCATCTCGCTCGGCCTGTTCCGCGACGAGCGCCTGGCGGACGCCCTGCTGGAGCGGTTGCAAGGGCGCGGCGTGGCATCCGCGGTCAAGGGCGTGCGCAACCAAGAAGGCGGGCAGTACAGCTTCCATCTCGAAGCGCCAGCCGAGGCCGTACTGCGTGAACTCACCGGCCTGCAGCCGGATTTTCCGGGCAGCGAGATCAGCCCGATACCCTGTGAACCGGAGGAATGATGATGAGGATCATCGGAGCATTGGCGAAGAAGGTGCTGCTGGCCGCCGTGGCGGTGGCCGCGCAGCGCGTGGTCGGCCGGCTGCTGCGCAAGGTCGCGGGCCGGCGCTGAGGCGGTTTCTTAAGGAAACAGCTTGCCCGGATTGAGAATGTCGTGCGGGTCGAAGACCCGCTTGATGGATTTCATCAGCGCCATCGTCGTGGCGTCGATCTCGCGCGGCACGAAGGGGCGCTTGGCCATGCCCACGCCGTGTTCGCCGGACAGCGTGCCGTCCAGCCCCAGCACCAGCGAAAACACCTCGTCCAGACAGGCTTCCGCCCGGCGCATTTGTTCCGCATCGTCCGGATGGACCAGCAGGTTGACGTGGATGTTGCCGTTGCCGGCGTGGCCGAAGTTGACGTTGGCTACCTGGTGGCGGGCCGCCAGCCGTTCGATGCCGCCCAGCAATTCGGGCAGGCGCGATACCGGCGCGGCGACGTCCTCGTTGATCTTCTTCGGCGCAACGTCGCGCAGCAAGGGGGAGAGCGCCTTGCGCGCCGCCCACAGGGCCTGGGTGTCGGGCGCGGGACTGGCCTCGATCAGGCCATCCACCTGGCAGGCATTGATCACTGCCCCGGTCGCTTCGGCGATCTCGCTCTCCGAGCCATCCACCTCGATCATCAGGAGCGCGCGCATGTCTTCCGGCAGCATGCCGGGATGGCGGCCGCGGATCAGGTCGAGCGCGTTGTGGTCGAGGAATTCCAGTGCGGATGGCACGAACGGTTGTGCCATGATGGCGGCGATGGCATGGGCGCAGCTCACGGTGTCGCGGAACTGCGCGGTGATGCCGCCGGTTTTTCTGGGTAATGGCGTGAGCTTGAGTGTGGCTTCGACGATGACCGCCAGCGTCCCTTCCGAGCCGACGATGAGACGGGTGAGGTCGTAGCCCACCACGCCCTTGGTGGTGTAGCAGCCGGTGCGGATCAGTTCGCCGCTGCCGGTGACGGCTTTCAGCCCCAGCACGTGGTCGCGCGCCACGCCGTACTTCACCGCGTGCGGGCCGGCGGCGCAGGTGGCGAGGTTGCCGCCTATGCTGCAATAAGGGGCGCTGGAGGGGTCCGGCGGCCAGAAGAAGCCGGCGGGCTTCAGCGCATCCTGCAGTTCCTGGTTGAGCACGCCGGGCTCGACGACGGCCATGCGGTTGTCCGGATCCAGCCTGAGGATGCGGTTCATGCGTTCCAGCGACAGTGCCACCCCGCCTTGCTCCGGCACGCTGCCGCCGGCGGTGCCGGTGCCGCGGCCGCGCGGCACCAGCGGCACTTTGTGCTGGTGGCACAGGCGCACCACGGCCTGCACCTCCTCGATGGTGAGCGGGAAGGCGACCGCCACGGGCGGGTGGAAGTTGCGCGAGTTGTCGTAGCTGTAGGCGTAGCAGTCCACCGGATCGGTAAGCAGGCGGTCGGCCGGCAGCCGGGACGAAAGCTGAGGGAGGAAGTCGTCGGCGTTCACGGGATCAGCGTGGCGAGCAGCGGATGACGGGCTGTTGAAAAGGGATTGACTACGGTTACGCCGCGCCAGGTGAAATTGTCCCGTATGTCTTCGGAGAGGAGCAGGCGACAACGCTGTTCGCCCGCGACCGACAGTATGAGGGCGTCCCGGATTTGCAGCTGATGATCGGCGCACAGATCCATGGCTGACTGGAAGGCCCTCCAGGTGGAATCGGCCACCTCGAAACTGTCGGCCCAGCCGAGAATCGCGTCGCGGGCGGCGCACGGGTTGCGGTTGGCTTTGCCGGTAAGGACTCGGTATAGCTCGCCCAAGGTCTGCGCCGGCAGGATCACGTGCTGGGCGGGCAGTTTGCCGATGAGTTCGATGGCCGCACCGCAGCGGGACGCGGCGCCCATGCCTTCGGCATACGCCAGGATGCTGGTGTCGAGCGCGACACGCATCGCTCAGCGGTCGTAGGGCTCGTCGCGGGTCCAGTTGCGCCGGCCGACGGCGATTTGCGATTTCAGGCGCGCAAGCAAGTCGCTTCTGGCCTTGTCGCGCTGCTCGCTTTCAGGCTGTGCACTGGTAATGGTCGCAACGGGCTTGCCCCGCGAGAGCACGGTGAAGGTTTCACCCCGCGCGACTTCGCGCAGCACGCTGGAAAACTGCCGATTGGCTTCTGCCGCGGAGACGGTTTTCATGATACGAATCCGGAATCATCCAGGATAAAGTAGTAATCCGCACTACTTTATCCCGGGCCAAGCAAGCTGTCAACGGGGTCGGATCAGCGTTTCCCGGGCGGCAGCAGGTCGGTGATGGTGCCTGTCGCTATTTCCGCGGCAAAGCAGATGGTCTCCGAGAGCGTCGGGTGCGCGTGGATGGTGAGGCCGATATCCTCGGCGTCGGCGCCCATCTCGATGGCCAGCACCGCCTCGGCCAGCAGTTCGCCGGCGTTGGGGCCGACGATGCCGGCGCCGATGACGCGGCGCGTGTCCTTGTCCAGGATCAGCTTGGTCATGCCTTCGGTGCGGGCGATGGACAGCGCGCGACCGCTGGCGGCCCAGGGGAAGCTGGCCTTCTCGACTTCGATGCCCCTGGCTGCGGCCTCGGTTTCGGTCATGCCGGCCCAGGCGACTTCGGGATCGGTGTAGGCCACGGAGGGGATGGCCAGCGCCTGGAATTCCGCCTTGTGGCCGGCGATGACTTCGGCGGCGACCTTGCCCTCGTGCACGGCCTTGTGGGCGAGCATGGGCTGGCCGACGATGTCGCCGATGGCGAAGATGTGTGGCACGTTGGTGCGCATCTGGCGGTCCACCGGGATGAAGCCGTATTCGTTGACGAACACGCCGGCCTTGTCGGCGCCGATGTTCCTGCCGTTGGGACGGCGGCCGATGGCCACCAGCACGCGGTCGTACACCTGCGGTGCCATGGCCTGTTCCCCTTCGAAGGTGACGCGGATGCCGTCGGTACCGGGTTCCAGCCTGGAAACCTTGGTTTTCAGCATGATCTTCTCGAAGCGTCTTTCCATGCGCTTGTGCAAGGGGCGCACGAGGTCGCGGTCGCAGCCGGGGATGAGGCCGTCCGCAAGCTCCACCACGCTGACCCGGGTGCCGAAGGCATCGTACACCGTGCCCATTTCCAGGCCGATGATGCCGCCGCCGATGACCAGCATGCGCTTGGGGATGTCTTCCAGCGCCAGGGCACCGGTGGAATCCATGATGCGCGGGTCGTTCTGCTGCTCGGGCGCCAGCCCCGGCATCCTGGTGGCCTGCGAGCCGGCGGCGATGATGGCGGTGTCATAGGAGATGGTGGTGACCTTGCCGTCGGCGCCGGTCGCGGCGAGCCGATTCGGGCTGACGAACTCGCCGCGGCCGGTGACTACCGTCACCTTGCGCTGTTTGGCAAGACCGGCGAGGCCGCCGGTCAGCTTGCCGACCACGTCCTTTTCCTTCCAGCTCTTCAGCTTGGCGATATCGATCGTGGGCTTGCCGAAGCTGATGCCGTGCCCGGCCATTTCTTCCGCTTCCGCAATCACCTTGGCGGCGTGCAGCAGCGCCTTGGAGGGAATGCAGCCGACGTTGAGACAGACGCCGCCCAATGTCGGGTAGCGCTCGACCAGCACCACCTTCCTGCCGAGGTCGGCGGCGCGGAAGGCGGCCGTGTAGCCGCCGGGACCAGCGCCGAGGACCAGCACTTCGGCGTGCAAATCGCCCTGCTGCTGCACCGTCTGACTCGCCACAACGGCGTTGGCCGCCTCGCCGGCACCTTGCCGTACTGCTTGTACTGTCTGCGGTGCCGGCTCGTTGCCGCCTTGTTGCGCCTTCGCATCCGGAGCGGCAGGGGAGGTGGTGACGGTTTCCAGCGTCAGGATGGGGGAGCCCTTGGATACCTTGTCGCCCACCTTGACCGTCACGGCCTTGACCGTGCCGGCATGCGTGGCGGGGATGTCCATGGAAGCCTTGTCGGATTCCAGCGTGATGAGCGAATCGTCCACGGCGACGCTGTCACCGGGTTTCACGTGGACTTCGATGACGTCGACGCTGTCGAAATTGCCGATGTCGGGCACTGCGATTTCAATGATCTGGTTCATATTTTCTCCGGGAAGGGAGAAGGGAGAAGGGAGAAGGGCGACCCCTCCCGGCAGGGAGGATGGCGCGCGAGCACCGGGCGGGCCCCTCTCTTCCCCCTTCACCCTTCACGGTATTTAAAGCAGCAGTCGCCGCACGTCGGACAGCATCACGCGCAAATGGCTGGTGAAGCGCGCGCCATCCGCGCCGTCGATGACGCGGTGGTCGTAGGACAGCGACAGCGGCAGCATCAGGCGCGGCTCGAAGCTCTTGGTCTGGGCGTTCCACACCGGCTCGATGCTGGAGCGGGAAACACCCAGGATGGCGACTTCCGGGCAGTTGATGATGGGCGTGAAGGCCGTGCCGCCGATGCCGCCCAGGCTGGAAATGGTGAAGCAGCCGCCCTGCATTTCCTCGATCTTGAGCTTTCTTTCGCGGGCGCGGGCGGAGAGTTCGCCCAGCTCGCCCGCGATGTCGAGCACGTCCTTCTGGTTGACGTCGCGGATCACCGGGACCACCAAGCCATCCGGCGTGTCGCAGGCGAAGCCGATGTGGAAATACTTCTTCAGGATCAGCTCGTCGCCGGCCGGGGAGAGCGAAGCGTTGAAGTTGGGGTAGGTGCGCAGGGCGTTGACCGCGGCCTTCATCAGGAAGGCCAGCAGGGTCAGCTTGACGCCGCGCTTGGCCGCCTCGTCCTGCATGGATTTGCGGAAATCTTCCAGGTCGGTGATGTCGGCCGCGTCGAACTGCGTGACATGCGGCGCGGTGACCCAGTTTCTGTGCAGGTTTGCGCCGGAAATCTTGCGGATGCGCGGCAGCGGCCGGGTTTCGGTCTCGCCGTACTGGCCAAAGTCGATGGCGGGCATGGCCGGCACCGCGAGGCCGCCGCCGGTCGCCAGCGTGTCGGCGCGCGGCCGGGTGAGCTCGTTCTTCACCCAGGACTGGACGTCCTCCTGGGTGATGCGGCCCTTGGGGCCGGAGCCGGTGATGCGCGTGAGATCGGCGCCCAGTTCGCGCGCGAATCTGCGCACCGAGGGGCTGGCATGCGGGTTCCTGCCCGGCGCGAACTCGGCGCGCGCGGCCACCGGGTTGGGTGTGCCCTGCGGCTGGATGGGCTTGGGCACTTCTGGCACCGGCTTGGACGGCGGCGGGACTTCCGCCGCGGCGACCGAAGTCACCACGGGAGCGGGGGCCGCCGCCCTGGGCGCCGTTGCGGCGGCCTCCCCTGCCTCGATCAGGGCGATCGGCGTACCCTGCGAAGCCTGGTCGCCCACCTGGATTCTCACCTCCTTCACCGTGCCGGCAAACGGCGCGGGGATGTCCATGGAAGCCTTGTCGGACTCCAGGGTGATCAGCGCGTCGTCGGCGGCGACCGTGTCGCCCGGCTTGATATGCACCTCGATGACATCGACGCTGTCGAAATTGCCGATGTCCGGGACTTTGACTTCGATTGTTTGACTCATAAATTCAAACCCTTCATGAGCCACAGGGAACACAGAGGAAAATCTCCGGGCACTCCGCAGGCTCCGTGGCTAAAAATCATGCAATGAGCGGATTCGGCTTGTTGACGTCGATGCCGTATTTCCGGATGGCTTCCGCAGCCTTGGAAGCGGGCAGCCTGCCCTCGTCGGCCAGTGCCTTGAGCGCGGCCAGCACCACATGGTGGCGGTCCACCTCGAAATGACGGCGCAGCGCCTCGCGCGAATCGGAACGACCGAAGCCGTCGGTCCCCAGCACCACATAGCGCTGCGGCACGAAGGCGCGGATCTGGTCGGCGAAGGCCTTCAGGTAGTCGGTGGAGGCGATCACCGGCCCTTCCGCGTCTTTCAGGCATTGCTCGACGTAGCTCTGGCGTGGCTTTTCTTCCGGATGCAGCAGGTTCCAGCGGTGGGCGTCGAGACCGTCGCGGCGCAGTTCGTTGAAGCTGGTGGCGCTCCACACGTCGGCGGCCACCCCCCAGTCCTGTTCCAGCAGACAGGCGGCGGCGATGATCTCGCGCAGAAGGGTGCCGCTGCCCATGAGCTGCACCCTGGGGCCCTTGGCGGTAGACTGGCTGAAACGGTAGAGGCCCCTGAGGATGCCTTGCCCGGCGCCCTGAGGCATGGCGGGATGGCCGTAGTTCTCGTTCATCAGGGTGATGTAGTAGAACACGTCCTCCTGGTTCTGCACCATGCGGCGCAGGCCGTCCTGGACGATGACGGCCACTTCGTAGGCGAAGGTCGGGTCGTAGGCGATGCAGTTGGGGATGGTGGCGGCGAGGATGTGGCTGTGGCCGTCCTCGTGCTGCAGGCCCTCCCCGTTCAGGGTGGTGCGCCCGGCAGTAGCGCCCAGCAGGAAACCGCGCGCGCGGCTGTCGCCGGCGGCCCAGGCGAGGTCGCCCACACGCTGGAAGCCGAACATGGAATAGAAGATGTAGAACGGGATCATCTGCACGCCGTTGGTGCTGTAGGACGTGGCGGCGGCGAGCCAGGAGGAGAAGGCGCCGGCTTCGTTGATGCCCTCCTCCAGGATCTGGCCGTTCTTGGATTCCTTGTAGTACATCACCTGGTCGGAATCGACCGGCTCGTAGAGCTGGCCGACCGAGGAATAGATGCCGAGCTGGCGGAACATGCCTTCCATGCCGAAGGTGCGCGCCTCGTCCGGCACGATGGGCACGATGTACTTGCCGAGATTCTTGTCCTTGACCAGCGTGGCCAGGATGCGCACGAAGGCCATGGTGGTGGAAATCTCGCGTTCGCCGGTGGTGGCCAGCATGTTCTCGAACGCGGCCAGTTCCGGCGTCGCCAGATCATTGCCCTTGCGGCGGCGGGCCGGCACGTAGCCGCCCAGCGCGGCGCGGCGCTCGCGCAGGTACTGCATTTCCGGACTGTCTTCGGCCGGGCGGTAGAACGGCAGTTTTTCCAGCTCGGTATCGGGGACGGGGATGTCGAAGCGGTCGCGGAACGCGCGCAGGTCGGCGAGTTCCAGCGCCTTGGCCTGGTGGGTGGGATTCTGCGCCTCGCCGGAGGCACCCATGCCGTAACCCTTGACCGTCTTGGCCAGGATGACGGTGGGTTGGCCGGCGTGGTTCACCGCGGCGTGGTAGGCTGCATAGACCTTGTGCGGGTCGTGGCCGCCGCGGTTCAGGCGCCAGATGTCCTGGTCGGACATGGCGGCGACCATTTCCCTGAGCTCTGGATACTTGCCGAAGAAGTGTTCGCGCGTGTAGGCGCCACCCTTGGCCTTGAAGTTCTGGTACTCGCCGTCCACACACTCTTCCATGCGCTGGCGCAGCAGGCCCCGGGTATCCATGGCCAGCAGCGGATCCCAGTAGGAGCCCCAGATCACCTTGATGACGTTCCAGCCGGAGCCGCGAAAGGCGGCTTCCAGTTCCTGGATGATCTTGCCGTTGCCGCGCACCGGGCCGTCCAGGCGTTGCAGATTGCAGTTGACGACGAAGATCAGGTTGTCCAGCCCTTCGCGGGCGGCCAGCGAAATGGCGCCCAGCGATTCCGGCTCGTCCATCTCGCCGTCGCCGCAGAACACCCAGACCTTGCGCTGCGAGGTGTCGGCGATGCCGCGGTCGTGCAGGTATTTGAGGAAGCGGGCGGCATAGATGCCCTGCAACGGCCCCAGGCCCATGGATACGGTGGGGAACTGCCAGAAGTCGGGCATGAGCCAGGGGTGGGGATAGGAGGGGATCCCCCTGCCGCCGGTTTCCATGCGGAAATTGTCGAGCTGTTCCTCGGAAATGCGTCCCTCGACGAAGGCGCGGGCATAGATGCCGGGCGAGGAGTGGCCCTGGAACATCACCAGATCGCCGTCGGACGGATGGTCGGCGGCGCGGAAGAAATGATTGAAGCCGACGTCATACAGCGTGGCGGCGGACTGGAAGCTGGCGATGTGGCCGCCCAGCCCCGGGGATTTCGCGTTGGCGCGCATGACGGTGGCCACCGCGTTCCAGCGCACCAGCGCGCGGATGCGGCGCTCCACGGCGGGATCACCGGGCAGCCTGGCCTGCTGGTGCACCGGGATGGTGTTGAGGTAGGCCGTGGTGGCATTGTAGGGCAGATACGCGCCGGAACGCCTGGCCTTGTCGATCAGGGTTTCCAGCAGGAAATGCGCGCGTTCGCTACCTTCCCGTTCCAGCACCGCATCGATGGCATCCAGCCATTCCTGCGTCTCTTGCGGGTCGATATCGGGGGTGAGGGCCATGTGCGATAGTCTCCGGGGAAGCTTGGGTTGCCCGCCATTGTCGTTATACCATGGTGGCTGCGGGCGGTTGCGTCTGAACATTTGCAACGGCGGCGTGGTGCCAGGCCGCTATCTTCGCCATTTTGACCATTTTGGTCAAGTTTGCGGCCGCGCCCCGGCCCGGCCGGTTCTCCGCAAGCAAGCCGGTGCGGGCCTGCCGGCCGGGCCGGGCAGGCACCTGTCCGGCATGGATATCGAAAGGGTAGATCACACCATGCTGGCCACCGTGAAGCCTCACGCCGGTGTGGCCGACGCGGCCGCGCTCGCGAAATCCCGTCACGTGCTGTTCGTGCTGCCGCCGGCGCGGCCCGCGGCGCTGCCGTATGCCGCCGTGCTGGATGCCAAGCTCGACCGCACCCGCAGCAGGTACGCCGAGCTGGGCAAGCATCCACTCAGCGCCGAGCTGCCGCACGGCGCGCTCGCCGCCTGGGTGGTGCTGGACGACGGGATGACGCCGTTCGCGCGCCTCGCCGCGCTGCGCCGCGCGCTCATGCCCCTGCTGGCGGAATCGCCGCAACAGCTTGCCATCGCCGTGTACGGCGAAACGTCGCAGCGTGAACGGGCCGCGTCCGAGGCGCTCTACTGCGCCTGGGTGAACGGCATGCCGCTGCCCACCCGCAAGCGCAGGGACGAGCGGCAGCCGCTGAAGAAAATCGCGCTGCACGGTGCCGCCGGCGACTACACTGCGGAGCGCGCCCGTGCCGAGGGCAACCTGCTGGCGCGGCGCCTCACGCGCATGCCGCCCAACGAGCTGACGCCGGCGCGCTACCGCGAACGGGTGCGCGAGCTGGCCGGCGAGCATGGCTGGCAGTGCGAGGAATACGACATGAAAAAGCTGCGGCGCATGGGCGCCGGCGCCTTCGTGGCCGTGGCGCAGGGTTCCGAGGCGGAGGATGCCGCCATCGTGCATCTGACCCATGCGCCGAAGGGGGCGGACAAGACCCTGGCCCTGGTGGGCAAGGGCATCTGCTTCGATACCGGCGGCCACAACCTCAAGCCGGCGAAGCACATGCACGGCATGCACGAGGACATGAACGGCTCGGCGGTGGCGCTGGGCGTGCTGCTGGCAGCCACGCGGGCAAAGCTGCCGGTCAAGATCGACTGCTGGCTGGCCATCGCGCAGAACCACATCGGCCCCAAGGCCTACAAGCAGAACGACGTGGTCACCGCGCTCAACGGCACCAGC
>JBBILG010000045.1:0-14435 GCA_037445085.1 Methylobacillus sp.
TCAACCGGTCAGCCTTAGCTTAGCCGACTGTCCGAAAAAACGTGACCGCCGCAGGTGCTTGACGAACAGGTCGTAGGCTACAAAGGAGTATTTCCCGAATTGCACCTCGACGGCGACACGATCCTTTACAAAATCCGTCTGGTTATAGCTGTAGATGGCGGGTTCTCCCGCAGCCTCGATTTCTTTTTTTTGCTCGGCGGCGGTCAAGGGATTGCCAGCAAGTTCTGGATCGTATTTGGGTTTGCCCATGGGGCGGACGCGCAGGCTGCCTGCCATTGCGGAGTTCGTGCGATCCCGCGCAATCGAGGCGTAGTGTGGAACAATTTCCGCGCCGATTCCACGCCGCCCGTGGCGCAAGGCCGCGACCACCGTAGTGCCGGCCCCGAGGAACGGGTCCATGACCCAGTCTCCTTCGTTGGTCATCGACAATACGAGCCGCTCGATCAACTCGACGGGGAATTGGCATGGGTGGCCGGTTTTCTCGACATGATCGCTTTTGACGTTGGGGATATCCCAGACGTCTCCAGGGTTTTTTCCTAGCGGATTGCAGGAGTATTGTCCGGCCTTGGGCCCCTTGAAGTGTTTCTTGCCCGGATATTTTTGCGGTACTCGCACCGGGTCAAGGTTGAAAACATAGTCCTTTGTGTCGCGAGTAAACCAGATGATGGTTTCATGGCGGCCGGAAAACCGGCGTGAGCAGTGCAGTCCATGCTCGAAATGCCAGATGATGCGGTTGCGCATGACCAATCCAAGGGTGCTGAATATCGGGTATAGCAAAGCATCCAGGGGAACTATGGCTCCATTGTTCACATAATTGCCCACTTGCCAGCAGATACTGCCATGGGGTGTGAGGGTGCGAACGCATTCCCGGATGACCTTGGTCTGTTGGGCAAGATAAGCATCCAGGTTCAGTTTGCGCTCGTATTCCTTGCCTATGTTGTAAGGAGGGGATGTGGCTACGAGTTGCACAGAGCCATCGGGGATACCTGCCAGCATGTCTAGGCAATCACCTTCATGGATCACGGCATTCGCCCTGTCCGTGTAGCGGCTAGCGATGCTCGGAGCAGTTGTCATGCCTGCGCTCCCGCTCCGGCCAGTATGCTCATGACCGCCATGCGCACCGCGATGCCGTAGGTGACTTGCGGCAGGATGACGCTCTGCGCGCCGTCGGCCACGGCGGAATCGATCTCGACGCCGCGGTTCATCGGCCCCGGGTGCATGACGATGGCGTCTGGCCTGGCCAGCGCCAGCTTTTCCGGCGTTAGGCCGAAGCACTTGAAGTATTCCTGGGCGGAGGGCAGCAGGGCCCCACTCATGCGCTCGTTCTGCAGGCGCAGCATCATCACCACGTCGACGTCCTTCAGCCCTGCCTTCATGTCGTGGCAGACCTGTACGCCGAGACGCTCGACGTATTCCGGCAGCAGGGTGCGGGGGGCGATGACGCGGATCTCCGGCACGCCCAGGGTGGTCAGCGCATGGATTTCCGAGCGCGCCACGCGCGAGTGCAGCACGTCGCCGACGATGGCGACGCGCAGGTTGTGCAGGTCCGGCTTGTGGCGGCGGATGGTGAACACGTCCAGCAGTCCCTGGGTGGGGTGGGCGTGGCGGCCGTCGCCGGCGTTGATGACGTGCAGGTGTGGGGCGACGTGGCGGGCGATGAAATGCGCGGCGCCGGACTGCGCGTGACGGACGACGAACATGTCGGCCTGCATGGCGGCGAGGTTGTCCACCGTGTCGAGGATGGTCTCGCCCTTGGATTGTGACGAGGCGGCGACACTGAGGCTGACCACGTCTGCCGACAGCCGCTTGGCGGCGATCTCGAAGGTGGTGCGGGTGCGGGTGCTGTTCTCGAAGAAGAGGTTGCACACGGTTTTGCCGCGCAGCAGCGGCACTTTCTTCACCTCGCGCTCGGACACGCCGGCAAAGGATTCCGCAGTGTCGAGGATGTGGGTGAGGATGGCGCGCGGCAGCCCCTCGATGGACAGCAGGTGTTGCAGCTCGCCGTGCCTGTTGAGTTGCGGATTGTTCATGCGGCATCCACCAGCTTGAAGGAGAGCCTGCCCGCGGCATCGCGCGTAAGCTGCAGGTTCTGCGACGGCGCGAGGTCGAGGCGGGCGCCGACTGCCTGCGCTTCCACCGGCATTTCGCGTCCGCCGCGGTCGACGAGCACCGCCAGCGTGATCTTCGCCGGACGGCCGTAGTCGAACAGCTCGTTCATGGCGCCGCGGATGGTGCGGCCTGTGTAGAGCACGTCGTCGACGAGGAGGATGTGGCGGCCTCCCACGGTGAACGGGATGCGCGTGGGTTTTACCTGCGGGTGCAGGCCGATGCGCTCGAAATCGTCGCGCTAGAAGGAGATGTCGAGTTCGCCCAACGGCAGGTTGCCGCCCAGCATGGCATGCAGGCGCCTGGCCAGCCAGGCGCCACCGCTGTGGATGCCGACCAGGGCGGTATTGTCGGTGACGAGGGGGTGGATCCGTTCCGCCAGTTCGGCGAGCAGCCGTTCCGCGTCAGGCAGTTGCATGGGCCTGATCCAGGTAGCGCTGCAGGATGTGCTGGGCCGCGACCTGGTCCAGCACGGGTTTCTGCCGGCGTCCGGCGATGCCGATAGCCTTCAGGGACTGGCTGGCCTCCGCCGAACTCAGGCGCTCGTCCACCAGCGCCACCGGCAGGTTGAAACGGCCGCGCAGGCGGTTGGCGAACTTGCGCGCGAGTCGGGTGAATTCGTGCTCGGCACCGTCCAAATGGACCGGCAGGCCGACCACCAGTCGCGTCGGCCGCCATTCTTCGATGAGGGCGGCGATGGCCGCGAAGCGGGCGTCCACGCTTTCCGCCAAGATGGTTTGCAAGGGATGGGCAATGCCCACCGCGGTGTCGCCCACGGCGACACCGATGCGCTTCTCGCCGAAATCGAAGGCGAGCACGGTGTCAGGCATGCCCGGCTTCGTCCGACAGCGAGCCGAAGTTGATGCCGAGCAGGCCTATGGCGGCGGCCAGCTTCTCCTCGCTGGGCAGATCGAAGATCACGCGGTCCTGCGCGGGCACGGTGAGCCAGGCGTTCTGCGCCAGTTCCTGTTCCAGTTGGCCGGCGGCCCAGCCGGCGTATCCCAGCGTCACCAGCATCTTTTTCGGTCCGGAGCCTTGTGCACTGGCCACCAGGATGTCCCGGGAGGTGGTGAGGGCGGTATCGGCGTTGATGGCGAGCGAGGATTGCCAGGCGCCCACTGGTTGGTGCAGCACGAAACCGCGATCCACGTGCACCGGCCCGCCGAAGTGCACCGGCGCGCCCGCCAGCAGCGGATCTGCGATTTCCAGATTGACCTGCTCGAACAGTTCGGCGAGCTTCATCTCGATGGGGCGGTTGATGACGATGCCCATGGCGCCCTGTGTGTTGTGCTCGCACACGTAGGTGACCGACCGGGCGAAATAGGGGTCGGCCATGGCAGGCATGGCGATGAAGAAGTGGCCGGTGAGATTGACGTTTTCCACGATGGGATTATCTCACATCGTTGATCTTGCGGGCGCCGGCTCCAGGTAGCCGGTCACTTCCAAGCCGAAGCCCGCCATGCTGGGCATTTTGCGCGGCACCGCCAGGAGCTTCATGCGCGTGACGCCGAGGTCCAGCAGGATCTGCGAGCCGATGCCGTAATCGCGCAGCGCCTGGCGGGTGCGCACCGGCTCGTCGGCGTGCAGGATACGCTCGATCAGCTGGCCGCCGTCTTCACGGCGGCGCAGCAGCACGATGACGCCGCAGCCGGCTTCGGCGATGGCCCGCATGGCTTCCAGCAGGTTCCAGGAGTGGCTGCGGCTGCCGGCATCGAGCAGGTCCAGCACCGACAGCGGCTCGTGCACGCGCACCAGGACTTCCTGCTGCTCGCGGGGCTCGCCCATGACCAGCGCCAAGTGGGTTTCGCTGACGGTGCTGTCGATATAGGCGATCAGGCGGAATGCGCCATAGGGCGTCTGTACCGTGCGCTCCGCCGCACGCTCGACCAGCCGCTCGGTCTGGCTGCGGTAGTGGATGAGGTCGGCGATGGTGCCGATCTTGAGGCTGTGCTGGGCGGCGAATCCGATCAGGTCGGGCAAGCGCGCCATGCTGCCATCTTCCCTGAGGATTTCGCAAATCACCGCGGCCGGCTCCAGGCCGGCCAGGCGCGCGAGATCGCAGCCGGCCTCGGTGTGGCCGGCGCGCACCAGTACGCCGCCGTTCTGCGCCATCAGCGGGAACACGTGGCCGGGGCTGACCAGGTCTTCCGGCCTGGCCTGACGGGCCACGGCGGTCTGGATGGTATGTGCGCGGTCGGCCGCCGAGATGCCGGTGGTGACGCCGCTGGCGGCCTCGATGGAGGCGAAGAAGTTGGTGCCGAAACGGGTGCCGTTGCGCTGCACCATGGGCGGCAGGTTGAGCTGCCGGCAGCGCGCCTCGGTGAGCGTCAGGCAGATCAGGCCGCGGCCGTGACGGGCCATGAAATTGATGGCTTCCGGCGTGATGAATTGTGCTGCCATCACCAGGTCGCCCTCGTTTTCGCGATCCTCCTCGTCCACCAGCACCACCATGCGGCCGGCGCGGATTTCCTCGACGATTTCGTGCACCGGGCTGATCATGCGCAGTCTCCTCCACGCTCCCACTGCAACATGCGTTCCACGTAGCGGGCGATCATGTCCACTTCCAGATTGACGCGGCTGCCCACGCCGAGATGGCTGAGTGTGGTCATGTCCAAGGTGTGCGGGATGAGGTTGACGCCGAAAGTGTCGTGTTCCACCGCGTTGACCGTGAGGCTGACGCCGTCCACGGCGACCGAGCCCTTGACCGCGATGTAGCGCGCGTGCGCATGCGGTGCGCGGATGGCGAGCAGCATGCAGTCGCCGGCCGGCTCGAAGCGCACCACCTGGCCCACCCCGTCGACGTGGCCGCCCACCAGGTGGCCACCCAGACGGTCCGCGAGACGCAGTGCCTTTTCCAGATTGACCGGACGGGGCATGTCGAGGCCCACGGTGCAGGAGAGCGTCTCCCCGGAGACGTGCGCGTCGAAGGATCGCCCGTCATGGGCGACCACCGTCAGGCACACGCCGGCGACGGCGATGCTGTCGCCCACGCCGACATCGCTCAAGTCCAGTCTGCCGGCGGCAATGCGCAGGCGCAGGTCGCCGTCCTGCGCAGTGACGGTCTCGATGTGGCCGACGGCCTGGACGATGCCGGTGAACATGGCCGCGATTTTAGCAGAAGGGGCCGTGACTCCTGCTAGAATTCCTCCCCATGTTACTACCCTTCGAGCTCTTCGTCGGCCTGCGCTACACCCGTGCCAAGCGCCGCAACCATTTCATCTCCTTCATCTCCATGACTTCCATGGTCGGCATCGCCCTCGGCGTCGCGGCGCTGATCGTGGTGCTGTCGGTGATGAACGGCTTCCAGCACGAACTGCGCACGCGCATCCTCGGCGTGGCCTCGCACATGCAGATCAGCGGGCCGGGCAACGCGCTGGCGGATTGGCAGGGTGTTGCCAGTTTCGTGCACGGCCGCCCCGAGGTCATGGCCAGCGCCCCCTACATCATGGCGCACGGCATGCTGTCCTTTGGCCAGGCGGTGCAGGGCACGGTGGTGCGCGGCGTGCTGCCGGAACGGGAAGACCAAGTCGCGGAGATCGGCGCGCACATGCGTGCCGGCGACTTCGCCGCGCTCCAGCCGGGGGCGTTCGGCATCGTGCTGGGCGCCGAGCTCGCCCACGCCTTGGGGGCCGGGGTGGGCGACAGGGTGGTGGTCATGGCGCCGCAGGGGCAGTTCACGCCCGCCGGCGTGGTGCCGCGGCTCAAGCAGTTCACCGTGGCGGGCATTTTCCAGGTGGGCATGTACGAATACGATGCCGGCCTGGCGCTGATCCATCTCGAAGACGCCGCGCGGCTCTACCGCATGGGCGAGCAGGTGAGCGGCCTGCGCCTCAAACTCGCCGACCTCTACCGCGCGCCGCAAGTCTCGCGCGAACTGGCGGCGCAGCTCTCCCGGTACGGCGCCTACTATGTCAGCGACTGGACTCAGCAGCACGCCAACTTTTTCCGCGCCGTGCAGATGGAAAAGCGGGTAATGTTCGTCATCCTCACCCTCATCGTCGCGGTGGCGGCGTTCAACATCGTCTCCACCCTGGTGATGGCGGTCACCGACAAGCGCGCCGACATCGCCATCCTGCGCACGCTGGGCGCCAGCCCGCGCAGCATCATGCAGATCTTCATCGTGCAGGGCGCGCTGATCGGTGTCATCGGCACGCTGATGGGAGTGGCTGGCGGCGTGCTGCTGGCGCTCAACATCGAGACCATGGTGCCGTTCATCGAGCGCCTGCTCGGCTTCGAATTCCTGGCCAAGGATGTCTATTACATCAGCGACCTGCCCTCCAGGCTGCAAGGGAACGATGTCGCGGTGATCACCGTGGTGGCACTGGTGCTCTCCCTGCTGGCGACGCTGTATCCGAGCTGGCGCGCGGCCAGGACCAATCCAGCGGAGGCGCTGCGCTATGAATGAGTCGCAGGTGCCAGGGGAAGCGGGAAGCGGGAAGCGGGAAGCCATACTCTCCTGCCGCGGCCTCCGCAAGACTTATACCGGGCTGGATGTGGCGGTGCTGAACGGCATCGATCTTGACATCGCGGCAGGCGAGCAGGTGGCCATCGTCGGCGCCTCCGGCTCTGGCAAGAGCACCCTGCTGCACCTGCTGGGCGGGCTGGACACCCCGTCCGCCGGCGAGGTGAGCATCCTCGGCCGCCCGCTGGCGCGACTGGACGAGGCGCAGAAGGGTGCCATGCGCAACACGGCGCTCGGCTTCATCTACCAGTTCCACCACCTGCTGCCGGAGTTCACCGCCCTGGAAAACGTCGCCATGCCCCTGCTGGTGCGCCGCGTGGCGCGCACGGAGGCGCAGGCGGAGGCGGAGGCGCTGCTGCGTGAGGTCGGGCTGGGCCATCGCCTGCAACACATGCCGGGTGAGTTGTCCGGCGGCGAGCGCCAGCGCGCCGCGGTGGCGCGCGCCTTGGTGACGCGCCCGCGGTGCGTGCTGGCCGACGAGCCGACCGGCAACCTTGACCGGCATACCGCGCATAGCGTGTTCGACCTGCTGCTGGAACTCAACCGCGAGCTGGGCACCAGTCTGGTGGTGGTGACCCACGACCTGGAGCTGGCGGGGCACCTCGGGCGCGTGCTGCGGCTCACCGACGGCCTGCTTTTCATCGACTAAGGCATGCGCCCGGCCATCCTCGCGTTCGTGTTCGGGGCATGGCTGTTGCAGCGGCAGCCCGCGCTGCCGGAATGGCCGTGGGTGGTTCTGCTGCCGCTCGTGGTGGCGTTGGCCTGGCTGCTGCGCCGGCACGTCGTGGTGCCGTACCTCCTGGCGTGCGCCGCAGCTTTGCTGGCCGGTTTTTTCTGGGCGACGCTGCTGGCTCAGCAGCGCCTGGCCGATGCCCTGCCGGCTGAATGGGAGGGGCGGAATGTCCGGGTGGTGGGCGTGGTCGCCAGCCTGCCGCGCGTCGGCGCACGCGGCGAGCGCTTCGAGCTCGACGTGGAGCGGGTGGAGACCGACGGCGCCCATGTGCCGCAACGCATTTCGCTCAGCCGCTATTTTGCCGGCTATGGCCAGCCGCTCCCGGCAGATGCCGCTCAAATGCTCCGCCCCGGCGAGCGCTGGCGGCTGACCGTGCGGCTCAAGCGCCCGCACGGCAGCTACAACCCGGGCGGATTCGATTTCGAGGCATGGGCGCTGGAGCGCAACATCCGCGCCACCGGCTACGTGCGCGAGCGCGAGGCGATGGAAAGGCTCGACCCGCTGGTCCACCGGCCGGGCTATCTGGTGGAGCGGCTGCGTTTTGAGGTGCGCGAACGATTTCAGGCCGTGCTGGGCGAGGCGCGCTACGGGGCCATGCTGCAGGCGCTGGCCATCGGCGACCAGCAGTCCGTCAGCGAAGAGGACTGGGAGACCGTGCGCCGCACCGGCGTCATCCACCTGATGAGCATATCCGGGCTGCACGTCACCATGCTGGCCGGCCTGGTGTTTGCCCTGGTGCATGCCCTGTGGCGCCGCAGCGAGCGGCTGACGCTACGCCTGCCGGCGCGCAAGGCGGCGGCTCTGGCTGGCCTGCTGGCCGCCGCCGCATATGCCGCGGTGGCCGGTTTTGCCATCCCTACCCAGCGCACCCTCTACATGCTGGCGGTGCTGGCCGCAGCCCTGTGGGCGGGGCGCAACGTTGCCTTTTCCCTGGTGTTGTGCTGGGCGCTGCTGGCGGTGGTGGTGCTCGATCCGTGGGCGGTGCGGGCGCCCGGCTTCTGGCTGTCGTTCGGCGCGGTGGCCGTGTTGGGCTATGTCGGCAGCGGCCGGCTGACGCGACCCGGCTGGCTGGCGGAAGCGGCGCGCGCGCAATGGGCGGTGACACTGGGGCTGGCGCCATTGCTGCTGGCGCTGTTCCAGCAGGTGTCGCTGATCTCGCCGCTGGCCAATGCCTTGGCCATTCCGCTGATCGGGCTTGTGGTGACGCCGCTCACCCTGCTGGGCATGCTGGTGCCGGTCGATGCGCTGCTGCATGCGGCGCATACCCTGATGGCCTGGTGCATGGCCTTGCTGGAGCTGGCGGCGCGACTGCCGCTGGCGGTCTGGCAGCAGCACGCGCCGGCACCGTGGACGGTGGCCGTGGCCATGGCCGGCGTGCTGTGGCTCTTGCTGCCGCGTGGTTTTCCCTTGCGCTGGGCGGGCACGGCTGCGCTGGCACCGATGTTCCTGTTGCTGCCGAGCCCTCCGCAGCATGGTGAGCTGCGCGTGGCGGTGCTCGATGTCGGCCAGGGGCTGGCGGTGGTGCTGCAGACGGCGCGGCATGCGCTGCTGTACGATGCCGGGCCGCGTTATTCCGAACAGGCCGACGCCGGCAACCGTGTCATCCTGCCCTACCTGCGCGCGGCAGGCATCCGTCACCTGGACGGCATGGTGTTGAGTCACGACGACATCGACCATACCGGCGGCGCGGCCGCGGTGCTGCAGGCGATGCCGGTGGGCTGGCTGGCCTCCTCGCTGCCGTCCGGCCATTTCCTGGAGTCCCTGTCCGCACAGCCCTGGCGCTGCGCCGCCGGACGGGAATGGGAGTGGGATGGCGTGCGCTTCGACATGCTGCACCCGGATGCCGGAAGTTACGCGCACGCAAGGCTCAAGGACAATCACCGCAGTTGCGTGCTCAGGGTGAGCGGAACGCACGGCAGCCTGCTGTTGACCGGCGACATCGAGCGCGCGGCGGAGCGCGAGTTGCTGGAGCGCGATGCGGCGAGCCTCGCGGCCGACGTGCTGGTGGCGCCGCACCACGGCAGCCGGAGCTCCTCGACCCCCGGTTTCGTCGCCGCGGTGGCCCCCCGCGCGACCATCTTCGCGGCCGGCTACCGCAACCGCTTCCGTCATCCGCACGGGCAGGTGGTGCGGCGCTACCAGGAGGTCGGCAGCGCCATCTACCGCAGTGACGCGGATGGAGCGGTGCTGATCGATTTTTCCGCCGGCCCGGACATGAAAGTGCGGGCGTGGCGGCGGGAATCCCCGCGGTACTGGCATGACGGGGCGGCCAGGGTTGCCGAAAACGGTCGCGCAGGCTAAAGTAGCGCGAGTTTTTCTTCGCGAAAGCCCTACATGAAGATTTCCGCAAAATCCTGGCTGTTCTGGCTGGCGCTGCTCGTCGGCTTCGTCGCGCTGTATTTCGGGGCGCGGGACAACGAGATCGTCAAGGCGGCCGGCTGGCCGATCTGGCCGCTCATCTATGCCTCGGTGATTTCCGTTGCCATCATCGCGGAACGCTTCTACAGCCTGCGTACCAGTCTGGTGGCGCCGCCTGCGCTGCTCTCCGAAGTGCAGTCCCTGCTGGAGAAGGGCGCTGCCGCCAAGGATGCCTGTGTGCGCCTGCAAAACCATTCCCCGCTGGGCGAGATCTTCGCCGGCGCCCTGTGCAACATGGATGCGCCGCGCGAGGTGATGAAAGAGGCCATCGAGGAGGCCGGCCGTGCCGTGGCGCACAAGCTGGAGCGCTACCTCACCACGCTGGGCACCATCGCCGCCGTCAGCCCGTTGTGGGGGCTGCTGGGCACGGTGATCGGCATGGTGGAGCTGTTCGCCGCCTTTACCAGCACCGGCCACGACGTGGCGATGTTCGCCCGAGGCATTTCGGTTGCGCTCTACAATACCGCCATGGGCATCCTGGTGGCCGTACCCAGCATGATCTTCTACCGCCATTTCCGCGCCCGGGTCGACAGCCTGATCGTGGAGATGGAACTGGAGGCGCTCAAGCTGGCGGAAATCCTGCACGGCGAACGCAAGTAGAGAGCGGCCATGAACTTTCAGCGCGGCAGACGCCACGAAGAGCTGGAGATGAACCTCATCCCCCTGATCGACGTGCTGCTCGTCATCATCATTTTTCTGGTCACCAGCGCGACCTTTTCGCGTATCCAGGAATTGCAGATCAATCTGCCCGCGGCCGAAGCCAGTGCCCCGCAGGACTGGCCGGCGATGATCACGGTTGGGGTGGACGCCGGCGGACGCTACACCGTGAACGACGCGGCGGTTGCCGAGGGCACGGTGGAGGCCATTCTGCAGGCGTTGCGCAGTGCCGCCGCCGGCGAGAAGGAGCCGACCATCGTCATCAGTGCCGATGCCAATGCCACCCACCAGTCTGTGATCCATGTCATGGAAGCGGCGCGTCAGGGCGGCTACACCCATCTGACTTTCTCCACCCAGGCCAAGTCCGCGCCCTGATGCGACGCACGACGGGCGTGCGCTGATGCCAGACCAGTCTCCCCCCGCACCCAGCGCCAGTGCACTCTACCGGCGCCTGCTACGCTATGCCTGGCGTCACTGGCCGGTGTTTCTGCTCAGCGTGCTGGCGCTTGCCACCTATTCCGCGACCAATACCGGCTTCCTCGCGGCGATCAAAATGGTCACCGACGAGGGGTTCGTCAAGCAGGATCCGCACAAGCTGGGCCTGCTGCCCTGGATACTGTTCGGTCTCCTGGCGCTGCGCGCCTTTGCCGGCTTTGTCTCCGCCTTTTCCATGCGCTGGGTGGCGCGCCGCGTGGTGGAGCGCGTGCGCCTGGATGCCTTCCAGCGCCTGATGTCCTTCCCGGTCAGTTATTTCGACGCCAACTCCGTCGGCGTGGTGACGTCAAGGCTGACCTACAACACCGAGCAGATGGCCGGCGCCTCGACCAAGGTGGTGATGAGTGCGGTGCGCGACAGCCTCACCATACTCGGCATGATCGGTTACATGATCTACCTCAACTGGCGCCTGACCCTGATCTTTGCCGTCATCGCGCCGCTGATGGCCTATTACCTGCGCAGGATGACGCCGGTCATTCGCGCCTCGGGACAGGCGGTGCAGGAATCGGTCGGCGACATGACGCGCGTGCTGGAAGAATCGGTGGGCGGCCAGCGTGTGGTGAAGATTTTCGGCGGTGCCGAATACGAAAACCGCCGTTTCGCCCGGGCGGCCGGCATGAACCGGCGCATGCAGATCCGGCTCGGTCGCGTGGCCGGTATCAACAGCATGGTGATCGAGCTGATCGCCGCGGCAGGGTTGTCCTGGGTAGTGTTCTATGCGGTCGGCGAGTTCAGTGCCGGCGAGTTTGCCGCCTTCATCGGCGCCATCCTGATGCTGATCGCCCCCATCAAGAGCCTGACCAACCTGAACGAGGAAATCCAGGTGGGCGTGGCGGCGGCCCAGAGCGTGTTCGGCCTGATGGATAGCCCGGCCGAGCAGGACGGCGGCACCGGCACCCTGCCGCGCGCGCGCGGCGAGATTGAATTCCGCCACGTCAGCCTGCGCTACGACAACGCCAGGCGCTACGCCCTGCGCGATGTCAGCTTCAAGGTCATGCCGGGCGAGAAGGTCGCCCTGGTGGGCCGCTCCGGGGGCGGCAAGAGCTCGCTGATCAGCCTGCTGCCGCGCTTCTACGAATGGCAGGAAGGGTCCATCCTGCTGGACGGCGTGGACATCCGCACACTTCGGCTTGCCAACCTGCGGGCCCAGTTCGCGCTGGTCAACCAGGATGTCACGCTGTTCAACGACACCGTCTGCAACAACATCGCATACGGCGCCCTGCGCCAGGTGAGTGAGGCGGAAGTCATCGCCGCCGCCGAGGCGGCGCATGCCTGGGAATTCATCCAGCAACTGCCCCATGGCCTGCAAAGCGAAATCGGCGACCGCGGCGTGCGTCTTTCCGGTGGTCAGCGCCAGCGTCTTGCCATTGCCCGCGCCATCCTCAAGGACGCCCCCATCCTGCTGCTGGACGAGGCCACCTCGGCGCTGGACAGCGAATCCGAGAAACACGTGCAGGCGGCGCTGGACAGGCTGATGCAGGGGCGCACCAGCCTGGTCATCGCGCATCGCCTGTCCACCATCATCAACGCGGACCGCATTCTGGTCATGGACAAGGGCGAACTGGTGGAAAGCGGCACCCATGAGGAGTTGCTGGCGCTGGGCGGCCATTACGCCAGGCTCTACCGCAAGCAGTTCCACTGAGAAAGACGGACAATGGGCGCGTGGCTGCAGCGGCAGTGGTACCGGCGCACCACCTGGCAGCTCCTGCTGTGGCCGCTCAGCCAGTTGTTCCGGCTGCTCTCGGCGCTGCGCCGGCTGGCCTACGGGGCCGGGCTGTTGCCGGTGTGGCGGGCGCCGGTGCCGGTCATCGTCGTCGGCAACATCAGCGTGGGCGGCACGGGCAAGACGCCGCTGGTCATATGGCTCGCCTCCTGGCTCCTGCGACACGGCTGGCGTCCCGGCATCCTCAGCCGCGGCTACCGCGGCGAGGCGGCCGGGCCGACACGGGTGCGTGCCGACAGCGATGCCGCTCTGGTGGGGGACGAACCGCTGCTGCTGGCCCGGCACACCGCGTGCCCGGTGTGGGTGGGGCGGCGGCGGGCAGCGACGGCGCAGGCGCTGTTGGCCGCGCACCCGGAATGCAACGTGCTGATCTGCGACGACGGCCTGCAGCACTATGCCCTGGCGCGCGACATCGAAATCGCGGTGGTCGACGGCCGCCGCCGTCATGGCAACGGCCGCCTCCTGCCGGCCGGCCCGCTGCGCGAAGCGGTGAGCCGGCTGCGGCAGGTCGACGCTGTCGTCGTGCAGGGGGGCGAGGCCGGCTCCGGCGAATATGCGTGCCGCCTGGTGCCCTCGGTATTTCGCAACGTGCGCGACCCCGGACGCACCATCGAGGCCGCCGCCCTGCGCCGGCATGAGCTGCATGCCGTGGCCGGCATAGGCGACCCCCGGCGCTTCTTCGACACGCTGCGCGCACTGGGTCTGCAATGCGCCGAGCATCCCTTCCCGGATCACCACGCCTACCGGGCGGCTGATTTACAATTCGCGGATAACCGGACGGTGCTGATGACGGAAAAGGACGCGGTCAAATGCGCTGCCTTTGCCTGCCCCGAATGGTGGTACTTGGCAGTGGAGGCGGAGATTGATCAGGATCTGGAGCGGCTGCTGCTGCATAAGCTTGAGGAAAAACATGGACGCTAAATTGCTCGAAATCCTCGTGTGCCCGTTGTGCAAGGGGCCGCTGCTGTACAGAAAGACCGAACAGGAACTGGTCTGCCGGCCCTGCCGCCTGGCCTACCCCATCCGCGACGGCATCCCCGTCATGCTGGAGGACGAGGCCCGCCGGCTGCCACCCGAGGAGGAAGTCTAGAGTGCGCTTCCACGTCATCATCCCCGCCCGTCATGCCTCCACGCGACTGCCGGGCAAGCCCCTGCTCGACATCGCCGGCCGGCCCATGGTGGTGCGGGTCGCCGAGCGGGCCGTGGAGAGCGGCGCGGATACCGTCAGCGTGGCTACCGATCATCCGCAAATCGCCGCAATCGTCGCGGCTTGCGGCCACGATGTGCTGATGACACGCGCCGACCATGCAACGGGCACCGATCGCCTTGCCGAAGTGGTGGAGCTCAAGGGCTGGGACGACACGACCATCGTCGTCAACGTGCAGGGCGACGAACCGCTGATCGACCCGACGCTGATCCGCGGCGTGGCGCATAACCTGGCCCGGCATGCCGAGGCGTCCGTGGCCACCGCCTGCCACCCGCTGCATGACAAGGCGGAGATGCTCAACCCCAACGCGGTCAAGGTCGTGATCGACCGGGCCGGGTACGCGATGTATTTCAGCCGGGCACCCATCCCCTATCCGCGGGATGCTTTCGCCGCCGGGCGCGAACTGCCGGACGGCCTGCCCGCATACCGGCACATCGGCCTCTACGCCTACCGTGCCGGCTTGCTGCGCGCATACACCCGGCTGCCGCCCGCGCCCGTAGAGGTGTTTGAGTCGCTGGAGCAGCTGCGTGCGCTGTGGCACGGCTACAGGATCAGCGTCGCCATTACGGAGACCGCGCCGGCCGCGGGCGATGCGCTCGACGTGGGGCGTGGACGACGGCGAGCCGATCTCCTC
>JBBILG010000046.1:0-14157 GCA_037445085.1 Methylobacillus sp.
GCGAGCTGGATTACATGGCCGAGCTGTTCGTGCGCACCGCCCGGGTGATTCGCGAGCAGGTGCCGCAGGTGCAGTTTCTGGTGCCCATGGTGTCGCGCGAGACACGCTGGAAATTCCAGGCCGCTCTGCAACGCCTTGCTGCCGGAGATCTGCCGGTGACGCTGATGTTCGGTCATGCGCACGCCGCCATGCAGGCGGCGGATGCGGTCGTCGTCGCTTCCGGCACCGCCACGCTGGAAGCCGCGCTGCTCAAGCGGCCCATGGTGGTGGTGTACCGCATGTCGCCGCTGAGCTGGCAGATCCTGCGCCACATGCGCTACCAGCCGTATGTCGGCCTGCCCAACATCCTCGCCGGCCGGGCGGTGGTGCCGGAGCTGCTGCAACAGCAGGCCACGCCGGAAAACATCGCACAGACACTGCTGGACATGGTGCAGGACAAGGCGCGCGGGGCGGAAATCCACGACGAATTCACCCGTCTGCACCACCTGTTGCGGCAGAACACCGAAGAAAAGGCGGCGGGGGCCGTGCTGGGGCTGCTGCCGTGATGGACGAGGCGGGGCTGTGCGGCGTGGACGAGGCCGGGCGCGGACCGCTGGCCGGCGCCGTATATGCGGCCGCGGTCATCCTCGACCCGGCGTACCCGGTCGCGGGTATCGCCGATTCCAAGACACTGAGCGAAAGACGGCGTGAGGCGCTGGCTGAAGCCATCAGACGGCAGGCTGCCGCCTGGGCCGTTGCCAGCGCCAGCGTGGAGGAGATCGACCGCCTCAACATTCTGCAAGCCAGCCTGCTCGCCATGCGCCGCGCCGTAGATGGGCTGGGCATGGTCCCCCGGCGGGTCATGGTGGACGGGCTGCATTGCCCCAGGCTACCCTGCCCGGTGACGGCGGTGGTGAAGGGGGATAGCCAGGTGCTGGCCATCGCCGCCGCTTCCATCCTGGCCAAGACCGCGCGTGACGCGGAAATGCGCGTGCTGGATGCGCGCTATCCGCAGTATGCCTTTGCCCGCCACAAGGGCTACCCGACTGCCGAACACCTGGCCCTGCTGGAGCGGCACGGCGTATCTCCGGTGCACCGGTGCAGCTTCATGCCGGTGAGGAGACTGTTGCGGGCGGGCTAAGAGGTATCTATTTCAGCAGGCTGGCAAGCCGCAGCCAGATGGGGTGCGCCCGGAACGCAGTTGCAGCTGGCAAGCGCAGAGCGCCTGATGAGATGGATTCCAAGGCCGATCGTCTCCGCTCTGCCGGCGCCGGGCAATCGAGGGGTCAAGGGGCAGGTGGCACGATGGCGGGTGCCACGTCTGGCACGATGTCGGGCGCGGCCGGTGCCAGGGTGTTCCGCGCCTCGCCGACGGCCTGTTCCAGTTGGCCGTCGTCCTGCAGGATGGCTTCCTGTGATTCCTTGTTGAGCACGATGATGCTGATGCGCCGGTTGATCGGGCTGGCGGGGTTGTTCTTGTCCAGCAGCACCGTGGAGGCGAGCCCCACCACGCGCGCCACCTTGGATTCGTCCATGCCGGCATAAATGAGCTCCCGCCGCGAGGCGTTGGCGCGGTCGGCGGAAAGTTCCCAGTTGGTGTAGTTCCTGCTGAACGTGGCGAACGGGATGGCGTCGGTATGGCCGGACAGGCTGATCATGTTGGGCACCTGGCTGATCACCGGCGCGATCTCGCGCAGGATTTGCGCGGCATAGGGTTGCAGGCGCGAACTGCCGCGGGTGAACATGGGGCGGTTTTCCCGGTCGATGATCTGCACGCGCAGGCCCTCTTTGGTGATTTCCAGCAGCAGCTGGTCCTTGAACGGCCGCAGTGCCACGCTGGCCTCGATGGCCTGTTCCAGTTGCCGCTTCAGATCCAGCAGGCGTTGCTTGTCGTCCATCGCGATCCTGCCTACTTCGGCGATATCCGGCGCCATGGGGCGGGCGGCTTCCACCCTGTCCTCCTCGTTGACGCCGCGTTTGGTTTCGCCTTCCGCATGGGTGACGTCCTGGCCGCCTCCCAGCTTGATCATGCTGGTGCTGGCGCCGCCCGGCCCGGCCATGGGGCTGGGGTTCTGGAAGAAGTCCGAGATGGCCTGCTTCTCCTCCTCGGTGGTGCTGCCCAGCAGCCACAGCAGCAGGAAGAAGGCCATCATCGCCGTGACGAAGTCGGCGTAGGCGATCTTCCAGGCGCCGCCGTGGTGGCCATGACCGCCACGGCGGATCTTCTTGACGATGATGGGTTTGGTGTTGTCTTCAGCCATGTGCCGTCTTCAGCCCGGACGGGCTATTTCTTCTGCTTGACGTGTTCTTCCAGTTCCAGGAAGCCCGGACGCACGCTGGGCGGCAGGGCCTTGCGCCCGAATTCCACGGCCACCTGCGGGGCATAGCCGTTGAGGTAGGCGATGATGCAGGTCTTGATGCAGAGGTAATACTTGGACTCCTCCTCGGCGCGGTGATTGAGGGAAGTGGCGACGGGCCCGACGACGCCGTAGCCGAGGAAGATGCCCAACATGGTGCCCACCAAGGCGGCGCCGACCTTGGTGCCGAGCTGTTCCGGCGGGCCGCCGATGTAGGCCATGGTGATCACCACACCCAGCACCGCGGCGATGATACCGAAGGCCGGCAGGGCATCGGCAGCCCCCTGCACCGCGCTGACGGGCTTGTGCGCCTCTTCGTGGTGGGCTTCGAGCTCGACATCCATGAGGTTTTCGATCTCCAGTGAATTCATGCTGCCGCCGACCATGAGGCGGAAATAGTCGCAGATGAAATCGAGCACGTGGTGATCGGCCAGCACGCCCGGATACTGGCTGAAGATAGGACTTTCCTTGGGGTTCTCGATGTCGTTCTCCAGGGCGATCAGGCCATCCTTGCGGATCTTGACGAACAGGCTGTACAGGAGGGCGAGCCCCTCCATGTATTTGGCCTTGTTGTAGGACGATCCCTTGAGCAGACTGAGGGTGCTGGCGAAGGATTTCTTGATGAGGGAGATCGGATGGGCAATCAAAAAGGCGCCGAAAGCGCCGCCACCGATGATCAGCAGCTCGGTCGGCTGGTACAGGGCGCCGAGTTTGCCACCGTGCAGAACGTAGCCGCCGAAGATGCAGACGAAGACGAGAATGATGCCGACGATCAGGTTCATTGTAAGGCGGCCTTGCTTATTGTTTGACTGCGTTAGAATATGCCGGGATTCTGCATTGAATCCCGGCTTGCCGCAAGCACCATGACCACACTGAGAACGGGCTGTTTCATGACACCAGCGAGCGCCACGCATGGCCGATGAGTACCGCCTGTGGTACGTCCGCCGCGGCAAGGAGGTGCAGGGGCCTTTCCCGGAGCCGCTGTTGTGTCGCTATCTGACGACGGGGCGGCTTGCCGACACCGACGAGGTCAGCCAGGATGGCGGCTACTGGCGCGAAGTGCGGGACGTGCCGATGCTGATCCGCGGAGCGCAGGCGCTGCTCGAACCGGGTGCCGATGCCGTGTCCGACCCCGCGTGGGCCGACGAGCGCGGCAGGGCCGCCCTGCGCTGGCTGGATGACCGCAAATCGCCCGACCCGCGCCGGCAGGCCCCGCCGCCGGATGCCGCCATCCGGGAACGGCGTTCCGGACGGGAGCGTCGTCAGACGCCGGAAACCGTGGAACAGAAGGTCTACCGCGAGGTGCGCGGCGAGTTTGAAACCTGGCTGCGCAGCCGCCGGCAGCGCTACGGCGCGGCTGGCGCCGCGCTGGTGCTGTTCGCGGCGCTGCTCGTCACCGCTCCCGCCCTGTTCGAGACGGTCAATCCGGTCAAGGTCGGTCTGCATTTCAGCGGCTCGGATTGCACGGCGGAGCCGCGCCGGGAGGTGAACTGGGCTGGCTGCGTCAAGGACGGTGCCCTGCTGGTGGGAGCCGACCTGCGCGGCGCGGAACTGGTTGGCACCAGCCTGCGACAGGCCAATCTCAGCTATGCCGACCTGCGCGGCGCCAACCTGCTGCGCGCCGAGCTCGGCGGCGCGGTGCTCACCGGCGCGCGCCTCGACGGCGCGGTGTGGATCGACGGCAGTCGCTGCGCCGACGGCGCGCTGGGCGGCTGCCGGTAATTCCCATCCCTGCTCGCGAAAGGAGTCCATATGTCCGTCCAGCCTGAAATCACCAGCATGGCGCTGTTCTGCGATCTGGAGAACGTCGCGCTGGGCGTGCGCGATGCCGGGTGTGCCCAGTTCGACATCCGCAAGGTGCTCGAGCGCCTGCTGCTCAAGGGCAGCATCGTGGTCAAGAAGGCCTACTGCGACTGGGCGCGCTACAAGGATTTCAAGGCGCCCATGCACGAGGCCGCCTTCGAGCTGATCGAGATTCCGCACGTGCGCCAGTCCGGCAAGAATTCGGCCGACATCCGCATGGTGGTGGATGCGCTCGACCTGTGCTACACCAAGTCGCACGTCGATACCTTCGTCATCCTCAGCGGCGATTCCGACTTTTCCCCGCTGGTGTCCAAGCTGCGCGAGAACAACAAGTACGTGATCGGCGTTGGCGTGCGCGCCGCGACTTCCGACCTGCTCAGCGCCAACTGCGACGAATTCATCTTCTACGATGACCTGGTACGCGAGGAAGAGGCGCAGAAGAAACGCGCCGGCAGGAAAACCGCCACCCGGGCGACGGCGGAGCCGAAGAAGGCGAGCGAACCCAGGGCGGAGGACGACAGGCGCGCGGAACTCATGGAGTTCCTGGTGGAAACCATCGCCGCACTCATTGCCGAACGCGGCGAGGAAGAAAAGATCTGGGGCTCCATGGTCAAGCAGACCATGCGCCGGCGGCGCCCCGGCTTTTCCGAGGCCGCCTACGGCTACCGCTCGTTCCGTGAGCTGGTGGAGGATGCCCAGCGACAGAAGCTGCTGGTGATGGCGCGTGACGACAAGAGCGGCCAGTACACGGTGCGCCTGCCCGGCGACGAGCCGTCGTGACACATCCCCCCGCCATCTTTCTCATGGGCCCCACCGCCAGCGGCAAGACCGGGCTGGCGGTGGAGCTGGCGCAGCGCCTGCCGGTGGAGATCATCAGCGTCGATTCCGCGCTGGTCTATCGCGGCATGGACATCGGCACCGCCAAGCCGGCGCCGGCAGTGCTGGCGCGCGCGCCACACCTCCTCATCGACATCATCGAGCCGACCGCGACCTATTCCGCCGCGCGGTTCCGCGCCGATGCGCGGCATTGGATGGCGGAGATCACCCGTCGCTGCAAGGTGCCGTTGCTGGTGGGCGGTACCATGCTGTATTTCAGCGCCTTGCAGCACGGCCTGAACGAGCTACCCGAGGCCGATGCGGCGGTGCGCGCCGACATCCTCGCCCATGCGCGGCGGTTGGGCTGGCCCGCGCTGCATGCCGAACTCGCCGTCGTGGATCCGGCGACGGCGGCGCGCCTCAAGCCCAATGACGCGCTGCGCATCGAGCGGGCGCTGGAAATCTTCCGCCTCACCGGCCGGCCGTTGTCGGCATGGTTGGCCGAAAGGAGTCGCAGCGGGCTGCCGTTCCGCCTGCTCAAGATTGCCCTGCTGCCGTCCGATCGCGCCGCCTTGCACTGGCGCATCGCGGCGCGTTTCGATGCCATGCTGGCGGGGGGGCTGGTCGACGAGCTGGCGCGGCTGCGCCGCGATTATCCGCAGCTCGGCGCGGAGCTGCCGTCCATGCGCTGCGTCGGCTACCGCCAGGCTTGGCAGTATCTCACCGGCGAGATCGATTTCGCCGCGCTGCGCGACAAGGGCATTGCCGCCACGCGCCAGTTGGCCAAGCGCCAGATGACCTGGCTGCGCGGCATGGATGACGCGGAAGTGCTGGACTGCCTGCGGCCGGATCTGCTGCCGGCGCTGGAGAACAGGCTGCGCGACTTTCTGGCGGCAGGCTGAATCAGTCCATGAGCAGGCGGCGAATGCGCTCGGCCGCATCCACGCATTCGGCGGCTTCCGCCACCAGGGCGATGCGCACGAAGCCGGCGCCGGGGTTGGTGCCGTGGGCCTCGCGCGCGAGAAAGCTGCCGGGCAGCACTGTCACGTTGCATTCGCGGTACAGGCGGCGGGCGAATTCGGTATCCGACCCCGGCACACGGGCCCACAGGTAAAAGGCGGCGTCCGGTTTTTCCACTTCCAGCACATCCTGCAACAGCGGAATGACGGCGGAGAATTTCTCCGCATACAGGCGACGGTTTTCCCGCACGTGGGACTCGTCGTTCCAGTCCGCGGTGCTGGCCGCCTGCACCGCCGGGTTCATGGCGCAGCCGTGATAGGTGCGGTAGAGCAGGAACTTCTCCAGGACTCTGGCGTCGCCGGCGACGAAGCCGGAGCGCATGCCGGGCACGTTGGAACGCTTGGACAGGCTGCTGAACATGACGATGCGCTCCCGGCCGCGGCCCAGTAGGTGGGCGGCCTGCAGCGCACCGAGCGGGGGATGCGCCTCGTCGCAATAGATTTCCGAATAGCACTCGTCGCTGGCGATGACGAAGCCGTAGCGGTCGGCCAGCACGAACAGTTCGCGCCAGTCGTCCAGCCCCATGACCTTGCCGGTCGGGTTGCCGGGCGAGCACACATAGACCAGTTGAGTGCGGCCCCACACCGATTCCGGCACGGCGGCGAAATCCATGCGGTAGCCGTTTTCCGGCAGGGTGTTGAGATAATGGGGTTCGGCGCCGGCCAACAGCGTCGCCCCTTCATAGATTTGATAGAACGGATTGGGGCTCACCACCACCGGCAGCGGCAGACTGGCATCGACTACCGCTTGGGCGAAGGCGAACAGTGCCTCGCGGCTGCCGTTGACCGGGATGATCTCGCGCTCCGGGTCCGGCGCGGGAATGCCGTAGCGACGTGTCAGCCACGCGGCAATCGCCCGGCGCAGCGCATCGCCGCCCAGAGTCGTGGGATAATTGGCGAGCCCGGCAAGATTGTCGCGCAGGGCGTCACGCACCAGCGCCGGCGTGGCATGTCCGGGCTCGCCGATGGACAGGTTGACCGGCTTCAGCGCGGCGTTGGGCGCGAGATCGCGGAACAGTTCGCGCAGCTTCTGGAACGGGTAGGGGTGCAGACGGCTGAGATTCGGATTCATGGAGGCATTATAAGAGTTGGGCAGGGCGGCGACAAAATATCCGGCTACCGCCACTTTCGGCCTGCTGTTCGGCGCCACCGTGTGGGGCGTCATCTGGTATCCCTACCGGCTACTGGAACAGGCAGGACTGCCGGGGGCCGCCGCCAGCGCCTTCACCTACGCCTGCGCGCTGTTGCTGGGTTTGGCGCTGCTGGGGGCGCTGCACCGCACGCCGCCGCGCATCGGCGCCGGCTTCGCCGCGCTGGCGCTGGCGGCGGGCTGGACCAATCTCGCCTTCGTGCTGGCGGTCATCGGCGGCGAAGTGATGCGGGTGATGCTGCTGTTCTACCTCGCTCCGCTGTGGACCCTGTTGTTCGCCCGCCTCATCCTGCATGAGCGGGCCGGCCGGCACGGTCTGGCGGTCATCGCCCTGTCCATGGGCGGCGCCTTCGTCATGCTCTGGCAACCCGGGCAGGGCCTGCCGCTGCCGCGCAATCCGGCGGAATGGCTGGGCGTGTCGGCCGGCATGACCTTCGCGCTCAGCAACGTCCTCACACGGCGCTTCACCCATCTCACCCTGCCGGAAAAATCCCTTGCCGTATGGAGCGGGGCGACTCTACTCGCGCTGCTCTATCTGGCCCTGGATGCCGGACAGCGGCCCGCCATCGCCGCTCTCGCCGGCGGCGACTGGTGGCTGGTGGCCGGCCTCGGCGCCCTGCTCATGCTCACCACCCTGCTGGTGCAGTACGGCCTCACCCACACCCTGGCCACGCGCGCCGCGGTGATCTTCCTCTTCGAACTGGTGGTTGCCGCCGTCGCCGCCTATCTGCTTGCAGGCGAAACCCTGGGCGCGCGCGAATGGGCGGGCGGCGCCATGATCATCGCCGCCACCCTGTTCGCCCCCCGCCATTGATCCGTTCGCACCCGATCCTCGTGAAATCCGTGGTGCGGGCCAAGGATGTCGCGGCAAATGCTCTGTCAAACACCAGGCTGGTTGGCGGCGCGGCAAATGGCGACGAACTCGTCGGCCTTGAGCGAGGCGCGGCCGACCAGGCCGCCGTCGACATCGGGCATGGCGAACAGCCGCGGCGCGTTGGCCGGCGTCACGCTGCCGCCGTAGAGGATGCGGATATTCGCGGCGATGTCAGGGTCGCAGCGGGCTACCCGGTGGCGGATGAATGCGTGCACTTCCTGCGCCTGCTCGGGGGTGGCCGGGGTGTCGGTGCCCACCGCCCAAAGGGGTTCGTAAGCCAGCACGGCGTGTTGCAGCACGCCGGGGCCATAGCGGCGCAGGACGGAATCAAGCTGGCGGCCGACGATGTATTCGGTCCAGTCCGATTCGCGTTCCTCGTGCGATTCCCCCATGCAGAAAATAGGCGTGAGGCCGGCCTCGATTGCGGCGAGAAAGCGCGCAGCGGCGGTGTCGTCGGTCTCGTGGAACTGGATGCGTCGCTCCGAATGGCCGACCAGGACATGGGTGCAGCCGTAGTCCAGCACCATCTGCGGCGAGACCGTGCCGGTGAGGGCGCCGTTCCTGGTGGAACAGATGTTCTGCGCGCCCCAGGCGATGTTGCTGTGGCGGAGCATTTCCTGCGCCTGACACAGGTAAGGGTAGGGCACGCATACCACGTAGTCGGCGTTGCGCCAGTCGTGCAGTCCCGCCAGCAGCGTGCCCAGCAGCGCACGGTTGCCGGCGATGCTGCCGTTCATTTTCCAGTTGCCCACGACCAGCTTGCGACGCATTCAGATTTCCCGGTTCGGATGATTGCGCGTCATCATAGCAGCATCGCCTGCACGGGCAAAGCGGCCGGCCCGCTCATCCGTTGTAGAGGATGATGGCGATGGCCAGGGCGGCCACGGTGATCCAGCCGAGGATGTCAACATAGCGGTGCAAGGTTTTTTCCATGCGTTCTCCGCCCCATGCCATGAGCCACGCCACCAGGTAGAAACGCGCGCCACGGCCGACGATGGATGCCAGGGTGAATGGCAGCAGCGCCATGCCCAGCACGCCGGCGGCGATGGTGAACATCTTGTAGGGGATGGGAGAGAAACCGGCGATGACGACCGCCCAGAAGCCCCAGCGCCGGAACCACTCGACGGCGAGCTGGTAGCTTTCCCGGTAGCCGCCGGATTGCAGCCACGGCTGGACGAGCTCGAAAGCAAAGTGGCCGATGAGGTAGCCGAACAGCCCGCCGGCGACCGAGGTCAGCGTGGTGAGCAGGGCCAGGCGCCAGGCGCGCGCCGGTGTCGCCAGGCACATCGGCGCCAGCATGACATCCGGTGGAATGGGGAAGAACGACGATTCGGCAAAGCTCAGGCCGCCCAGGTACAGGGGCGCGCGGGGATGGCGCGCCCATTGCATGACGCGGGCATAGAGGGGGGAGAATAGCTTCATGGATGTCCTTGGATGTCCTTGGATGTCGATTCCCGAGCCTGCTCCGGCAGGTTTTGCCGGATGGAGACAAGCGGTCGGATAAGGATTTTTGAGCTGGCAGCCCCGGCCGATTTCTTACGGCCCGGCGGTCGCTTCCTTCCACAGCCGCGCCACCTGTTCCAGCAGGTCGTGCGAGGCATAGCCGTCGGCAGGCAGTTGATGATGGAGCTGATAGCGGCGGATGGCGGCTTCGGTGCGCGCGCCGGGGATGCCGTCCGCCGTTCCGGCATCGAAGCCGGTGTCGTTGAGCGCCTGCTGCAGCTCGCGCCACTGGGCGTGGCTGAGGCCGGGCTCGTCGACCAGCATGCCGGCGAGCGGCGGGCCGCCCTGGATGCGCTTGGCGAGGTGGGCCACCGACAGCGCATAATGTGTCGAGCGGTTCCATTGCATAAGCACGTCGAAGTTGTCGAACGCCATGAAGGCGGCACCGCGCCAGCCCTGCGGCAGCAGGATGGCGGCCGGCAAATCTTCCGCCGGCCATGCCGCGCCGCCGGCGATGACGATCCCCTGTGCGCGCCATTCGGCGACCGGGCGCCGCCGTTCGAGCTGTGCCTGCTGCCAGTCGAAGCCGGCTGGCAGCACGACCTCGACCGCGACGGGTACGTCGCGGCGCAGCCGGCACGTTGCAGATAATGGCCGGCGGAATGCAGGGCATCGTCCAGCGAGCTCCAGACATCGATGCTGCCGTCACCGTCGCCATCCACGGCGTAAGCGCGGAAGGTGGAGGGCATGAACTGCATGTGGCCCATGGCGCCGGCCCAGGAGCCCCACATGGCGTCCGCCGTGATGTGGCCGGCTTCGAGGATGTGCAGGGCGTCCAGCAGTTGGGCACGGAAGAACGCGCTGCGGCGGCCGTCATGGGCCAGCGTGGCCAGCGCGGCCGGCACGGCGTAGTCTCCCATGTTGCGGCCATAGCCGGTTTCCAGCCCCCACAGGGCGACCAGCACGGCGGCGGGCACGCCGTGGCGCTGCTCGACCGCTTCCAGCAGCGGCCGCTGCAGTTCCAGTTGCCGCTGGCCGGCGGCGATGCTGCGTTCATGCACGCGCCGGTTGAGGTACTGGGCGAAGGTCTGGACGAATTCCGGCTGGTGCCGGTCCAGCGCGATGACCTGCGGCAGCGGCCGCAGATCCCGCAGCGCCGCGTCCAGCGTGGCATCGGAGATGCCGAGCGTTTGTGCTTCCTGGCGCAGGGCGGCCAGCCAGTCGACGAAGCCGGCGTTGCTCGTGGCGGCGGCGCTGCCGGGGCCGGCGAGCACGGCGGCCGCGAGAACGAGCAGGGTGCGGAAGTCGGTGCGCATGGAAATGCTCTTGTCAGGGGGCCGGGTTCATGTAGCGCAGGTGCAGGGCTTCGATTTCTTCCAGTATGCCGGCATCCGGCGGTTTTGCCCAGACGGCGAGGTTTTCCTCGAGCTGGGTCAGGCTGGTGGCGCCGACGAGGGCGCTGGTGACAAACCAGCGGTGCATGACGAAGGACAGCGCCAGGGTGGCGGGCGACAGGCCGTGCTTCGCGGCCAGCCCGGCATAGGCCGCCGTGGCCGGGCGGACGTTGGGCTTGTCGTAGCGCTGGGCGAAGCCGGGAAACAGCGTGACGCGGCCCCGTGCCGCCGGATCGACGACATATTTGCCGGAAAGATGGCCGAAAGCCAGCGGCGAATAGGCGAGCAGGCCGACCTGTTCGCGATGGACGATCTCGGCGAGGCCGAACTCGAAGCCGCGGTTGATCAGGTTGTAGCAGTTCTGGACGGAGGCGATGCGCGGCAGGCCGTATTCCCCGGCGAGCCTGAGGAACTGCATCACGCCCCACGGCGTCTCGTTGGACACGCCGACGGCGCGCACCTTGCCTTCGCGCACCAGCTCCGCCAGCACCTCCAGCTGCGCGCGGATCGGCACCCAATGTTTGGGCTCGCCGTTTTCGTCGTATTCCTGTGCCGGGTCGAACTGGTACTGGCCGAACATCGGCACGTTGCGTTCCGGCCAGTGCAGTTGATAAAGGTCGATGTAGTCGGTGCGCAGGCGCCCGAGCGAGCCCTCGACGGCGGCGCGGATGTTGGCGCGGTCGAGCGCCTTGGGGCCGCCGCGGATCCATGGCATGCCGCGGCGCGGCCCGGCCACCTTGGTGGCGAGGATGATGCGGTCACGCGGTTGCCGCTTCAGCCAGTTGCCGACGATGGTTTCGGTGCGGGTGCAGGTGTCGGCGCGCGGCGGCACCGGGTACATTTCGGCGGTGTCGATGAAATTGACGCCGCGGCTCACGGCGCAGTCCAGCTGCGCGTGCGCCTCGGCCTCGTCGTTCTGCTGGCCGAAGGTCATGGTGCCGAGGCAGACGGCGGAGACTTGCAGATCGCTGGTGCCGAGTCGCCGGTATTCCATGGAGGAAGCTCAGGCGTCCGCGGCCGTTGCGTCGGTGTCCTCATCGGACGTGTCCGGCGCGTCCGCGCCGGCTGCCAGCATGGCGGCGCGGCTGGCCGGGGTTTCCAGGCTGATGCGGCCGAGCGCGCCGGAACGGTAATCGGTGAGCAGGGTGATGGCGGCCTTTTCCAGGTCGGGTTCGCCACCCTTGACGCGATAGCCGCGCCGCTTCGCAATGATTTCGATCAGGGCGATGCCGTCGAGGCCCGCGGTCTCGCACGGGTAGCGCGCGGCGAGCAGGGACGGGTAGCGCGCCAGCAGTAGATTGCCGAGGAAGGCGGCGACTTCCTCCTCGATCACCGCGTTGCGGCCGATGGCATGGCTGGCGGCAAGCATGTAGCCGTCCGCGTCGTGGCGGATTTTCGGCCACATCAGCCCCGGCGTGTCGTACAGGATCACCTGGTCGCTCAGCGCCATGCGCTGCTGGCTCTTGGTCACCGCCGGCTCGTCGCCCACCCTGGCGACGCGGCGGTTGAGCAGGGCGTTCATCAGCGTGGACTTGCCGACGTTGGGAATGCCCATGATCATGAGGCGCAGCGGCTTGAGGTTGCTGCCGCGGTGCGGCGCCAGGTCGCGGCACAGGGCGATCACCCTGGCGGCGTCGCCCGGTTTCTTGCACGACAGCGCCACCGCCTTCACGCCCGGCTGCCTGTCGTAGAAACCGAGCCAGGCGTGGGTGGCGGCGGGGTCAGCGAGATCGGCCTTGTTGAGGATTTTCAGGCAGGGCCGCTGGCGCTCAAGACGCAGCTCCTCGATCATGGGATTGGTGCTGGCGGCGGGCAGGCGCGCATCCAGCACCTCGATGACGACATCGACGAACTCCAGGGTCTCGGCCGCCTTCTTGCGCGCCGAGGTCATGTGCCCGGGGAACCACTGGATAGCCATGGCTGGGTATTCGGGACCGAAGATGCGCCATTATCCCAGATTATCCATTAGGTCCAAAGCACGGCTGTAGGAGCGGCGCCCTCGCCGCGATTGCGGGCGCACATCGCGGCGAGGGCGCCGCTCCTACAGCCGTGCGCTTTGGACCTAATGGATAATCTGGGATTATGGGATTTTGAGTCCGCTGCGTCTACCGATTCCGCCATCCCGGCCAAGAGCCCATCCAGCAGGTTTGACCCATCGCGGTGGATGACTTGCTGAAACGGGCTCCAAGGAAGTCGGCATTATAGCGAAGATCGTCCAGGAGTTGCATGCGTACCAGCGATTTTGACTTTGAGCTTCCCGAGGAACTGATCGCCCAGCATCCCGCCGCCCGGCGCAGCGACAGCCGTCTGCTGTGCGTGGACGGGACGAGCGGCGCGCTGCGCGATGCCATGATCGCCGATCTGCCGCAACTGCTCGATGCGGGCGACCTGCTGGTGTTCAACGACACGCGCGTGATCAAGGCGCGCCTGAATGGGCGCAAGCAGAGCGGCGGCAAGGTGGAGGTGCTGATCGAGCGCGTGCTGGACGCGCGGCGGGCGCTGGCACACGTGCGCGCCTCGCATGCGCCCCGGCAGGGAGCCCGCCTGCTGCTTGCCGGTGCCGTCGAGGCCGAGGTGGTGGGGCGGCGGGATGATCTGTTCGAGCTCGATTTCTCCGGCGAGACGCCGGTGGCCGAGCTCCTGGAGCGGCATGGCCGCATGCCGCTGCCGCCCTACATCACCCACGAGCCGGACGAGGAAGACGAACGACGCTACCAGACCGTGTATGCGCGGCGTCCCGGCGCGGTGGCCGCGCCCACCGCCGGCCTGCATTTCGACGAAACGCTGCTGCGCCGGCTGGACGAGGCCGGCGTGCACAGCGCCTATGTGACGCTGCACGTGGGCGCGGGCACGTTCCAGCCGGTGCGGGTGGAAGACGTGCGCGAACACCGCATGCACAGCGAATGGTACGAGATTCCGCAGGCCACGGTGGATGCCATCGCCGCCGCGCGGCAGCGCGGCGGCAAGGTGGTGGCGGTCGGCACCACGGTGATGCGCACGCTGGAGAGCGCCGGCCGCGACGGCCCGCTGGTGGCGGGCTGCGGCGATACCGACATCTTCATCACCCCCGGCTTCCGCTTCCGCGTGGTGGACCGCCTGCTCACCAACTTCCACCTGCCGCGCAGCACCCTGCTCATGCTGGTATCGGCGTTCGCCGGCGTCGACAACATCCGTCGCGCCTATCGCCATGCCATCGCGCAGCGTTACCGTTTTTTCAGCTATGGTGATGCCACGCTGCTTGGCCGCGGCACAATGGAATAGGTTATCAACCCAGATTATCCATTAGGTCCAAAGCACGGCTGTAGGAGCGGCGCCCTCGCCG
>JBBILG010000047.1:0-14005 GCA_037445085.1 Methylobacillus sp.
TCATCATGCCCATGGACATGAGCACGCTGGCCACCACCATGTCGATGATGAGGAAAGGGATGAAGATGACGAAGCCGATCTGGAACGCGGTCTTGAGTTCGCTGATGACAAAGGCCGGCACCAGCACCCGCATCGGCACCTCTTCCGGCCCCGCCATGGGCGGCACCTGCGCCAGCCTGGCGAACAGCGCGATATCCTCCTGACGCGTCTGCCGCAGCATGAATTCGCGCAACGGCACGGCGCCCTTCTCCATCGCCTCCACCACGTTGATCTGGTCGGCGAGATAGGGCTGCACGGCCACGGTGTTGATCCGGTCGAACACCGGCGCCATGACGAAAAAGGTGAGGAACAGTGACAGGCCGATGAGCACCTGGTTGGGCGGCGACTGCAGCGTGCCGAGCGCCTGGCGCAGCAGCGACAGCACGATGATGATGCGGGTGAAGGCGGTCATCATCAGCAGTACCGCGGGCAGGAACGTGAGTGACGTCAGCAGGATCAGCGTCTGCAGGCTGAGCGTGTAGCTCTGCCCGCCGTCCGGGGTGGGCCTGCTGGTGAAAGCCGGAATGCCGGGCTCGGCCAGCGCCGCAGCGGGCAGCAGCAGGAGCAATAGCGGGAACCAGCGCGCGAGACGCATCACCTGCCGCTCCGGCGCTGCATGATCTTCTGCAGACTGGCGTAAAAAGGCGAACCACTGGCGGACGGCGCCACGGCAGGCCTCTCCTCGGCGGGGCGCGGCATCTGGTGCAGCAGGCTGACCTGGCCGGGCGCCACGCCCAGCACCAGGCGCGTCTCGCCCACGTCCACCAGCACGACACGCTCCTTGGGGCCTATCATCACGCCGCTCACCACGCGCATGGCGCCGGCGCTGCCCACCTGGCCGGGAGCGAGGCGGCGCAGCAGCCAGGCGGTGCCGGCGATGGCCGCCAGCACCACGCCCAGACCCAGCAGCACCTGCAGCAGGCCGGCGAACGAAGTCGCGGGCAGCGGCGGCACGCCGCTTTCCGCCGCCCAGAGCGGCACGGCCGGCAGCAGCGAGAACCAGCCCAGACAGGCACGGCTCGCGCTGCGCACAGCGGAGGGCACGGCCATCATCTGAGTTTTTTCAGGCGTTCGGAAGGCGTGATGATGTCGGTGAGACGGATGCCGAACTTTTCGTTGACCACCACCACCTCTCCCTGCGCCACCAGGCAGCCGTTGACGAACACGTCGAGCGGCTCGCCGGCCAGCTCGTTGAGTTCGACGACGGAACCCTGCGCAAGCTGCAACAGGTTGCGGATGGGCAGTTTGGTGCGCCCCAGCTCGACGGTGAGCTGCACCGGAATGTCCATCACCAGCTCCAGGTTCCTGGCAGCCTCGGCGCTGAGGCCGACCGTATCGGGGGTGATGGCGTCGAACACCTTGGCGGTGGCGGCAGGCTGCACCGGCTCCTGGGTAGTGGCGGCGGCCTGCTCGGCCATGGCGGCTGCCCAGTCGTCGGCGGTGAACTGCTCGTTGGCGCTGGCTTCGTCTTCTGCCATCTATCCCGTTCCAGAATGATCATGTGCGACACGCCGGAGGTGCCGCGCTACGCCACGTGACTGCTCTCCGCCGTGAGGAATTTCTTCACCTTGATGGCATACTGGCCGTTGTGCACGCCATAGCCGCACTCCAGCACCGGCACGCCTTCCACGTGGGCGGTGATCGATTGCGGAATGTCCATCGGGATGACGTCCCCGACCTTCATCTGCAGCAGCTCGCGCACGGTGAGTTCCGTCTCGCTGAGATTGGCCACCAGCTTCACTTCGGTGGACTGCACCTGGCTGCTGAGGAACCTGACCCAGCGCTCGTCCACTTCCATGCGGTCGCCCTGCATGCCTTCGTAGAGCAGATCGCGAATCGGCTCGATCATAGCATAGGGCATGCATACGTGAAAATCGCCGCCCGCCGCGCCGATCTCAATGGAAAAGGTGGTGGTCACCACCACTTCGCTGGGCGTGGCGATGTTGGCGAACTGGGTGTTCATCTCCGAGCGGATATATTCGAACTCGATGGGATGCACCGGCTCCCAGGCTTTCTGCATCTCCTCCATGGCCACGCCGAGCAGGTTGCGGATGATGCGCTGCTCGGTCTGGGTGAAGTCGCGCCCCTCGACCCGCGTGTGGTAGCGGCCGTCGCCGCCGAACAGGTTGTCGATGACGAGGAACACCAGGTTGGGATCGAAGATGAGTAGGGCGGTGCCGCGCAGCGGCCGCACGTGCACCATGTTGAGGTTGGTCGGCACCACCAGGTTGCGCACGAATTCGCCGTATTTCAGCAGCCTGACCGGCCCCACCGAAATTTCGGCGGCGCGCCGCGTGAAGTTGAACAGACCGATGCGCAAGTTGCGGGCGAAGCGCTCGTTGATCACCTCCATGGTGGGCATGCGCCCACGCACGATGCGATCCTGGCTGGCGAGGTTGTAGGACTGGATGCCGCCGGCTTCGGCAACGGCCGTCTCCTCGGCGTCGCCCTCGCCGGTCACCCCCTTGAGCAGGGCATCGACCTCCTCCTGAGACAGGATATCTTCGGACATGATCAGTGGATGCCAGCGACCATCCGTTGCGGCAAGTCCGTCATATTATTGCACGATGAAGGACTGGGGCAAGATGACCTCCACCACCCCCTGCCCTTCTCCGCTCACCCCCAGCGTCTCGTTCACGACCTGCTTCATCTCCTCCTTCAGCTTGATGTCGCTGCCGGGCGCCATCATGGTCTGGATGTCCTTGCTGCGCAGCAGGCTGCCGATGCGGTCGCTGATTTTGGGCTTGAGCTCCTCCAGGCGCTTGGCCGTTGCGGCATCGGCCACCTCCATGTGCAGCACCGGCACCTGCAGGTAACGGATGCGCCCATCCTCCGAACGCAGATTGACCGTCAGCCTTTCCTCGAACGGCACCAGCACCGTCTTGGCCGGCACCGGCTCTTGCGCGCGCTCCGCGCGCTTGTCTTCCTTGCCGCCGCCTGCCAGCATCACGAAGACACCCACCCCTGCCAGCAGCACGACCAAGACGGCAACCGCCACGATGAGCAGCCGCTTCTTGTTACGCGGCGGCGCCTGTGTTTGTGTATCCTCGGCCATGCGTGTTCCCTATGGATCAATCCGCCGCCCGGCATGCCGCTTGCCGGCATGCCCACTGGCAGCATACTCGTTCCGTTTATAAACCCGATTCATATAAAAAACAAGCGGTTTTGCCACTTTATTTATGCGGTTTGTCAGAAGACGCTGGCGGCCGCACGGGCAAATCGGCCAGCCTGACGGGAGCGTCAAAGACAAAGGCGCCTCGCGGCGCCCTGTCTTGCGGGGTGCTCGCAAGGTGCTCAGGCAAAGAGATCCACCATGCCAGGATGCCGCGGCAACGTGATCGCCGCGATTGACACGGGCACCGCATCTGCGCCGGCAGTACGACCACCCCATGCCGCGGGATGCCGTTCCGCCTCACGCTCGCCGCTGGCCTGCTGGGAGAAGTTGCCCACGCTCACGGATACGCTGCCCAGGCTGATGCCGCTTTCCGCCAGCATTTCGCGCAGGCGCGGGGTGGCAGCCTCGATGGCTTCACGCACCGGCGCATGCTGGGTGGCGAAGGTCAAGGTCGCCTGGCCGTCACTCAGGCTGAGCTTGATTTCCAGCGGCCCCAGCGCGGGCGGATTGAGGTGCAGTTCCGCCCCCTGATGGCGCTGGCCCACCATCCACACCACGCGCTCGCCCAGCATTTCGCCCCACGACGGACTGCTCACGTGCTGGGGAATGCCGCTGGCCGGCAGCGCATGCGCCGGCTGCGCCGACGATGCGGCCGGATGCACGGCGAACGGCATGGCCGCAGGCACCACCCCGGAGGAAAGCTGGCCATCCGTCACGGGCTGCGGCGGCTGGCCTTCCGCGGCGACGGCTGCGGCAACCGCTGCCGGCGCGGCGGCAAACGCTTGCCGCTGCGCCGGCACGACGGCGCCTGCCGACGCCGGATGCACGGCGGGAGACTCCACCGACCCGGCCGCCAGCCTGGCCTTCGACAGTCCGAGTGGCTGCCATACGGGCGCGGGCAGCGCCGCCTGCGTCATCGCTGCATCGGCAGCATCATCTGGCAACGCCTGCAGCGACCCGCTTTCGGCCGCGCCCGGCACCGCGCCGTCACCTGTCTTGGCAATCAGCGTCAGTTGCCGGGCAAACCGTGCGGCAAAGTCTTCGGGGAGCTCTGCGGGAGTGGCCGCAAACGGCGCTGCGGCAGGATCGCCGGCGACAGCCTGCGACAGCAGCACCGCTTGGGCAACGCTGGTGGCGCCGTCTGGCAGCGGTCCGCTTTCGACCGCGCCCGGCGTCATCACGTCACCAGAGTCGGCAGCCAGCGTCAGTTGCCGGGCAAGCAGTGCGGCAAAGTCTTCGGGGAGCTCTGCGGGAGTGGCCGCAAACGGCGCTGCGGCAGGGTCACCGGCGACAGCCTGCGGCAATAGAACTGGAATCTGCATGGACGTTTCCGTACGGTTGTGTGCAAGAAAATACGCAACTTCCGTTCCCGGAACGTCATTCCTGGGCATCCCGTCCGCGGGCGTGCAGATTGCGCGCGAACTCGTCCTGCAGGCGCTGGTCGAGCTTCTCCTCCAGCCTGCGCTCGCTCGCCTCGTGGCGCTGCCTCAAGGTCTGGTAGGCATTGACTTCCCGCTCGCGTTCCTGCCATTCGCGCTGGCCGGTCTCCCAGCGCTGGCGGCAACGTTCCACTTCCTGCGTCTGGGTGCGGATGGCCAGTTCCAGCTTGTGCATGAACGCATGGTAATCACGCCACAGGGCGCCGGAAAAGCCGGCGCCGGCCTGCAGCAGCAGCCGCTCCCGGTATTCCTGCAGATAGCCCTGCAATTGCTGCAGACGGCCTTCCGCTTCCTGCCAGGCCTGCCTGAATCTCGCCAGGGCGAGCGCGGCCTGCTGGCTGCGCTCCTCGGCCAGGATAATCAGGGTCTGCAGGGGAAACGGCTTGGCCATGCCTAGCGGGCGGACGGTGCCCCGAGCAGCGCGGCAAGTTCGCTGCGGCTTTGCGCGATGCCGACCCGCTGTTCGACCGGTTGACAGAGGAAGGATTCAAGGCGCGGATAAAGCCGGATGGCCTCGTCCAGATGAGGATCGCTGCCGCTGACGTAGGCGCCCACGTTGATGAGGTCACGGCTGCGCTGGTAGCGCGAATAGAGAAACTTGAAACGGCGCACCCGATCGAATTCCTCCTGCGTCACCAGTGCCATCATGGCCCGGCTGATTGAAGCCTCGATGTCGATGGCAGGATAATGCCCCTGGTCGGCCAGGCTGCGCGACAGCACGATGTGGCCGTCGAGGATGGCGCGCGCGCTGTCGGCGATGGGATCCATCTGGTCATCCCCCTCGGCCAGCACGGTATAGAACGCGGTGATCGAGCCGCCGCCGCACGTGCCGTTGCCGGCGCGCTCGGCGAGCTGCGGCAGCTTGGCAAATACCGAAGGCGGGTAGCCGCGCGTGGCCGGCGGCTCGCCCACCGCCAGGGCGATCTCGCGCTGCGCCATGGCATATCGGGTGAGCGAATCCATGATCAGCAGCACGTGCCTGCCCTGGTCGCGGAAATATTCGGCGATGGCGGTGGCATAGGCGGCGCCGTGCAGCCGCATCATCGGCGGCGTGTCGGCCGGTGCCGCCACCACCACCGAGCGCCGCAGTCCCTCCTCGCCCAGGATCTGCTCGATGAACTCCTTGACCTCGCGCCCGCGCTCGCCGATCAGGCCGACCACCGTGACATCGGCATCGGTATAGCGTGCCATCATGCCCAGCAGCATGCTCTTGCCGACGCCGCTGCCGGCGAACAGCCCCATGCGCTGCCCACGGCCGACCGGCAGCAGGGCGTTGATGGCGCGCACGCCGACATCCAGGGTATGGTTGATGGGATCGCGCAGCAGCGGGTTGACCGGCCGGCTCTGCAGCGGCACCCGCCCTTCCAGGTGCAGCGCTCCCATCTGGTCGAGCGGGCGGCCGTTGCCATCCAGTACGCGGCCCAGCATGGCTTCCCCCACCGCCACCTGCTTGACGCGGTCTTCGGAACGGCGGCGCAGCAGTTGCCGCCCCTGGCGCGGCCGGGGTTGTGCGGCCGGCTCGGCTTCCAGCAGCGCCACGCGCGCGCCGGGCACCACGCCGTAGACGTCCGATTCCGGCATCAGCAGCAGGCGGTCACCGGAAAAGCCGACCACTTCCGCCTCCACGCTGTGCCCGTCGGGCAGGGCGATGACGCACACGCTGCCTACCGGCGCCTTGATGCCGACCGCCTCCAGCACCAGCCCGGCCACGCGGGTCAGCTTGCCGGTCACCGCCCAGGGCCGGGCGCGCGCCGCGGCTTGCCGGCATTCCGCGAGAAAATGCCGGCAATCTTCGAGCAGCGGGGCTTCAGCGTCGGTCATCGTCGTCGAGCCAGCTCGCCTCGCGTCCCAGCGCGGCAGCGATGCGCTGCCAGCGACTGGCCAGGGTGGCGTCCACCTCGGCCACCGCCGTCTCGATCCGGCAGCCGCCGCGGGCGACGCCGGCATCCTCGATGATGCGCCAGCCGCCATGCGCAATCTCGGGCTGCATGTGCGCCCGCACCAGGGCGGCGTCTTCGGGATGGAGATGCAGGTGGGGGTGTGCCGCGTGCTGCGGCAGGCTGTCCATGGCATCGCGCACCACGGCGCACAGCAGTTCCGGCTTGACCTTGAGCGCCTGGCGCAGCATCTGGCGGGCCACTTCCAGGGCGAGATCGAGCATGTCCTCGCTGGTCGCCTGCCCCAGCTGCTGTCCTGCCTGATCAAGCGCGTTCAGGATGGCGCGCAGCCGCTGCACTTCCTCGTCGGCCTGGATGCGCCCCTCGCGGTAGCCCGCCTCACGGCCTTCGCGGTAACCGGCATCGTAGCCCTCCTGGTGTGCCTGGCAGTGCAGTTCTTCCAGGGCTTCCGCGGTAGGCAACCGCACCGGGTGCGCCTGGGCCGCGCCGGGATCCAGCGTCTCCGGCTGCCAGGGCCGGTAAGACGGAACGGCGTCGTCTGGCAACGGCTGGCCGGCCACCTTAGTTCCTCCCCTTCCTGTGCGACGGGTCAGACAAAGCTTTCCTCGCCCTTGCCGCCGAGCACGATCTGGCCCTCTTCGGCCAGGCGGCGCACGATCTTGAGGATTTCCTTCTGCTCCGCCTCGACTTCGCTCAGGCGCACCGGCCCCTTGGCCTCGAGATCGTCACGCAGCATTTCCGCGGCGCGCTGCGACATATTCTTGAAGATTTTCTCGCGCAGCTCCGGCGTGGCCCCCTTGAGGGCGACGATGAGCGACTCGGACTGGATTTCGCGCAGCAGGAGTTGGATGCCGCGGTCGTCGATCTTGCCGATGTCCTCGAACACGAACATCTCGTCCTGGATGCGCTGCGCCAGTTCCTCGTCGAATTCGCGGATGCTGCCGATGACGGTGCCTTCGGCGGCACCGCCCATGAAATTGAGGATTTCGGCGGCGGTCTTGACGCCGCCCCGGGCCGACTTCTTGACGTGATCGGCACCGGAGAGCAGCTTGGTGAGCACGTCGTTGAGCTCGCGCAGGGCGTGCGGCTGCACGCCGTCCAGGGTGGCGATGCGCAGCATGACGTCGTTGCGCTGGCGCTCGGGGAACTTGCCAAGGATTTCGCTGGCCTGGTCGTAGTCGAGATGCACCAGAATGGTGGCGATAATCTGCGGGTGCTCGTTCTTGATCAGCTCCGCCACCGAGGCGGCGTCCATCCACTTCAGGCTCTCGATGCCGCTGGTGTCGCCGCCTTGCAGGATGCGGTCGATCAGGTTGGCCGCCTTGTCGCTGCCCAGCGCCTTGGTGAGTACCGCGCGGATGTAACCGTCGGAGCCCATGCCCAGTGTGGTGCGTTCTTCGGCTTCGGTACGGAAGTCCCGCAACGAGGACTGGATCTGCTCGCGCGTGACGTTTTCCAGCGAGGCCATGGCCATGCCGATCTTCTGCACTTCCTTGGGGCCGAGGTACTTGAGCACCTCGGCCGCCTCCTCTTCGCCTATGCTCATCAGCAGGATGGCGCTTTTCAGTACCCCCTCGCCGCTCATTCCTTGTTCACCCAGTCCTTGACCACTTTGGCGACGATCCTGGGATCCTGTTTGGCCATGTCCTTGACCAGCTTGAGGTCTTCCTCGTAACTGTGGGGTCTGCCGCGCCCCAGCGTCACCATATCACCCACCTCGCCCCCCAAGGCGGCCTCGCCTCCCGCCGCCTCGCCCGCCAGGGGGCCGCGCGCCGGCGCGCGGCCGCCGGCGGCGATCAGCTCGCGCAGCATGGGCTTGATCACGCCCAGCACCAGATAGGCGAGCAGGCCCGCGATGAGCAGATACTTGAGGACGTCCCGCGCCAGCGCCTGCATGGCCGCATCCTTCCACAGCGGCAGCGGCACCGCCTCGACCGTATCGCTGACATCGAAGGGCGCGTTGACCACGTTGAGGGTATCGCCGCGCGCCTGGTTGTAGCCCACCGCTTCGCGCACCAGGCTCTCGATGCGGGTGAGCTCCTCCCGGCTCAGCGGCTCGTAGCTCACCTTGCCGCGCCGGTCCCGCAGCGCTTTGTGGTTGACCACCACCGCCACCGACAGGCGCTTGACCGTGCCCGCCGGCAGCTTGGTGTGACTGATGGTCCGGTCCAGCTCGTAGTTGGTGGTGGATTCGCGGCTCACCAGGCCGCCGGCAACAGTCGTGGCCTGCGCTGCCGCGGCGGGCTGGCCGCCGGCGGGGGCATTGATGGGTGCGGTGGCAGCGCCGGGCGGCTGGTTGGTCAGGGCGCCGGGCACCCCGGCGGCGGGCTGCCCGCCCTCGCCGACGGTTTCGGCGATCTGCTGGCTGCGGATGCTGGCCTGGTCCGGCGCCATGTTGGGGCGGAAGGTCTCCGCCGTCTGTTCCGTCCTGGAAAAATCGAGGTCGGCGGTCACCTGGGCGCGGATGTTGTTGGCGCCGGTGATGGGGGTGATGATGCTCTCGATGCGACGCACGTAGTCCCGCTCCACCTGGCGCAGGTATTCGAGCTGGCTGGAATCGAGGCCGATCGCCATGCCCTTGTCCATGGCGGAAGTCAGCATGTTGCCGTTCTGGTCGAGCACGGTGACGTTGCCGGGTGTCATTTCCGGCACGCTGCTCGCCACCAGGTGCACGATGCCGGCCACCTGCGCCTTGTCCAGGGTGCGGCCAGGATAGAGGCTGACCAGCACCGAGGCCGAAGGCTTCTGTTCGTCGCGCACGAACACGGTCTTCTTGGGGATGGCCAGATGCACGCGCGCGGCCTGCACTGCGGAGATGGTGGAGATGGTGCGCGTGAGCTCGCCTTCCAGCGCACGCTGGTAATTGACGTTTTCCTGGAACTGGGTCACCCCGAGCTGCTGCGTATCCATCAGTTCGAAGCCCACCGCGCCGCCCTTGGGCAGGCCTTGCGAGGCGAGCTTGAGGCGCGCCTCGTAGAGCAGGTCGGCGGGTACCATGATGGCTCCGCCGGCGCCGGTCTTGTAGGGGATGCCCTGCTGCTGCAGAGCCTCCAGCACCGCCCCGCCATCGCTGTCGGAAAGATTGCCGTACAGGACGCGGTAGGTGGGCGCCTGCGCCCACAGGACGGCGCCGACGATGACGGCGATCACCGCCGCCAGCGCGACCATCAGCCCCAGCTTGCGTTGCGGGGGCAGTCCGTTGAACCCGCGCGCCAGCGCGCTGAGTGTTTGCCCGGGTGCTTCGGCCATAGGTCTAGTGGTCGCCCAATACCGTGATCAAGAATGGTAGCAATGGCCGACATTGTAAAGGAAAAAGCCGGGGAATTGCGCCGCCCGTGGCGGCATACGCAGGCCGGATCCGCCCGCGGGATGGGCAGCAAGGCTACACCTGCATGTTCATGACGTCCTGGTAGGCCGCCACCAGCCTGTTGCGCACCTGCACCATGGTCTGGAAGGACAGGTTGGCCTTCTGCAGCGAGATCATCACGTCCTGGATGTTGGCCTCGGGCTGGCCGAGTTGGAAGGCCCGGACCATCTGGTTGGCCTCCTGCTGGACGGCGCTGACGCCTTCCACCGCCTGTTTCAGCATGCCGGCAAAATCTGCCGCCCCCGGCCCCGCCGCCGGCGCAGACTTGCCGGCCGCCGCGGCGGCGGTGGCGTTCAACTGGCTGAGCAGCTGATCGATGCCCTTGGTGTCCATGTGCGCGTATGCCCGATGTTCCGGTGATTCCCGTGATTATAGTACCGGCTGCGGAAAAATTGCAGCGTCCGCCGCCGCATGGACTTGCAGCAATCCGCGTGCCACTTTCACTCGCCCGCTTCGCGGTATTGCTGCAGCTTGTGGCGCAGGGTGCGCTCGCTCATGCCCAGCTTCTGCGCCGCCAGCCTGCGCGAGCCGTTGACCGAGGCCAGCATGTTCAGGATGTGGGTCTTCTCCAGCGACTTGAGGTCCTGCATCGGAGCTGCCGGCGCCACCGGGGCTTCCGGCGGTGCGGTGCGGCGCGCCGGCAGGTGCAGGTGGCCGGCATCGACCCGGTCAGCCGGCGCCAGGATCACTGCGCGCTGGATGACATTTTCCATCTCGCGCACGTTGCCCGGCCAGTCGTGGGTGAGCAGGGCCTGCTCGGCGTCCTCGGCCAGTTGCAGCCCGGCACGCCCCATGGCGGCCGCCATGTCGGCGAGGAAACGCCGCGCCAGTGGCAGGATTTCCTGCCGGCGCTCGCGCAGCGGCGCCACCCGCAAGGGGAACACGTTGAGACGGTAGTAGAGGTCCTCGCGGAAGCGGCCGGCCGCCACTTCGACCTGCAGGTCGCGGTTGGTGGTGGCGATGACGCGCACGTCGAGGGGGACCGCCTTGTGGCCGCCGACGCGCTCCACCTCGCGCTCCTGCAGCACGCGCAGCAGCTTGGCCTGCAGTGCCAGCGGCATCTCCGAGATCTCGTCGAGCAGCAGGCTGCCGCCCTGCGCCTGCTCGAACTTGCCGGGCTGGGATTGCACGGCGCCGGTAAAGGCGCCCCTCTCGAAGCCGAACATGGTGGCTTCCAGCAGGTTGTCCGGAATGGCGGCGCAGTTGACGGCGACGAAGGGCCTGTCGGCGCGCGGGCTGTGGCGGTGGATGAAGCGCGCCAGCACCTCCTTGCCGGTGCCGCTCTCGCCGCCGATGAGCACGGTAGCGGGGGTGGCCGCCACGCGCAGCGCCATGGCGTACAACGCGCGGCTGCACGGGTCCTCCACCAGCGCGTCGGCCGCATCGGAAAAGCTCGCCGGCAGCATGTAGCGCGCCACCTGCGCCAGCAGGTCGCTCACCTCGAACGGCTTCACCAGATAGTTGCAGGCACCCTCGCGCATGGCCTCCACCGCTTGGGAAATGACGCCGTAAGCGGTCATCAGCAGCACCGGCAGATGCGGCCAGCGCACCTTGATCTCGTGCAGCAGACTGATGCCGTTCATGTGCGGCATCTGCACGTCGGAAATCACCAGGCCGGCCGCATGCCGCTGCAGCACCTCCACCGCCTGCACCCCGTCCGCGGCGGTGAGCACACGGTAGCGCGACAGCGCCAGGGTGTCGGACAGCGCCTCGCGCAGGTCGGGATCGTCCTCGACGATGAGGATGGGCAAGGTCTTGTTCATGCCTCAGTTCCTGTTGAGGGGCAGACGCACGCAGAATTCGCTGCCCACGCCTGCGGTGGAGGAGGCAGCCACCTCGCCGCCGTGCATCTGCGCCACTTCGCGCACGATGGCAAGCCCCAGCCCGGTGCCGTCGGTGCGGGTGGTAAAAAACGGCTCGAACAGGCGCCGCTGCACTTCGGGAGGCATGCCCTTGCCGCTGTCGCCGACGCGGAACCGCAGCCACCCGGCACCGTCCGGCTCCGCCGCCAGCACCACCCGGCCGCCCGGCGCACAGGCCTGCATGGCGTTGGCGAGCAGGTTGAGCAGGGCGCCAGCCAGCGCCTCGCGACTTCCCAACAGGCCGGCCCCGCCGCTGCGGTCCTCCACGCCGAAGTGAAGGCCGTGCTGCTGCATCTGCGGTTCCATGACGTGCCGCACGTCGGCCAGCAGCGCCGCCACCGGCACCTCCTCCTGCACCGCCTTGCCGCCGCGCACGAAAATCAGCATGTCCTTGATCAGCCGCTCCAAGCTGTTGAGGCGCGCCAGCGCCTTGTCGGCGAAGCGCTCGCGGTCGGCCGGCGCCAGCTCGCCGCGCAAGTGCGAAGTATAGAGCAGCGCCGCCGCCAGCGGCGTGCGCAACTGGTGCGCGAGGCTGGCCACCATCTCGCCCATGGAAGAGAGACGCTGATGGCGCTGCAACTGCTCCTGCATGCGGTAGGCCTCGGTGACGTCCTGCAGCAGCAGGATTTCCCCTTCCTGCGCACCGATCCGGCTGGAGGAAATGGCCACCCGGCGGTCGCTCGCCGCTGCCAGCCACTCGCCCGGCACGCTGGTGGGGGCGAGCTCACGCCGGCACACCGCCGTCCACTCCTCGCCCGGCAAGGGGCCGGACAGCAGGGCGAGCGCCGCCGGATTGGCTTCAAGGACGCGCCCCTGGCCGTCCACCACCACCACCCCGCCCGGCAGCGCATCGAGCAGGCGCGCCAGGCGCTGCGACAGGCTCTCCTTTTCCTGGAGCTGGCGCCACAACTCGCCGTTCGCCACCGCCAGCTCGTAGGTGAGTTGTTCCACCTGCTTCTGCAGCTCCATGTAGGCACCGGCAAGCTGCTCCGATACTTGGTTGAACAGCAGGAACGCCTGCTGGAGCTCTTCCGGCGCGGAAGCGGGTGGTGTGGTCACGGGCTGCATGGTCGGCGGCAGGAGAGGCCGGCGAAGTTCGCCGCTACATTTTTCATAAGGCCTCCAGTATAGTGTCCGCCGGCCGGAATGGAACAGCCCCTGTCATGCAGGCTACGGGCTGGTGGAGCGAGGCCACTCCCCGGCAGGAGTGGGGAAGAAGGGCACCGCATGACAGCCTTGCGGCAGGACAACCATGCATGGTTGTACCATTCCGGTGCATAATTGACCTTAATTTCCGCAAATGAAAACCCCACGATCATGTCGGAACTGCTGAAACGGATCGACGCACGCACCAAGCTGGCTGGATCGAACAAGCTGGAAATGCTGCTGTTCTCGCTGGGCCGCGACCAGCGCACCGGCCGCGAGGAAACCTTCGGCATCAACGTATTCAAGGTGCGCGAGGTGATGCGCGTGCCGCCCATCACCCATGCCCCCGACATGCCGCCTTCGGTGAAAGGCATGGTCAGCCTGCGCGGCAGCCTGGTGCCGGTGATCGACCTCATCGAGCACGTCGGCATCCACAACGACACGCCGCCGCAGATCATGATCGTCACCGAATACAACGGCCACACCCAGGGCTTCCTGGTGGAAAGCGTGGACACCATCCTGCGGGTGGACTGGTCGGCCATGAAGGTGCCGCCGGAAATGCTCACCGCACAGATGGGCGGGCTCATCACCGCCGTCACCGAACTCAAGGACGGCCGCATCGTCATGATGATGGACGTGGAGAAGATCCTCGCCGACACCACCAGCTACGCCGACGACATTTCCATCGCCGCCCTCGCCCCGCTCGGGCTTGGCGACAGGACCGTGTTCTTCGCTGACGATTCCACGGTGGCGCGCAGGCAGATCCAGCGCACTCTGGAGGCGCTCGGCATCCAGTACCTGTTTGCCACCAACGGCAAGGAGGCCTGGCAGGAACTGCAGAAAATCGCCGCGCGTGCCGACGTGCTGCACCGGCCGGTCAAGGACTACATTCAGCTCATCCTCACCGACGTGGAGATGCCGGAGATGGACGGCTACGTGCTCACCCGCCACATCAAGAGCGACGCGCGTTTCGCCGGCGTGCCGGTGCTGATGCACTCCTCGCTGTCCAGCTCGACCAACCAGCAGTTGGGCAAGTCGGTGGGGGTGGACGAATACGTGCCCAAGTTCGAACCGCACAAGCTGGCGGAGGTGCTGTCGCGCCTGCTGTCCGGCGGCGCACCGCACCGCCCCTGAACCAT
>JBBILG010000048.1:0-6153 GCA_037445085.1 Methylobacillus sp.
CACTTTTCTATGCCATGCCCGCAGGCGATGCGCTGGAGGCAATCAAGGACGCCATTACCCAGACGCTCTGGCAGCTCTACTTCGGTCTGGGCTATTTCGATGATGAGCTGATTTCCGTCCGCCACACGCTCAGGAATTTTGCCGGCCACCGGCCTGTGTGTACACGCTCTCTGGTTGTCGATCCCGGCGCGGTGGCCTTCGTCATAGGCTCCGGACCGTCGCTGGATGGCTTGCTGCCCCTCCTGCGGCAATGCCGTGACAAGGCAGTGCTGTTCAGCTGCGGCACGGCGCTGGGGCCGCTTTCCCATGCCGACATCATGCCGGATTTCCATCTCGAGAAGGAACGGCCCGGCATCGTGTACGATGTGCTCACCCGTACGGTGCCCGAGGATTTTCGCCGCAAGGTACATTTTATCGGCCTCAACGTGGTCATGCCCGAGGTATTCGACCTGTTCGGCCATGCGAGCATGGTCATGAAGGAATCCGACACCATGGCCACGTTGCTGCAGGGGCTGGGCTACGTGCCCAGGGTGCCCATCGACTCCCAGCCCACGGTGACCAACATGGCCGTCTCGCTTGCCCTGGGTCTGGGATTCCGGCGCATCTTCCTGTTTGGCGTGGACCTGGGGTATCGCGATCCCGAGCGTCATCATTCACGGCATACGGCGTATCTTGGCAAGCTGCCCGAAGAAGAGGGCGCCTTGCGTCGCCTGCTCTCCAAGCGGCCCGCGAACGAGCGGCCCGCACCGGCCAACTTCGGCGGCGAGGCATTCACCAACGGCATCCTGGAGCTGGCCCGCCTCTACATGGAGGCCACCCTGCGCGTCTGTCCGCATGCCAGGGTGTACAACCTCAACGATGGCGTGCGCATCGAAGGGGCGGAGCCCTTGCCGCCCGAGCATTTTCCCGATCTCACGGACGCAGCGGACAAGGCGGCCACCCTCACGGCTTTTTCGCGGGCCTTCGCCGAGGTTGGCGTCGACCCGGTGCCCGTGGCCGCGACACTGCTCGCCGAGGTGGATGGCTTCATCCAGACGTTGCGTGCGCTGTTCGCGCAGCCTCGCCAGTCGCGCGCCGATGTCATCGCCTGCCTAGTTGCTGTCTACCGGGCGCTGATTGCGCCGGAAATCAAGGGCAAGGTGGGGGATTTCCTTTTTCGCGGCACCGTTCTCAACCTGCTCAGCCTCACCTACAATGCCCTGTCGATCATCGTCGATGAAGAGGAATCCGTGATGAAGGCGGAATACGATTTCATGAACCTGCTGGATGCCCTGGCCGCCGCCCGCGCCGAAGTCGTGCGCGTCCTAGCGGAAGCCACCGGTGAGGGTCTTTGCCATGACGAAGCCTGACCCCTTGGCTGAGTTGCGCCGCCGCCGGCGGCTCGCGGCGGCGGCCGAACATCTGGCCGCGGGCCGGATCGAGGCGGCCAGGGCGGAATATGTCCTTCTTGCCGACGAGCAGCCGGATGACGCGGATATCCTGCATGGTTGGGGTCTGGTGCATGCGCTTTCCGGGGAGATGGCGCCAGCCGAGGAAATGCTGCGCCGCTCGCTGGAACTGAACCCCCGGATGCCCAGCCGGTGGAACGATCTGGGCGAAGTGCTGCGCCGGCAGCAGCGGTTGGCGGAGGCTGCCGATGCCTATCGGCAAGCCATTGCGCAGCGCCCGGATTTTGCCGAGGCCCATAACAACCTGGGTGTCGCCTTTGTCCAGCAGGATGATCTCGATGCTGCCGAATCCGGCTTCCGTGCCGCCATCGCCTTTAGTCCCGATTACGCCCAGGCGCACAACAACCTCGGCGTGTTGCTGGAGCGTCGCGGGTGCTGGGAAGAGGCCCTGTGTTGCTACGAGCGGGCCGTCATCCTGCAGGCCGATTTCAGCGCGGCGCTCGACAATTACCAGGACCTCCTCGCGCGGCAGCCGCAATTGCTGGGTGCATCGCTCGAGCGCATGGCAGCCATGCTGGAAGAAGGCGCGGCCGGGCGGACCTGATCGGGCGCCCGGCCGTAGCGGCCATTCGCGGCAGCATCAACCGCCGGCCGCGATCCGGTGAAACATCCGGGCTAAAGTTTTTGCATTGCCTGCCGTAAATCGGTCATGGGCGCTGCCCATCCGGAGGAGAAGCCTCCGGCAGTTCAACCCAGAATAGGAGTCAAGAAATGGCACAGGAAGTCACACTCGCCGCATCCATGCGGGCCAATCTCATCAGCCTGCAGAATACCGAAGTCCTGCTCAACCGCACCCAGGATCGTCTGGCTACCGGCAAGAAGGTCAACAGCGCCCTGGATAATCCCCTCAACTTCTTCGCGGCGGCTGCGCACATGCAGCGCGCCAGCAACCTGACGGCCCGCAAGGACGGCATGGGGGAAGCGATCCAGGCCATCAAGGCGGCCAACAACGGCATCGAAGGCATCAAGACTTTGCTGGAAAGCGCCCGCGGTCTGGTGGAGGCGGCGCGTTCCGAATCGGGTGATCGCGCCACCACGGAAAGCCAGTTCAACACCATCATGTCGCAGATCCGCAAGCTGGCCGCGGATTCCAGCTACAAGGGAACCAACTTCATCGTCGCGGGTGCCAGCGGTTCCTCGAGCGGCACCAATACGACGCTGGACGTGCTCTTCAATGAAAGCGGCAGCAACAAGCTGGCCTTGATCGGCTTCAATGGACGCAATTCCGCGCTGGGTACGGTGGGTAGCCGGCTGATGACCGCTGCCGGTGTCAATTTTAGCCAGGCGTCCGTCCTCAACAACGTGGCGGCTGCCATCACTTCGGCAATTTCGGAGCTGCAAACGGAGGCTTCCAAGCTCGCCAGCAACCTGGCGATCGTCAACGCCCGCCTTGACTTCACCAACCAGATGGTGAACACCCTCAAGGAAGGCGCCGACAAACTGACGCTGGCTGACACCAACGAGGAAGGCGCCAACATGCTGGCCCTGCAGACCCGCCAGCAGTTGGGTATCACCTCCCTCAGCCTGGCGTCGCAAGCCGCGCAGTCGGTGCTGCGTCTGTTCTAAGACGATAGGAGGCTCGCACAGGCTTGATCAAGTCCTGATGCCGTGACGGGTGGTTTGCCCGTCACGGCGCATTGAGGGGGGCACAGGCATGATACAGGAAGCCAATATCAGCCCTGGTGTGGCGTCATCCCTGGCTGCCGGTCAGATGGGGCGGGCCGTCCTAGCTGTCGGCCCTGCGCCGGGAGGCGGCGAGGCGCGGGCTCATGCCGTTTCCGCTGAGGGGCACGTGCGTATCGGTGGTGCCGGGTTTGCACGTCTGCAGGAATCCAAGGAGGCCGTGCAGCGGCAGGCGATCGAGACGCGGGAGCATTTGTCACGTATCGACGAACTGCAACAGCTCATGCGCGGCATGCGCGACAACCTGAATGCCATCGTCAAGAGCTACCCTCCCTTTCCGCAAGGGAGCGAAGAACGCGAACGCTATCTGAACCTGGTTGCGGGGCTGCGCAAGCAAATGGAAGCGCTGATCTTTCCCCCGCGCGAACACATCAACCCTTCCGGGCCGCTGCTGCCAGAGCCCATGCAGTGGATGCCGCCGGCCCTGGACGGCGCGTCCGGCGATGCCGACATCGCCATGACGGCAAGAGAGATCGAGACGCGCATCGAGACGGCCAGCGGTTTTGGCGAGGGTCTGCGCCAGCAGTGGATCGCCATGGCGCAGCCCGGCAGTGAGGCCGCCGCGGCAGCCTTGAGCGTCGAGGCAGGGCTGGGGCTGGTTGCGGCCGGCCGGGGCATCGGCGGCGGGATGCGCACGGCGTGAGCGCACATGCCCCTTAAGATCGGACTCAAACCGGGAGAGAAGCTTTTCGTGGGCGGTGCCGTGATCCAGAATGGCACGGCGGCGGCGGAACTGGTGCTGCTCAACGATATTCCCCTGCTGCGGGAAAAGGACATCCTGAGTGAAGATGCGGCGTCCAGCCACTGCCGCCGCATCCAGCTCTGCGTGCAGCTCATGTACATGGATTTCCCCAACCTGACGCGCTATCAGAAGAATTACGCCGCCCTGGTGCAGGAACTGCTGGAAGCTGCGCCCAGTGCGGCGTCCCCTGTGGCCGAAATCAACCACCATCTCGCCTTTGGCGAGTACTACCAGGCGCTGAAGGCTGCGCGGCGCCTGGTGCAATACGAGGAGGAACTGATCCACCATGCGCAATCCGCTTGATGCCTACCGCAACGTCGAAAAAGCCACCCTTGAGGGGCGGGAGCTGGAGGCGAACGTGCTGCTCAAGGCCGCCTTCCGTCTCAAGGAGGCCCAGCAGAAGCTGGCGGAGGAAAAAGATCTGATGACGCTGGACGAGGCGCTGCGCTACAACCAGCGGGTGTGGACGCTGTTCGAGTCGGAAATGAAGGATCCGGCCAACCCCATGCCGCAGGCCATCAGGGATAACCTCCTCACGCTGATCGGATTCATCGATCGGCGCACCTACGCGCTCATGGCCGATCCGCTGCCCGAACGCATCGACGTGCTCATCAACATCAACCGCAACATCGCGGACGGCCTGCAGGGCAGGATCGGCCAACAGGCGACTGCCGCGCCCGTCGCCTGACGTGTGTCCAATCCTCCCCTTCTGTTCCCGGTGAGTGGCGGCCTGGGGCCGCGTCTTTCGTCCTTGCTCGGGACGAGCTCGAACCATGAACAGCAGCGAGGCTGGCCCCGTTTGCACGCCTTCCCGGGCGCCAGGCGGGTGTCGACAGCGCTTTCTGCTCGGAGAGTTTCCTAGTCGATGAATAGCGCCAGCACGCCATCCAGCCCGGCGTGGTTGAGCGCGTAGGTGGCCTGCGCGCGCACCACCGGCTTGGCGTGATAGGCGATGCCCACGCCGGCCGTGGCTAGCATCCTGAGGTCGTTGGCGCCATCACCGATGGCGATTACCTGTTCCGGCTTGAGGCCCAGCGCATCGCGCGTCCTCACCAGCCAGTCGGCCTTGGCCTGTGCGTCCAGCACTTCACCCAGCAGGCGCCCGGCCAGCCTGCCATCGACGATTTCCAGCCGGTTGGCCGCGGTGTAATCCAGGTCGAGGCGCGCCTTGAGCCGCTCGGTGAAGTAGGTGAAACCTCCCGACACCAGCAGGGTGCGGATGCCGCGGACGCGTAGGGCGCCGATCAGCTTCCCGGCGCCGGGATTGAGCCGCAGGCGTTCGTCATATACGCGCGCCAGCGCCGCTTCCTCCAGCCCGGCCAGCAGGGCGACGCGGCGGCGCAGGCTCTCGGCGAACTCGATGTCGCCGCGCATGGCGCTCTCGGTAATTGCCGCCACCTGCGGCTTGAGGTCGTACATGTCGGCGATTTCGTCGATGCACTCGATGCCGATCAGCGTCGAATCCATGTCCATCACCACCAGGCCGAAGCGATCCAGCGTCTGCCCGTCCGGCACGAAGGCGCAGTCGATGCCGTGTTCCTCGCAATAGGCGGGAATCTCGCCGATCGGAGCGGGCACCGGGATGCGGTAGGCGTCGGTGCCGTCGATGCGGGTGGCAAGCGCGCCGCAGAGGCGGCTGAGGTGCCGGATATGGGGGACGTCGAGATGCGGTCCCTGGATGACGAGGCGCATGGCTGGTTACGCGGTAGGCGGGAGCCGCGATTATACACGCCCGCCCGCGGGCATGCCGTCGCGGCAAATCTGCCGTGGCGCAAGCGGCGGTTTTACGCCAGAATTACGAAAATTCGCATCCCCGGAACGCTCCATGAATCTGCACGAATACCAAGCCAAACACCTGCTGCAGCAATACGGCCTGCCGACGCCGCGCGGCATCGTGGCCGACACGGCCGAGGTGGCGGTGGCGGCAGCGCGCGAACTGGGCGGCAGCGCCTGGGTGGTCAAGGCGCAGATCCACGCCGGCGGGCGCGGCAAGGCGGGCGGGGTCAAGGTGACCCGCAGCCATGACGAGTTGCAGAATGCCGCCACGCAATTGCTCGGCAGCCACCTGGTGACCCTGCAGAACGCTCCCGACGGCCAGCCGGTGCACCGCCTGCTGGTGGAAGAGACTCTGCCGATTGCGCGCGAACTGTATCTTTCCCTGCTGGTGGACCGCGCCCTGGAGCGCGTGGTGGTGGTGGCCTCCGGCGCCGGCGGCATGGACATCGAGGAGGTCGCGGCCGCTACCCCGGAGCAAATCCTGCGCGAGATTTGCGACCCCTT
>JBBILG010000048.1:6197-11821 GCA_037445085.1 Methylobacillus sp.
CGCGCAACCTCGCCTTCGCACTGGGGCTGGAGGGTGCCCAGGCGGGCGCCTTCACCAAATTGCTCAAGGGCCTCTACCGCCTGTTCAAGGACAGCGATCTCGTCCTGCTGGAAATCAATCCCCTGGTGGTCACCGCCGCCGGTGCGCTGGTGGCGCTGGACTGCAAGATGAGCGTGGACGACAACGCGCTGTACCGGCAGAAGGTGCTGGCCGAGAGCCGCGACTGGAACCAGGACGACCCCAAGGAGGCGGACGCGCACGCCGCCGGACTCAACTACATCGCGCTCAACGGCAACATCGGCTGCATGGTCAACGGGGCGGGGCTGGCCATGGCCACCATGGACCTCATCAAGCTGCACGGCGGCATGCCGGCCAACTTCCTGGATGTCGGCGGCGGCGCCACGGCGGAAACCGTGGCCAAGGCGTTCAAGATCATCCTCGCCGACGCAAATGTGAAGGCGATCCTGGTCAACATTTTCGGCGGCATCATGCGTTGCGACATCATCGCCGAAGGCATCATCACCGCGGTGCGGGATGTCGGCGTCAAGGTGCCGGTGGTGGTGCGCCTGGAAGGCACCAACGTCGAGCTGGGCAAGCGCATGCTGCGCGACAGCGGGCTGTCCATCATTTCCGCCGACGGTCTCACCGATGCAGCGCAATGCGCCGTGGCGGCGGTCAATGGATAACCACAGCGCGCACAGAAAAAACACAGAGGCGACCCTTCCCGTTTTTCTCCGTGACCTCCGTGGCTAAACAAGGGTTTTGCATGAGCATCTTAGTCGACAAGAACACCAAGGTACTGTGCCAGGGCTTCACCGGCAAGCAGGGCACCTTCCACTCCGAGCAGGCGCTGGCCTACGGCACGAAAATGGTCGGCGGCGTCACGCCGGGCAAGGGCGGGCAGACGCATCTCGGCCTGCCGGTGTTCAACACCATGCGCGAGGCGGTACGCGAGACCGGCGCGACGGCCTCGGTGATCTACGTGCCGCCGGCCTTTGCCGCCGATTCCATCCTGGAAGCCGCCGATGCCGGCATACAATTGATCGTCTGCATCACCGAAGGCATCCCGGTGCTGGACATGCTCAACGTCAAGGCGGCACTGCGTGCCAACGGCGTGAACATGGTCGGTCCCAACTGTCCCGGCGTGATCACTCCGGACGAGTGCAAGATCGGCATCATGCCCGGCGGCATCCACAAGCGCGGCAAGGTGGGCATCGTGTCACGCTCGGGCACGCTCACCTACGAGGCGGTATACCAGACCACTCGGCTCGGACTGGGACAGAGTTCCTGCGTCGGCATCGGCGGCGATCCGATCAAGGGGCTCAGCTTCATCGAGTGCCTGCGGATGTTCGAGGCCGACCCCGAAACCGAGGCCATCATCCTGGTGGGCGAGATCGGCGGTACCGACGAGGAAGCCGCCGCGGAATTCATCCGCGCCAGCGTCAGCAAGCCGGTGGCCGGCTACATCGCCGGGCAGACCGCGCCACCCGGCAAGCGCATGGGCCATGCCGGCGCCATCATCTCCGGCGGCAGCGGCAAGGCAGGCGACAAGATCCGTGCCCTGGAAAACGCCGGCGTGGTGGTGGCGCATTCGCCCGCCGGCATGGGCGAGGCCGTGCTGACGGCCATGGGCGTGAAATGACGGGGGAGGGCGCATGAAAGCATGGATGCGCGGCCTGCTGGCCGCTTTGCTGTTGCTGCCGCTGCTGGCCGCGGCGCGGGAGGAAGTGCCGGAGCTGCTGGCGGCCTCGGCCAGGGGCGATACGGCCTTGGTGCGGGCCATGCTCGACAGCGGTGTCAGCCCCGACATCCGCGACGCCGAGGGCATCACCGCGCTCATGTACGCGGCGCGCAAGGACAACGCCGAAGTGGTACGGCTGCTGCTGGAACGCGGCGCCGGCATCAACGCCGTGGACAGCGAGGGCTGGACGGCGCTGATGTTCGCCGTGAAGAGAAACCATCTCGCCACCATCCGGGTGCTGCTCGACCACAAGGCCGACTTCCGCCTGCGAGACGCTGCCGGCTGGAGCGCCCTCGGCCTCGCGGCGAGTTCCGGTTACCACGAGGCCATCGCCTTGCTGCTCGAGGCCGGCGTGGATCCCAACGCGCGTACCGACGATGGCCGCAGCGTGCTGATGTATGCTGCCAAAAACGGCGATCTCGCCAGCGTGCGCACGCTGCTCGACCACGGGGCCGATCCCTCCGCCCGGGACCGCCAGAAGGCCACGGCGCTGATGTACGCGGCGCGCGAAGGCAATCTCGAAGTGCTCAAGGCGCTGCTGGATGCCGGAGCCCGGCTGGATGATGCGGATTCCAGCCGGTGGACCGCGCTGACCTGGGCGGTGCAGAGGAACCGGCTGGATGCCGCGCGCATGCTCATCGAGCATGGCGCCGACGTCAACGTCAAGGACAGCGAGGGCACGCCGCTGCTGCACCATGCGGTGGAAACCGGTTCCGGGGAGCTGGTGCGCCTGCTGCTGGAGCGCGGTGCCAGGGTCAAGGCCAGGGACGCCTACGGCCTGACGGCCCTGGTGTATGCCATGCAGCAGGGCCAATCGGAACTGGTGCAGATCATTCAGGCGGCCGGCGGCCGCTATTGAGGCTGCCGGGCTTCCCAGCCATCATGAAAATTGCCGTCGCCCAGATCAACTGTGTGGTGGGCGATTTCGCCGGCAACGCTGCCCGCATCCGCGAGGCTGCCGGGCGCGCCGGCAAAGCCGGTGCCCGCCTGCTGCTGACGCCGGAGCTGGCGCTCTCCGGCTACCCCCCCGAGGACCTGCTGCTGCGCGAGGATTTCTACCGCACCGGCGAGCAGGTCCTGCGGGCGCTGGCGCAATCGCTGCCGGACATCGCGGTGGTGGTCGGCCATCCGCTGCGGGCGGACGGCGGGCATTACAACGCCGCCTCGCTGCTGCGCGGCGGGGCGGTGGAAGGGAGCTATCGCAAGCACGCCCTGCCCAACTATGCCGTGTTCGACGAAAAGCGCTATTTCGACGCCGGCACCGAACCGCTGGTGTTCGAGCATGCCGGCGTGCGCATGGGCGTGCTGATCTGCGCCGACGTGTGGGAACCGGCACCGGCGGCGCAGGCCGGGGCCGCCGGTGCCGAACTGCTGCTGGCGCTGAACGCATCCCCTTACCATCTAGAAAAGCAGGCCACCCGCCACGAGGTGTTGCGCCGGCGCGTGGCCGAAACGGGGCTGCCGGTGGTGTATGCCAACCTGGTGGGCGGCCAGGACGAGCTGGTGTTCGACGGCGCCTCCTTTGTGCTGGCGGCCGACGGCACGCTTACCCACCAGTGGCCGGCCTTCGAGGAGGCACTGGGGCTGGTCGAGATCGAAGGTGCTTCGCCGCTGCCCGGCGCGGTCAGCGCGGAGCCTGGCCTGGAAGCGGCCGTCTACCGGGCGCTGTGCCTGGGCGTGCGCGATTACGTGGAGAAAAACGGCTTTCCGGGCGTGGTGCTGGGTCTTTCCGGCGGTGTCGATTCCGCGCTGGTGCTGGCGGTGGCGGCGGATGCACTGGGACCCCGGCGTGTGCATGCGGTGATGATGCCCTCGCGCTATACCGCCGACATCAGCCAGAGCGACGCCGCGCAGATGGCGGCCGTCCTCGGTGTGCAGTACACCGTGCTGCCGATCGAACCGCTGTTTGCCGGCTTCCTGGACGCGCTGGCCGGGACTTTCGCCGGCCTGCCCGCGGACGCCACCGAGGAGAATCTGCAGGCGCGCATACGGGGCATGCTGCTGATGGCACTGTCCAACAAGTTTGGCAGCCTGGTGCTCACCACCGGCAACAAGAGCGAGATGGGCGTGGGCTACACCACGCTGTACGGCGACATGGCGGGCGGTTTCGCCGTGCTCAAGGACGTGCCCAAAACCCTGGTCTACCGTCTTGCCCGCTACCGCAACGGCAGCGCGCCGGTGATCCCCGCGCGCATCATTGCGCGGCCGCCTTCCGCAGAGTTGCGCGCCAACCAGACCGACCAGGACAGCCTGCCGCCCTACGGGGTGCTGGATGCCATCATGCAGGCCTACGTCGAGGAGGACCGCAGTCCGGCGGAAATCGTCGCGCTCGGCCACAGCCGCGAGGACGTGCGGCGGGTGGTGACGCTGATCGACCGCAACGAATACAAGCGTCGCCAGGCGCCGGTGGGCGTGCGTATCACCCAGCGCGGCTTCGGCAAGGACCGGCGCTACCCCATCACCTCGAAATACCATTATGAATTCTAGGAGGAAACCATGAAGAAAATCGACGCCATCATCAAGCCGTTCAAGCTGGACGAGGTGCGCGAGGCGCTGTCGGAGATTGGCGTGGCGGGACTCACCGTCACCGAAGTCAAGGGCTTCGGCCGCCAGAAGGGGCATACCGAACTCTACCGCGGCGCCGAATACGTGGTGGACTTCCTGCCCAAGATGAAAATCGAGCTGGTGGTGCCCGACAGCCTGGTGGATGCGGCCATCGACGCCATCGTCAAGAAGGCGCGTACCGGCAAGATCGGCGACGGCAAGATCTTCGTCACCAACGTGGAGCAGGTGATCCGCATCCGCACCAGTGAGACCGGAGAGGCCGCCGTCTAGCCCATGGCCCTGCCGGTGTGGGCGCAGGCGGCGGGCCTGCTGATCCTGTCCAACGTGTTCATGACCTTTGCCTGCGCCGTGTTCTACATGCACGAGCCGGTCAAGCTGGACTACCTGTGGGCCGGGCTGTGGGCGCCGCCTATTTGCCGCCTATTTCATGTTCCGCGCACACTGACCGCAGGCCGCCGCGTTTGTACGGGTAGGCTTTCTGTGTTAGCTTTCTGACCGCACCATCCGCACCATGATTGCAAACGACAAGGAGGGGCTGCCATGCAGCAGCAACTGGACATCTTCATCGCTTCCATGAACAGCTTCTGGCAGGATATCGCCCACTTTTTCCCCAAATTGCTGGCGGCGATCCTGATCGTGCTGGTCGGCTGGGTCTGTGCGCGCATCGCCAGGCACGGCGTCAAGCGCCTGCTGGAATTCGCCGGCTTCGACGACGCGGCGCGCAAATCCGGCCTGGAGGCGTTCCTCCAGCATGGCGACAAGGAACTGACCTTCTCCGGCATCATCGGCGGCGTCGTCTACTGGCTGGTGCTGCTGCTGTTCATGGTGGCCGGCGCCAATACCATCGGCCTGGGCGAGGTGGCGAGCATGGTGTCCGCGCTGGCCAATTACCTGCCGCACGTCATCATTGCCATCCTCATCATGATTTTCGGCACGCTGCTGGCGCGTTTCGTCAACCGCCTGGTGTTCGCCTGGCTGCACGGCATCAAGTTCGAGGGCGCGCTGGTTGCCAGCACCTCGGCCGAATACCTCATCCAAATCTTCGCCCTGTTCGTGGCGCTGGAGCAGCTCGGCATCGGCACGCAGCTGCTGACTGCGCTGTTCGTCATCGTCTTCGGCTCGGTCTTCCTTGCTCTGGCCATCGCCTTCGGCCTGGGCGGCCGTGAATGGGCGGCCAGCGTGATCGCCAGGATGCAGCAGGCGATGAAGAAGCCGTAAGGGAAGATTCAGCAGGCAGGGCGAGGCTACAGGGCCGACTGCAGCCAGCGTGCGCCCTGGTAGAACACGAAAACTCACCGCCCAGGCGAGCAGCAGCGAC
>JBBILG010000048.1:11892-13984 GCA_037445085.1 Methylobacillus sp.
GGCGTGTAGATCAGGGTGAACAGCATGAAGCTCATACCCTGCACCCGGTCCAGCCGCTGCGCCATCGGTTGCGCCAGCGCGTCGCCTTCCAGGCCGTAGATGATGGCGAGCGAGCCGATGACGATTTCCTTGGCGACGAAGCCGAAGATGAGCGCGATGGCGAGCTGGCTGTCGATGCCGATGGGGGAGAGCACCGGCGCCAGCGCATTGCCGATCATGCCGGCGACATCGATGCTGACGCCGGCGCGGCGCGCCTCGTCGGCCATGTTGAGCAGCAGCATCACCGGCACGTCCAGCTCGCGCGCCTGCAGCGCGAGCGACAACTGGCGATCCACCTGCGCCGCATTCAGCACCACCAGCAGCAGATCGACCGGGTTGCTCTCGAGGAAACGGCGCACCACCTGTTCGTCCTCGGAAAACCCGTGCAGGTCGTAAATTCCGGGCAGATCGACCAGTTCGGCGATACGGTCGCCCATCGGCAGTTTTACGGCCATCAGGTACACGGTGATGCCGGGCCAGTTGCCGACGCGCACGGACGCGCCGCTCAGGCGGTTGAACAGGGTGGACTTGCCGGTATTGGGCATGCCCAGCAGGGCGATACGCTGCATTGTCGATCCGGTTTGGTGGGATCAGACGGCGACGGCTGGTGGGGTGATCAGGATGCAGCGGGCCTGCCGGCGCCGGAGCATGACGTCGGTGCTGCCGATGCGCACGTGCAGCAGGCCGTTGAAGGAGGCCTGGCGCACCACTTCGATGCGGTTGCCGACGCGGAAGCCGAGTGCGCCCAGGCGCTGGTGCAGGCCCTGGCCGGCTTCGATGGCCAGAATGGTGGCGCTTTCGGGTAGTTTGGCCGAAGAAAAGGGCCTGCTGTCGGCGCGCGTTTAAAATTACCCAGGTGTGCGCGATGAAGAATGACCCAGGGGCGACAGCCGCCTGAGTGATCAGGACGGCTGGTTTTCAGTTTACAGGATCGTGCCTGTCAGAATGGCTCATCGCTTGCTGATTTGCGTCTGGCGTTCTCCCGTTCCTTGATGCGCGACTTGGCCGTGGCGCTGCTGTGCCGGAAGCGATAGGACGCGTTGCCGGTCTCGATGATGTGGCAGTGGTGCGTCAGCCGGTCCAGCAGCGCCGTGGTCAGCTTGGCATCCCCGAACACGTTCGCCCACTCCGCGAACACCAGGTTGGTCGTGATCATCACGCTGGTGTGCTCGTACAGTTTCGACAGCAGGTGGAACAGCAGCGCACCCCCCGCCTGGCTGAACGGCAGATAGCCCAGCTCATCCAGGATGACGAGGTCCACCCGCATCAGCGCGTAGGCCAGCTTGCCGGATTTGCCGGCAGCCTTCTCCTGCTCCAGCAGATTGACGAGATCCATGGTCGAGTAGAAACGCACGCGCTTGTCGTGCCGGGTGATGCCGGAGACGCCCAATGCCGTGGCCAGATGCGTCTTGCCGGTGCCCGTGCCGCCCATGAATACCACGTTGTGTGCACCGTCGGTAAAGGACAGGTCAGCCAGCTCGGTGATCAGGCTGCGATCCACCTTCGACGGCTCGAAGTCGAAGCCGGCCAGGTCGCGGTGCACCGGGAATCTGGCTGCATGCAGCTGGTAACGGATGGAACGCATGGCGCGATCCGTATGCTCGGCATCCAGCAGATGCTCGATCAGCCAGCGCGAGGTCTGGACGCCCACGCCATTGCCCTGCGCCATCATCTCGGCCCAGCTGCCGGCCATGCCGTGCAAGCGCAGCGCTTTCAGTTCCGAGCCGACGTCACGCATGGCTCACCTCCGCGCGCAGGCGGTCATAACGCCCGGTGTCGGCGACCGGAGCCTCCACCACCCTGAGACGGGTTTCCACACCGTCCGGCACGGGGGCGGTCCTCAAGCGGCTCAACACGTTCTCGATATGCTCGGCACTCGGGTTGCCGGACTCCAGCACCAGCTCCACCGCGACCAGCACGGCTTCCAGCCCGGACTGCGGGACGGCTGCCAGTACCCGGGCCATGGTGCGGTCGCCGCCTTCGCGTTTCAGCAGCAGGTCGCGCAGGCGTAGCAGGGAACCGGGCATGTCGGCGAACGGCGCGCCGTTTCGCA
>JBBILG010000049.1:0-13804 GCA_037445085.1 Methylobacillus sp.
TGGCCAGGCGATCGCCTTTCTTGACGTTGATGACGTCGATGAATTCACCCGGCGCAACCTCGACCTCCTCCACCGTCGAGTTGACCTCGTTCACCAGTTGCAGGCTGCTGCGGTAGGTCGCCCGCACATAGCTGTAACCGGCGGCCCAGCTGAACTTGCCGACCGCCCCCATGAGACCGAGGTCCACGCCCACACGGCGGGTCTTGCCGACGTTGTCGAAGTAGCCCATGCCATTGGCGGCATTGGTGGCGATGAAGTGGATGTCGTCATGATTGTCGGTGCGGTACAACGCGCCCGACCACTTGATGTCCGCGGTCAGATGGCCGCGCGCGCCGACCTCGAAGGTCTTGGAGACTACCTTGTCCAGCGGCGGATCGCCGGCCATGGCGTTGGGCAGCTTGCAGGGCTGGTACGGGTTCGCACAGCCGAGTTCCATGGAGGTCGGCGCGCGCATGCCCTCGTTATAGGAGCCGTACAGCGTCAGCGCCTGGCTCGGCGTATAGGTAAGACCGATTGCCGGATTGAAGCGGCTGAAGCTGTGATCGCCGGTCAGGGATTCATTGTCCTCCGGATTCGGGTCGGGAATCGGGTTGATCTGATCGCGATTCTTCACCTTGATGTGGTTGTAGCGGCCGGCCAGGGTGAGGTGCCAGTGGTCGCTGAGCGACAGCGTATCGGTGAAGAACACGCCCCAGCTACGGGCCCTGCCATGCAGATCGACTTCGCCCTCGTCGCCCTCGATACCGAGGCCGTCCACGCCGCGCGTGGCGTTGAGCAGGCCGAACTCGGTGGACTGGGTAAACTCGATGCGCGAGTAATCATAGCCCATACCGACGATGAACTGGTTGCGCTTGCCCATCAGCGGCTGGCTGAAGGCAAGCTGGGCGTTGAAGCCGTAGCCGCGCTGCCTGGTGTCGCTGCGGTTCAGCGCACCGTTGCAGGCCACTTCGGCGATCTCTTCCGGATCGCCACTACCCCAGACTGTTGAATATGTGCCGTCCGCCACCTCGAGACAGGCTTGCAGGGCGTCCGCCAAAGAATCACTGATGCCCGATTCGTCCTCGAAATCCTCGAGATCGAAATCATCGTTGATGTCGCCGTTCAGCGTCTTGCGCTTGGAGTTGCGGTAATAGGCGTTGGCGCTCATCTGCACGTCGTCGCTGAACCAGTGGCTGCCGTTCAGGTTGAGGAAGGACAGCCGGTTCTCGGTCTGGTCCGGGCGGGTGTGGATGGTCTCCTCGCCCAGGCTGCGCATCAGCTCTCTCTGGATCATGCCGTTGCCGATCATGTCGTTGTCGGCGCCGGTGTAGCTCAGTTCCAGACGGCTGGTCTCGTTCTGCCAGCCCAGCTTGCCGAACAGCTGCTTGACCTCGGAAGGTGAATAGTCGCGCCAGCCGTCCTCGTCGAAGTAGTTGGCGGCGAGGAAGTAGTCGATGGCGCCGTCGGCGGAAACGCCGCCGAACTCGGCGCTGCCGGCCCTGCGGTCCCACGAGCCGGCAGCGGCCTCGATGGCGCCGCCCTGGTGGGTGCGGCCGTTCTTGGTGGTCACCGACAGCGAACCGCCCAGGGTATTGAGGCCGAACACCGGGTTGGAACCGGGGATGAGAGTGATGCCGGCAATGGCGTTGACCGGGATCAGGTCCCAGTTGACCGCGTCACCGAACGGCTCGTTGACGCGCACGCCATCCTGGAACACGGATAGCCCTTGCGGGGTGCCCAGCAGCGGCGAGGCGGTGAAGCCGCGGAACAGGATATCCGGCTGGTAGGGGTTGTTCTGGGTTTCGTTGACGCTCACGCCCAGCAGGTTGTGGTTCATGTAGTCGGCGATGCTCAGGCTCTTCTGTTGTTCGATCTCTTCGCCCTTCACCACCTGCACGTTGGCCGGCACCTGCTCGATGGGCAGACCGATGCCGGGCAGCGGCGTGGTGCTGACCACCTCGACGGGGGCGGTTTCCAGCGCGACGTCGGCGTAGGCCACCGGCGCGGCGCACAGCGCAGCCACCAGCGCGGTGATGTGTTTGGGTTGCAATGGATGGTTTTTGTGCATGTAAACTCCCCGGGCCCGGCATGGCCTTGTGATAAACGCCGGGGTGCAAGCAAATAGCCTGCCATGGCCATGGTTGGCGAACATTTCCCTTTTGGATCAACAGGCCATGCAGAATGGCCACAAAACCAAGAGCACCAGTCTAGCCCAAAAAAATGGTTGATTACAACCACAGTTGGCTGCCATAAACCAATCACACGCTGCACAATACCTGCCGCGGCGGCTGCCGCAAGGCTCCGCGCAGCCCCAGCCAGGCGGCCCAGGGCACCAGCACCACCGCCAGCGCAGCCGCGAACGGCAGCAGCGGGTTGAAGGCGTAGGGCAGGCCGAGCAGCTTCGTGCCGATCACCCAGGCCAGCACACTCGCCCCCGCAGTCGCCAGCGCGCCGGCGATGATGCCGATCCAGGCGAACTCGGCGAGCACGCCGGCCAGCACCTGGCGGCGATCTGCGCCGAGCACGCGCAACAGCGCGATTTCCTGGCGGCGCTCCGCCAGGCTGGCATGGAGTGCCGCGTACAGCACCACGAAACCGCCCAGCAGGCTGAAACCGAACACGAACTGCACCGCATGGGTCATGCGGTCCATGATGCCGCGCAATTGTTCCAGGATGGCGGCGACGTCGATGACGGTGACGTTGGGAAAGCGCTGCACCAGGCGGCCGAGCAGCCCCTCCCGCTCGGCGGGCAGGTACAGGCTGGCGATATGGCTGGCGGCATGCCCTTCCAGCACGCCCGGCGGCGCCAGCGCGAAAAAGTTGGCGCGCATGGAATCCCACTCCACCCGGCGCAGGCTCCGCACCTCGAGCTCGATTCGGCTGCCGGCGATGTCGTAGGTGAGATGGTCACCCAGCCCTAGGCCCAGCGTCTGCGCGATGCCTTCTTCCAGCGACAGCAGCGGCCGGCCATGCTCCTCGGCGCCCCACCAACGCCCGGCGACGATGCGGTTGTCCGCCTGCAGGGCGGCCGCCCAGGACAGGTTGAATTCGCGCGTGGCCAGCCGGCGTGCGCGATCGTCCGCGTAGTGTCCGGGATCGAGCGGTTCGCCGTTGACGGCAACCAGCCGCCCGCGCACCATGGGGTGGGTCTGCGGCGCGGGATGCCCGGCTTCGCCGAAAAATGCCCGGAAGTCACCGAGCTGTTGCGGTTGGATGTTGATGACGAAGCGGTTGGGCGCATCCGGCGGCAGCGACGACTGCCAACTGGCCATCAGGTCGGCGCGCACCAGGGTGAGCAGCAGCATGGCCATGATGCCGAGGCCGAAACCGGCCACCTGCGCCAGCGTGAGGCCCGGCCGGCGCAGCAGGTTGGCCAGCCCTAGGCGCCAGGCGCCGCCGGCGCGCCCCAGTGTGCGCCGCAGCAGCCCGGCAGCCAGCCAGGCCGTCAGTGCCGCCGCCAGCAGCAGGCCGGCGAGGCCGGCGAGCACGACCCAGCCCAGACCGGCATCGCGCGCGTTCCAGAACACCAGCGCGAGCAGCACCGCCAGCGCCGGCAGCCAGGCAAGCCAATGCGCGGTGCCGCCGTCGAGATCGCGGCGCAGGATGCGCAGCACCGGCACGCCGCGCAGGCGCAGCAGATGCGGCAGGCTGACGCCCAGCAGCGCCGCCATGCCGGCGAGCAGGGCAGACAAGGCGGGCAGCACGGTCGGCGCCGGCAGCCGCTCCAGGAACAGATGGCCGAGGAGGCGCGCCAGCACTTCCTGCGCGGCGTAGCCGAGCACGCAGCCCGCGGCGGCGCCGATGAGGCCGATCAGCACGGTCTGCCAGAGGAATACGCCGACGACGGTGCCCTGACGCGCGCCGAAGCAGCGCATCAGCGCACAGGCGTCGAGCTGGCGCTGCACATGGCGCAGCATGGCGAGCGCCAGCGCCACCATGGCGAGCATCACGCTGGCGGCCGCCGCGAGGCCAAGGAACTGGCGCGTCTTGGCGAGCGCCTGGCGCACCTCGGGACGGGCGCTGTGCACGTCCTCCACGCGCATGCCGCGCTCAAGATTGGCCCTGGCCCAGTCGGCGTATTCGCGCACCGTCGTCTTCCCGCCCGCCAGCAGCAGGCGGTGGGAAATGCGGCTGCCGTACTGTACCAGACCGGTGGAAGGCACATCTTCCAGCGCCATGAGGAGGCGCGGCGCGATGCTGAACAGGTCGCCGCCGCGCGCCGGCTCCTGGGCCAGGATGGCGCCGACCACGAAGTCGCGTTCGCCCAGGCCGACATGCTCGCCCACCGCGACGCCCAATGCGGCCGCAAGCCGCGGCTCCAGCCAGACTTCGCCGGACGCCGGCACATGGCGCACCGCGCGCGCCGCGCCGTATGCCGTCTCGCTCACCATGAGCGTGCCGCGCAGCGGATAGCCCGGCGCCACCGCCTTGATTTCCGCAAGGCCGCTCGCCTCGCCGAACAGCACCATGCTGGGGAATTCCATGGTCCGCACCGTGACGAGGCCACGGCTGTGCGCCCGCTGCAGCCAGCCGTCCGGCAAGGAGCGGTCGGACACCACCAGCAGGTCGGCGCCCAGCAGCAGGCTGCCCTGGCGTTCCAGCGCAAACTGGATGCGGTCGGCGAAAAAGCCGACCGCGCCGGTCGCCGCCACGGTCAGCACCACCGCCGCCAGCAGCACGCGCAGCTCGTTGGCACGCCAGGCGCCGCGCAACTGGCGCAGAGCGAACGTCAGCGGCTTCACGGTTCGCCCAGCCTGCCGCCGGACAGATGCAGCCGGCGCTGGCAGCGCCGGGCCAGCGCCGCGTCGTGGGTGACCAGCACCAGCGTGGTGCCGGCCTCCCGGTTGAGGTCGAACAGCAGGTCGATGATGCGCCCGCCGGTAGCGACATCGAGATTGCCGGTCGGCTCGTCGGCGAACAGGATGGCCGGCCGCGGAGCGAAGGCGCGCGCGATGGCGACGCGCTGCTGCTCGCCGCCGGAGAGCTGGCGCGGATAATGCGACAGGCGCCCGGCCAGCCCGACGCGCGCCAATGCGGCATGGGCGCGCGCCGCGGCATCCCGCTGGCCGGCCAGTTCCAGCGGCAGCAGCACGTTCTCCAGGGCGGTGAGCGCCGGCAGGAGCTGGAAGGACTGGAACACGAAGCCCATCCGTCGCCCGCGCAGCGCGGCCCGCCCGTCCTCGGTGAGGCTGGCAAGGTCGATGCCGCCGACGCGAACCTGGCCGCGGCTGGGGATGTCCAACCCGGCCAGCAGCCCGAGCAGGGTGGATTTTCCGGAGCCGGAGGCGCCGAGGATGGCTACCGACTCGCCGGCCGCGATCCGGCAGTCGAGGCCGTCCAGTATCGTCAGGCACCCCTCGCTGCTGTTAACATGCTTGGTCAAATCGCGCACCTCTATTTCCACCGTGGCATCCGTCAACATCATGCTCCGTCGTATTGGGGTGATCATCCTGCTGTGCCTGCCCTTGCCGGCGGCGGCCGCACCGACCATCCTGGTCTATGGCGACAGCCTGTCGGCGGCCTATGGCATGGCGACAGCCCAGGGCTGGGTGCATTTGTTGCAGCGGCGTCTCGCCGAGCAGGACCATCCGCACCGGGTCGTCAATGCCAGCATCAGCGGCGAGACCAGCAGCGGTGGCCTCGCCCGCATCGAGGCCACCCTGCGCCAGCACCGGCCGCATCTGGTCATCCTGGCGCTGGGCGCCAACGACGGCCTGCGCGGCCTGCCCGTGGCGGACATGCGCCGCAACCTCGCCGCCATCATCGAGCACTGCCAGCGCCAGGGCGCGCGCGTGCTGCTGGTCGGCATGCGCATTCCGCCCAACTACGGGCCGCGCTACACACGCGATTTCGCCGACAGCTACCCGCGGCTCGCCGTTCGCTACCGGCTGCCGCTGGTGGACTTCCTGCTCGACGGGGTGGCCGGCGAGCGCGCCCTCACCCAGGACGACGGTCTGCATCCGGCGGCGGACGCACAGCCGAGGATGCTCGACAACGTGTGGAAGACGCTGGAGCCCATGTTGAGCCGGACGCTCACTCCACCCAGCCGACCTGCAGCCCCGCCTCGCCCGGCGCCGCCCGCAGATCGCAGGCGATCCCGATGCCGGGCACCAGCGCCAGTCGCCCGTCCAGATAGAGCAGCGGCAGGAGCTCGCGCCGCCAGGGCGGCATGCCGGCTTCTTGCAGCAGATGGCGCAGGCTGCGGGTGGGGCGGCGGCTGTCCGGCCGGAACCGCTCTCCGCCGGCGCGGCGGCGGATGACGAGGCGGCCGGCCTCCACCCTGGACAGCGACAGGCCCTCGCCCTGCCTGCGCAGGAAATGCAGCCGGCCGCCGGGCAATGCCAGCACCTCCTCGCCCCGCCACGGGCGTTCTTCCATCGCCGCCCCGGCCACCGCGGGCACGAAGTACACCGCATCGCGGTAGCGCTGCAGACTGCCACCCGCCACGGCGATGCGCGGCCGGGCATCCTGGCGCGCCTGCACGAGCTGGCGCATGACTTCGCGCAGGCGGCGGCTGGGAATCCCGCCGCCCTGCCCGCGCAGCCAGTGGCGCAGCAGGTTGGCCGCGCGCGCCTCGCTTGGCACGCGCAGTCCGGCAACCAGCAGGCTGCCGTCCCGCACCCATTTCCCGGCATCGTCCGCCGCCACCTCTTCCAGCAGGGCCGCCGCCTCGGCGAAATGCGCCGCGCTGCGCGCCAGCGCGGCACGGCAGGCGGGAAAACGCTGCGCCAGTTGCGGCAGTACCCGATGACGCAGAAAATTGCGGTCGTAGGCGAGGTCCAGATTGCTCTCGTCCTCGATCCAGCGCAGCCCGTGCGCGCGGGCGTAGTGTTCCAGATGCGTGCGCGGCACGCCGAGCAGGGGGCGCAGCAGCAGCGGCCGCCCCTCGCGCCGGGCCGGCATCCCCTGCACGCCGGCGCCGCGCACGAGCTGCAGCAGCAGCGTCTCGGCCTGGTCGTCCTGATGATGTGCCAGTACCACGGCATCCACCGGCCGGGCCAGCAGGACGCCGTAGCGCGCCTCGCGTGCGGCGGCTTCCAGGCCCAGGCCGCTGGCGCGCGGCACGCGGACCAGCACCGCCTCGAAAGCCACCGTGTAGCCGGCGCACAGCTCGGCGCAGAAGTTCTCCCACGCCAAGGCGTTGGGGCTGATGCCATGGTTGACGTGCAAGGCGCGCAAGCGGAATGCGAGCCTGTCGCGCAGCCCGGCCAGGAGATGCAGCAGAACGCAGGAATCGAGCCCGCCGGACAGGCCCAGCAGCAGGGTCTGCCCGGAGCGGAGGCTGTTGGCCAGGAAGTGTTCGAGGCCGGCTGCGAGATCAGGGGGTGGCGGTTTCCTTGAACTTGCCATAGCTCATGAGCCGTTCCAGCCGCGACTGCAACAGGGTGTGCTCGGATTTGGCGCGCTGCGCCTTGAGCTCGTCACGCAGCGCCCGGCGCAGCGTCTGCATCATTTCTTCCGGGTTGCGGTGGGCGCCGCCCATGGGCTCGGCGATGATGCGGTCGATGAGGCCCAGCGTCTTCAGGCGGCCGGCGGTGATGGCGAGCGTCTCGGCGGCTTCCGGGGCCTTTTCCGCGCTCTTCCACAGGATGGAGGCGCAGCCTTCGGGCGAGATCACCGAATAGGTGGCGTACTGCAGCATCATCAGGTGATCGACCACACCCAGCGCCAGCGCCCCGCCGGAGCCGCCTTCGCCAATGATGACGCCGATGATGGGCGTCCTGAGCTCTGCCATCACGTACAGGTTGCGCGCGATGGCTTCAGACTGGCCGCGCTCCTCGGCATCGATACCGGGATAGGCGCCCGGCGTGTCGATGAGGGTGACGATGGGAAGCTGGAACTTCTCCGCCAGACGATACAGGCGCAGCGCCTTGCGGTAGCCTTCCGGACGCGGCATACCGAAGTTGCGGTAGATCTTGTCCTTGGTGTCGCGGCCCTTCTGGTGGCCGATCACCATCACCGGCAGCCCTTCGAAGCGGGCCATGCCGCCGACGATGGCGGGATCGTCGGCGAAGGCGCGGTCGCCGCGCAGTTCCTCGAAATCGGTGAACAGCCCCTGGAGGTAGTCCAGCGTGTAGGGGCGCTGCGGATGGCGCGAGACCTGCGACACCTGCCAGGCAGTGAGTTTGCTGTAGATGTCCCTGGTGAGCTGCTGGCTCTTCTTCTGTAGGCGCTCGATCTCCTCGGAGATGTCGAGGGCGGAGTCGTCCTGCACGTAGCGCAGCTCCTCGATCTTGGTCTCCAGCTCGGCGACGGGTTGTTCGAAATCCAGGAAGCTCGTTTTCATGAAGCCCTCGTATGCTGAATCTCAGCCAAGGGCGTCAATGATACAGGATTTTGACGTTGTCATCGGACAGCCAGGCGCGCAGGCCTGCCAGCAGGTCGTCGCGCAGCTCCACCCGCCAGTCCTCGCCCAGCGTGAGCTCCACGCGCGCCGCGCCGTTGCGGTAATCGATCTGCACGGGGCAGCCGGGAACGTCGTCCTGCTGGCGCACCCTGCAGTAGGGCGCCAGCAGTTCGCGCAGCCGGCGCGCGTCCGCCTGGCCGTTGCAGGACAGCCTGAGCAGGCTGGCACAGGCGCTGCGCGCGGCGGCGAGATCGAACAGCCGGCGCGCGCCAACCCGCAGCCCGCCGCTGAAGTCGTCGTGGCTGACGCGGCCTTCGACGAACAGCAACTGGTCTTCCCTGAGCAGGCCGGCGTGCGCCTGCAGCAGCTCGTTGCCCACCATCACCTCGACCTGCGCGGTGGCGTCGTCCAGGGTGACGAACGCCATCCTGCCGCGGCCGGTCATGCGGGTACGGATGCCGACCACCACCCCGGCCAGCAGTTGCGGCTGCTCCTGCGGCCTGAGGCCGGCCAGATCGCTGCGCACGAAGGCCGCCAGCTCCTTCCGGTAGGCGGCATAGGGGTGTCCGCTGAAATAGAAGCCGAGTGCCGCCTTCTCCTGTTGCAGCCTTTCCGGCTCCGACCAGGCCGGCACCTGCGGCAGCCGGTGCCGGACGAGATCGGCCAGGTCGCCGAACAGGCTGTTCTGCCCGGCCGCCGCCCCGCTCTGCTCGGCCGCCTCGATGGCCATGCCGACGCCGGCCATGAGGGCGGCGCGGTTGGGTTCCAGGCCGTCGAAGGCGCCGGCGCGGATCAGCGATTCGATGACGCGGCGGTTGACGCGGCGCAGGTCGAGGCGCTGGCAGAAATCGAACAGGTCGCGGAACGGCCCGCCCTGCTCGCGGGCCTGCAGGATCACCTCGATGGCCGACCAGCCGGTGCCCTTGACGGCGCCGAGGCCGTACAGGATGCGCCTTGCGTCGAGTGGCCTGAAGCGGTATTCGCTGCGGTTGATGTCGGGCGGCAGCACCTCGATGCCGTTCATCAGGCAGTCGTCGTGGAACAGGTGGACGTTGTCGGTGTTGTTCATGTCCGCCGACAGGGTGGCGGCGAGGAAGGCCGCCGGGTAGTGCTTCTTCAGGTAGGCGGTGTGATAGGCCACCAGGGCGTAGGCGGCGGCGTGCGACTTGTTGAAGCCGTAGCTCGCGAACTTTTCCATCAGGTCGAAGAGATATTCGGCATCGCGCGCCGAAGTGCCGTTCTGCTGCGCGCCCGCCACGAACACCGCGCGCTGCTGCGCCATTTCCTCCGGCTTCTTCTTGCCCATGGCGCGACGCAGCATGTCGGCGCCGCCCATGCTGTAGCCGGCCACCACCTGGGCGATCTGCATGACCTGCTCCTGGTACACCATGATGCCGTAGGTCTCGCACAGGATGGGCTCGGTCGCGGGGTGCGGGTATTCCACGCGCTGCAGGCCGTGCTTGCGCCGGCAGAAGTCGGGGATGAGGTCCATGGGGCCGGGGCGGTAGAGCGCCACCAGCGCGATGATGTCCTCGAAACAGTCCGGCCGGGCCTGTTTGAGCATGTCCTTCATGCCGCGCGATTCCAGTTGGAACACGGCGGTGGTGTTGGCGGCCTTGAGCAGATCGAAGGTCGGCTTGTCGTCCAGCGGCAGGGTATCGAAGGCAAGCGGCGGCTCGTCCCGTTCGGCGCGCTGCGCGTTGGCGGCCGCCTGCGCCATGTCGAGGATGGTGAGCGTGCGCAGGCCGAGGAAATCGAACTTGACCAGGCCGACCGCCTCCACGTCGTCCTTGTCGTACTGGCTCACCACGCTGTCGCTGCCCTGCTGGCAGTACACGGGCGAAAAATCGGTGATGCGTCCCGGCGAGATGAGCACGCCGCCGGCGTGCATGCCGACGTTGCGGGTGAGCCCTTCCAGGCGCAGCGCCAGTTCCAGCAGCTCGCGCACCTCTTCCTCGTTCTGCTGACGCTCCCTGAGCTGCGGCTCCTTTTCCAGTGCCTCGGCGAGCGTGATGCCCAGCTCGTTGGGCACCAGCTTGGCGATGCCGTCCACGAAATGGAACGGCAGGTCGAGCACGCGGCCGACGTCGCGGATCACCGCCTTGGCCGCCATGGTGCCGAAGGTGGCGATCTGCGAAACGGCCTCCTTGCCGTACTTCTCTCGCACGTACTGGATGACGCGGTCGCGCCCTTCCTGGCAGAAGTCGATGTCGAAGTCGGGCATGGACACCCGCTCCGGGTTGAGGAAGCGCTCGAACAGCAGGTTGTAACGCAGCGGGTCGAGGTCGGTGATGCCCAGGCTGTAGGCGACCAGCGAGCCGGCGCCGGAGCCGCGACCAGGGCCGACGGGCACGCCGTTGTTCTTGGCCCAGTTGATGAAATCCGCCACGATCAGGAAATAGCCCGGGAAGCCCATCTGCATGATGATGCCGATCTCGAACTCCAGCCGCTGCGCATACTGCGGGCGCCTGGCGTCGCGCTCCGCCGCATCCGGGCAGAGCACCGCAAGACGGCGCTCCAGCCCGGCGCGCGCCTGCGCGGCCAGGTAATCGTCCAGCGATTCGCCGTTGGGCGTGGGGAAGCGTGGCAGGTAGTTCCTGCCCAGGGTGAGGGTGAGATTGCAGCGCCGGGCGATCTCCACCGAATTGGCCAGCGCCTCGGGAATGTCGGCGAACAGCGCGGCCATCTCGGCCTGGGTCTTGAAATACTGCTGTCCGGTGAACTGGCACGGACGGCGCCGGTCGGCCAGCACATAGCCCTCGGCAATGCAGACGCGCGCCTCGTGCGCCTTGAAATCGTCCGGGTCGAGGAACTGCACCGGCTGGGTGGCCACCACCGGCAGCCCCAGCCTTGACGCCAGGGCCAATGCGCGCGCGATGTAGATCTCCTGCCGGGCCTGGCCGGTGCGCTGCAGCTCGATGTAGAAGCGGCGTGGGAAGGCCTCCGCCCACTGCCGCGCCAGGGCCTCGGCCTGCGGGTTGTCCTGCAGTAGCGCCTGGCCGACATCGCCATCGGTGGCGCCGGAGAGCAGGATCAGCCCCTCGCCGTTCCGCTCCAGCCACTCGCGCCGGATTTCGGCGCGGCCGCGATGCTGGTTGCCGAGGTAGGCTTCGGTCAGCAGCTCGCACAGCCGCAGGTAACCGGCATGGTTCCGGCACAGCAGCAGCAGCCGGTAGGGCTGGTCGCGGTCGGCGGGGTTTTCCAGCCACACGTCGCAACCGAGCAGGGGCTTCACTCCCTTTCCGCGCGCAGCCTTGTAGAACTTGATGGCACCGAACAGATTGGCGAGATCGGTGAGCGCCAGGGCCGGCATGGCATCCTCCACGGCGCGCCGCACATAGTCGTCGATGCGTACCATGCCGTCGACGACGGAATACTCGCTATGGCAGCGCAGGTGGATGAAAAGGGGTTCCGGCATGCAGCGAATTTTACCGGAAAAGCTTCCGCCGGATGTACCGCCTGCCCCTTCAGCCCTCCTTCAGGGCGTGAATGCCGGGCAGGTTGCGCCACCAGCCGTGCACGTCCATGCCGCAGCCGAAGACATAGCGGTCCGGCACCGCAAGTCCGACGAAATCGGCTTCCAGCGGCTTGGGGCGGCCGGTTTCCTTGCGCGCGAGGACGGCGATAAGCACGCGCGCGGCACCGGCCCGCAGGCACTTCTTGCGCACCTCGGCCAGCGTCAGCCCCTCGTCCAGGATGTCGTCCAGGACAAGCACGCTGCGACCTTTCAGGTTGTCGCCGGGCAGAATCTTCCAGACGATGTGGCTGCCCTCGGTGCGGTCGTGGTAGCGGCTGACGTGCAGGTAATCGAACTCCAGCGGGAAGGCGAGGCGCGGCAGCAACTGGCCGGCGAACACCACCGCCCCGCTCATCACGCACAACACCAGCGGGCGGCTGTCCCCCAGCTCCCGCGTGATCTCCGCGCCCAGCCGGTCGAGGGCGGCCTCGACCGCAGCGGCGGCATGAATCGGTTCGGCCCGCAGCAGCAGGGTTTCCGGCGATGGTTGGTTGGGCACTGAAGCACCTGCAATCGCGTATCGGTCAGCTCCGCAGTAAACCGGAGTCGCGGCCCGGCGTCAACTGTCCGCCCCTTGCCGGGCGGGGCAAGACTTGTCAGATGCGCCCGCAGTGATTACATTGGCCGTCAGCCGCCGAAGCCAAAGACCGTTCGCGCCATGCCAACCACCCCGCTCCACCAGGCGCATCTGCGCCTCAACGCCCGCATGACGGATTTCTGCGGCTGGACGCTGCCGCTCACCTACGGCTCGCAGATCGAGGAGCATCATGCGGTGCGGCGCGACTGTGGCCTGTTCGACATCTCCCACATGGGCTCGGTCGACATCGGCGGCAAGGATGCACGCTCCTACCTGCGCCGGCTGCTGGCCAACGACGTCGGCAAGCTGCAGCCGGGCCGTGCGCTGTATGGCTGCATGCTCGGCGATGACGGCGGCATCCTCGACGACCTCATCGCCTGGGACCGCGGCGGACATTACCGCCTGGTGGTCAACGCCTGCACCGCCGAACAGGCTCTCGCCTGGATGCGCAGCCGCGCGGCGGCCTGGGCCCTGGATGTCGCCATCGCGCCGCGCCGCGATCTCGCCATGCTGGCCGTACAGGGGCCGGCCGGCCCTGCCGTGTTCACACGCGCCCTGCCCGACTGCCTGGCAGCGGTGCGCGATCTCGTCCCCTTTCAGGCCGCCGATTGCGGCGACCGCTTCGTCTCCCGCACCGGCTACACCGGCGAGGACGGCTTCGAAATCAGCCTGCCGGCAGGGCTGGCGGAAGCCCTGTGGACGCGGCTGCTGGAAGCCGGTGCCACGCCCTGCGGCCTGGGTGCGCGCGACACCTTGCGTCTGGAAGCCGGCCTGCGCCTGTATGGCCAGGACATGGACGCGGATACCACACCCGCCGAGGCGGGGCTGGACTGGACCGTGGACCGGCGCGGCGGGCGCGATTTCGTCGGCCGTGCCGCGCTGGAAGCGCGCGTGCCGCGCTGGCAGATGCTCGGCCTCACGCTGGCAGCGGGCGGCATCCTGCGCCACGGCCAGCGCGTGCGCACGGCGCATGGCGAAGGCTGCGTCACCAGTGGCAGTTTCTCGCCCACCCTGCAGCAGTCCATCGCCCTGGCGCGCCTGCCGCCCGGCGTGTCCGCCGGCGACACGGTCCCGGTGGAGATCCGCGGCAGGCAGCTCGCCGCGCGGGTGGTCAAGCCGCCGTTCGTGCGGCAGGGTAGAATTCTGGTTTGATTTCAGGAGCCATCCATGTCCAAGATTCCCGCGCAACTCCGCTACAACAAGAGCCACGAATGGGCGCGCCTGGAGGCGGACGGCAGCGTGACCGTCGGCATCACCGACCACGCCCAGGAACTGCTGGGCGACCTGGTGTACGTCGAACTGCCGCAGGTCGGCAGGCGGGTCGAGGCGCAGCAGGAGGTCGCGGTGGTGGAATCCGTCAAGGCTGCCTCCGACATCTACACCC